>NZ_CP136522.1:0-320961 GCF_033180165.1 Shewanella youngdeokensis
GTGGCGGTTTCACTTTGGCAACAATGTATCGCAAGGCTGCAAGATGAGCTTTCGGCTCAACAATTCAGTATGTGGATAAGACCGTTACAGGCAGAAATGGAAGGCGACACGCTTATCATTTATGCGCCTAATCGTTTCGTTTTAGACTGGGTTAGAGACAAGTACCTCAATATCATTAATCAATTCTTTACAGAACAGATGGGCCCAGATGCGCCTAATTTGCGTTTTGATATTGGTAGTCGTCCGTCTGAAAAGCCTGTTGTTCAAGCTTCAGCCTCAATCAAAGCTCGACCAGTGGCCAAAAGAACGGTAGAAAAGCCAACTTTTAATGCACCACAAGCTGAGCCAGCTATGACGGCTAATCATCGCAGTAATATTAATCCAACTTATCAGTTTGATAACTTCGTTGAAGGTAAGTCTAACCAGTTAGGTAAAGCTGCTGCTTTACAAGTTGCAGAAAATCCTGGTGGGGCTTATAACCCATTATTTCTATATGGTGGTACAGGTTTGGGTAAAACCCATCTACTGCACGCTGTTGGTAATGGCATTATCAAAAATAAACCTGACGCTAAAGTGGTTTACATGCATTCTGAGCGTTTTGTGCAAGACATGGTTAAAGCCTTGCAAAATAACGCGATTGAAGAGTTTAAACGTTATTATCGTAGTGTTGATGCATTATTTATTGATGATATTCAATTCTTTGCTAACAAAGATCGTTCGCAAGAAGAATTCTTTCATACCTTTAATGCGTTACTAGAGGGTAATCATCAAATTATTCTGACTTCAGATAAATATCCAAAAGAGATCGATGGTGTTGAAGATCGTCTTAAGTCTCGATTTGGTTGGGGTTTAACGGTTGCCATTGAGCCGCCAGAGTTAGAAACTCGTGTGGCTATTTTGATGCGTAAAGCGCAAGAAAGTGGCATAAACCTCCCTGATGAAGTGGCATTCTTTATTGCTAAACGTTTGCGTTCTAACGTCCGTGAGTTAGAAGGCGCACTGAACCGTGTTATTGCCAACGCTAACTTTACCGGCCGTCCGATCACTATTGATTTTGTTCGTGAAGCCTTACGTGATTTACTTGCCCTGCAAGAAAAGCTCGTCACTATCGATAATATTCAAAAAACAGTTGCTGAATATTATAAAATTAAAATGGCAGATATGTTGTCGAAGCGCCGCTCACGCAGTGTTGCACGACCAAGACAAGTCGCTATGGCGTTATCAAAAGAACTCACTAACCAAAGCTTACCTGAAATTGGTGATGCGTTTGGTGGTCGTGACCATACGACTGTTTTGCATGCATGTCGTAAAATTGCGCAATTGCGTGAAGAAAGCCATGACATTAAAGAAGATTATGCTAACTTGATAAGAACTTTATCTTCTTAAGAGCAGGGAGAGTTTAAACAAATGAAATTTTCTATTGATAGGGATGCCCTATTAAAGCCGCTTCAGCTAGTTAGTGGAGCAGTAGAAAGACGGCATAACCTACCTATACTGGCCAACTTACTGGTTGAAGTTAGCGCTCACTCACTTAAGTTGACTGGTACCGATTTAGAGGTTGAATTGGTCGGTGAAGTTCAGTTAGAGGGTGATATTACTGAAGGGCGTACTACTGTCCCGGCTAAGAAATTTCTCGATATTGTCAAATCTTTACCTGATCAGGTAGAGCTTAAAATTGAACAGCAAGAAAACCGCTTATTATTACGTTCTGGCCGCAGCCGTTTTACTTTGGCAACTTTGCCAGCTGAAGAGTACCCGAATGTTGAAAGTTTTGAAGCTGAAATAGAATTTACACTCAAACAAGGTACGATGAAGTCCTTGATTGATGCAACGCAGTTTTCAATGGCTAACCAAGATGTCCGTTACTACCTTAATGGCTTATTGTTAGAAACCGAAGGTAATGTACTGCGTGCAATTGCTACTGACGGTCACCGTTTAGCGCTTAGTCATCGTATGATAGAAGCTTCTTTGCCTGAAAAGCAGGTTATTGTGCCGCGCAAGGGCGTATTAGAGCTGATGCGTTCATTTGAAGGTGATGACTTAGATGTCACAATTGCAATCGGTGATAATGCCATTAGAGCTACGACGCCAACGGCTGTATTTACCAGTAAGTTGGTTGATGGCCGCTTCCCTGATTACCGTCGCGTGCTGCCTAAAGGGGGCGACAAAGTTGTTATTGCTAGCCGTTTACAATTGAAACAAGCATTACTACGCGCTTCTATTCTATCTAATGAAAAGTTTCGTGGTGTTCGTGTTCAATTAGAAAATAACCTCATTAAAATCACTGCTAATAACCCTGAGCAGGAAGAAGCAGAAGAGATTTTAGATGTAGAGTATGAAAACTCTCCATTAGAGATTGGTTTTAACGTTAGCTACCTATTGGATGTATTGAATAACCTGCCATCGGATGACGTACGTATAACACTTATAGACGGAAACTCAAGTGCACTTATCGACAATCACATAGAGCAAGATTCTATGTATGTTGTTATGCCGATGCGTTTATAGTTGACTGTTTTCCTCTACCTTCATACCAGGTAAAGTTGTTTGACACTCAATCGACTTTATCTGGTATAAATTACACTCCAAAGTTACTTCCCCGCTGGATTTAAAGGGTACTAATGAGTCTTGATCGTCTCCATATTGAAACATTCCGCAATATTAGTTCTGCGCAATTAAGACCTAGTGAGGGACTAAACCTCATTTATGGGCAAAATGGGAGCGGTAAAACCAGCATTCTTGAAGCGATATATTTTTTAGGTATGGGTCGATCTTTTCGTAGTCATCTATCGCAACGGGTAATTCAAAATGAGCAAAATTCCCTGACATTGTTTGCCAACATGGTAAGCAGTGATGAAGACAGTAAAATTGGGCTTAGACGCTTTAGAAATGGTGAGATTGAAGTTAAAATTAATGGTGATAAAGTAAAGCGTTTATCAACCTTAGCTGAAACATTACCGATTCAAGTTATTACACCAGAAAGTTTTTCATTGCTGTTTGAAGGCCCAAAATCGAGACGACAGTTTGTTGATTGGGGGCTTTTCATTCTGATCCGCGTTTTTATGCTGCATGGGTCAATATAAGACGTATTTTAAAACAACGAAATCAGTTACTCAGAGATGAATCACCCTATAGTGCGATTCAATTTTGGGATAAAGAATTTATCCGTTATGCTGAACTAGTTACAGAGATACGAAAGCAATATGTAGACTCGTTAAATGAACAACTTAAGGGTATAATTGAAGAGTTTTTACCTCTGGTTGATGTTAAGGTTTCTTTTACCCGAGGCTGGGATAGTAAAACTGAGTACGCACAGCTGCTCGAGACGCAGTATCCCAGAGATTTAGCGACAGGCTATACCGTCAGCGGACCTCATAAAGCAGACTTAAGATTGCGGGTAGGAGCTCTGCCAGCACAGGATGCTTTGTCCCGTGGACAGTTGAAATTGTTAGTCTGTGCATTGCGTATTGCACAGGGAAAGTTGCTCAAACAACAAATTGATAAAAAAAGTATTTATCTGGTGGATGATCTTCCATCAGAATTGGATGCACAGCATAGAAAACTATTGCTACAACAGTTGGTCGATACCGGAGCGCAAGTTTTTGTAACGGCAATTGAACCAGCAGCAATAGTCGATTCGTTAGTCACGCCGCCAAGTAAAATGTTCCATGTGGAACACGGGCGTGTAACGGTAATTGAATAACCGACGAGAGAATAATATGTCAGAGAATAGTTATGATTCTTCGAGTATTAAGGTATTAAAAGGCCTTGATGCGGTACGAAAAAGACCTGGAATGTACATCGGCGATACAGATGATGGCACTGGTCTACATCACATGGTATTCGAAGTGGTCGATAACTCTATCGATGAAGCCTTAGCGGGCTACTGTAGCGAAGTTGTCATTACTATCCATACTGACGGTTCTGTATCGGTAAAAGATGATGGCCGTGGTATTCCTGTTGAGATCCATCCTGAAGAGGGTGTGTCTGCAGCAGAAGTTATTATGACAGTACTGCATGCCGGTGGTAAGTTTGACGATAACTCTTACAAAGTATCAGGTGGTCTTCACGGTGTAGGTGTTTCAGTTGTAAATGCACTGTCACATAAACTCCAGATGACAATTCGTCGTGAAGGTAAACTTTATGAGCAGTTTTATACTCATGGTGTACCTGATGGACCAATTAAAGAAGTCGGAGAGGCAAGCAATACTGGGACCGAGATTCGTTTTTGGCCTAGCGAAGAAACCTTTTCTGATGTGCTGTTCCACTTCGACATTTTAGCCAAGCGTGTTCGTGAGCTTTCTTTCTTAAACTCAGGTGTCGGTGTTCGTCTTATTGATGAACGTGATGAGCGTAATGAGTTTTACAAATACGATGGTGGTATCAGTGCCTTTGTTGACTACTTGAATGTTAATAAAACTCCTGTAAATAAAGAAGTTTTCCATTTTATTCAAGAGCGTGAAGACGGCATTACTGTCGAAGTTGCTATGCAATGGAATGATGGTTTCCAAGAGAATATTTTCTGTTTTACTAACAACATTCCACAACGCGATGGTGGTACTCACCTTGCCGGTTTCCGTGGTGCGTTAACTCGTAACCTTAATAACTACATGGAACGTGAAGGGTATAACAAGAAGAGTAAAACTGGCGCAACAGGTGATGATGCTCGCGAAGGTTTAACCGCTGTTATCTCGGTTAAAGTACCCGATCCTAAGTTTAGCTCGCAGACCAAAGATAAATTGGTATCAAGCGAAGTTAAAACCGCTGTTGAGCAAACAATGGGTGAGCAGTTAAGTGATTACCTGATTGAGCATCCAAATGAAGCTAAGCTGATTGTGGGCAAAATCATTGATGCTGCTCGTGCACGTGAAGCTGCACGAAAAGCCCGTGAAATGACTCGTCGTAAAGGCGCGTTAGATCTAGGTGGTCTGCCTGGTAAACTGGCTGATTGCCAAGAGAAAGACCCTGGTCTTTCTGAAATTTACATTGTGGAAGGGGACTCTGCTGGCGGTTCAGCCAAGCAGGGACGTAACCGTAAAAACCAAGCTATTTTACCGCTTAAAGGTAAAATCTTAAACGTCGAAAAAGCACGTTTTGATAGAATGCTATCTTCTCAAGAAGTGGCTTCACTGATCACCGCGTTAGGTTGTGGTATTGGACGTGACGAATATAACCCAGATAAGACGCGTTACCATAACATCGTTATCATGACCGATGCCGACGTCGATGGCTCGCACATTCGTACTTTGCTGTTGACGTTCTTTTTCCGCCAAATGCCTGAATTGCTTGAACGTGGCTTTATATATATTGCACAACCACCGTTGTACAAAGTTAAGAAAGGCAAACAAGAGCAGTACTTAAAAGACGATCCGGCGCTTACCGAGTTTTTGACAACACAAGCGTTAGACAATGCTTGTGTATACCCTGCACAAGGTGCTCCAGGTATGTCGGGTGAACCATTAGAACGTTTAGTTAAGCAGTACCGTGAAGTTGAGGCTGTTGTACAACGCCTTGAAAAGCGTTACCCAGCTAACATTACAGATCTATTGTTATATCACCCAGAGTTAACTGCTGATAAATTGACTGATGAAGCACAAGTTAAAGCTTGGACTGCTGAATTTACTGCAGACTTAATTGAAAGAGAAGCTGGTGGTATTTTATATAGCTCTGAAGCGGTACTTGATGCTGAGCGTAACGCGTATTTACCACAAATTACTATCCGTAAACATGGTATTGATACTAACTATGTATTTAGCTATGACTTCTTCCAATCAAATGACTATAAACGCATTGCAACATTAGGTGCTGAAATTGATGGTTTAGTTGAAGAAGGTGGTTATGTTCAACGTGGTGAGCGTACTAAAGATGTTTCCAGCTTTATAGATGCACTTGACTGGTTGATGGCCGAAGCAAAACGAGGCCAATATATCCAACGTTATAAAGGATTGGGTGAAATGAACCCTGAGCAATTGTGGGAAACTACAATGGATCCTGAAACACGTCATATGCTGCAGGTAACGATTGAAGACGCCATCGCAGCTGATCAACTGTTTAGTTGTTTGATGGGAGACCATGTTGAGCCTCGTCGTGACTTTATTGAGTCCAACGCACTTAACGTAGCTAACTTAGACGTCTAGTTTCATTGCGAAAGTTATTTTGCAAATAGTGAAATCGGCGCATATAGCGCCGATTTTTTTTGTTGTATTGCAAGTTAATAAGAACACCACAGCAGTGTTTTTATTATTACTCCCGGTCATATAAAGTGTTAAAGAAAACATTTAAAAAACTGTTTAATATCAGAGATAAAGTGATCGTTGAAAAACCAGAAAGTTTCAATGGGCGACTTAAATCGACTCGTGAAATATCTGCGCCACCTCGTGTCAATCGTGTTCAAACACCGTCTATTCAACCCACAGATATTCCTATAGACATATCGGCTTTGTTTTATAACTTATTGTTTCCGAATACCTTGAGCACCGGTATGGCTAACGAGTTAGAGAAAAACGTATTTAAGCGAGTTGAAGCTGCATTAAATGCGCCTGAAGCCATAGCAAGCAGCGTATTGAAGCTACCTACACAAGTCGTTGCTCTAGATAAGTTACTAGCTGATGAATCGTGTGATAACAACACGCTATTAGCACTCATTGAGAAAGATCCTGTGTTAAGTGTTGAGGTATTAAAGCTATGTAACTCGCCACTGTTTAGGCGCAGTGAAAAACCGATCACCAGCTTGCAGCTGGCGATAGTGCAGCTTGGTCGTGTTCAAATTCGTCGCTCAATCACTACTGTGCTATTACGTAAATGCATTGAAATTAAACCGATCTATTTTCGACGTTTTGGCTCTCAGATCTGGCGTCACTCTATGCAGGTGGCTTTTCTTGCTAGTGAATTAGCACAAGGTGATGATACTGACAGTGCGTTCTTGCTGGGGCTTATTCATGATGTTGGTAAAATTGCGATTTTTAAATTGTTATTAGAAGGCTTTGAACAAGCTGATCCTGGTGAACAGCCATGCTCTTGTTTGTTTAGTCGAGTCATGACCACTAAATCATTAAGTTTAAGCTCGCTACTGGCTCTGCATTGGCAGTTACCTGTAGACATTGTTGAGCAGCTTAATCGTTTAGCTATTGTTGATTCAAAGCCTGCTGGTGGCTTAGCCGAGGCTGTATGGCGAGCTAATTTAATCAGTGAGTGCTCAATGCTACATGAGGCGAATAAGTTAGAGGACGAACAGCTAAATCGATTATTGTTTGATGCAGGTATTGATAAAGAGCAGTTTGATCAATTACATCAAAAATTACTCTTGATTTAGTCTTCTGTAGTAAAAAACAAAAAAGCCCCTAATTATGGGGCTTTTTTATTGGGGCTAGCCAGTAGATATTACTGCAGCACCGAGATGTCAGCAGCATGTAAGAACTGCTCACGTAGACTTGATAAAAGCGCTAGGCGGTTATTCTTAAGGGCTAAATCGTCAGCCATTACCATCACTTCTTCAAAGAAGGTATCAACACTTTCACGCAGACTAGCAAGCAGTGCTAATGCTTCATGATAGTTAGCGGCCGCAAACAGCGGGGCTAACTGTGGTTGTAGTTCAGCAAGCTTAGTGGCAAGCACTTTCTCTGCTGACTCAACCAGTAATGAATCGTCGATAGTCGCTGGAAGCTCACCTTCGACTTTAGCCAAAATGTTGGATACACGTTTGTTGGCCGCTGCTAATGCAGATGCTTGTTCAAGCGTTCTAAAGTGAGCAACAGCTTTAATACGGCTTTCAAAATCGGCAGGAGCGGTAGGGCGGCGAGCTAATACTGCTAGAATCACATCTACACTCACACCTTGATCTTGGTACCAAGCGCGGAAGCGACCCATGAAGAATTCAAGTACTTGCTCAGCAACCTTATCGTTAGTTAATGTTTCACCATGTAGCGCTTGTGCTTTAGCAATCAAATCAACAAGATCTAATGGTAAATTATTTTCTAAACAGATACGTAGCACACCAATAGCTGCTCGACGTAGAGCAAATGGATCTGCTGCACCTTTAGGTGCTTGGCCAATACCGAAAATGCCGACTAAAGTGTCTAGTTTCTCAGCTAAAGCAACACAAATTGAGATAGGTGCAGTTGGTACTGTATCACCAGAGAACTTAGGCTTGTATTGTTCAGCCAGTGCCACTGCTACTGCTTCTGTTTCACCATTTTGACGAGCGTAATGCATGCCCATGGTGCCTTGAAGATCAGTAAATTCCATTACCATGTTAGTCATCAAATCTGACTTACATAACAGACCTGCACGAGCGGCTTGCTCGCTGTTAGCGTCGATATTGCTAGCAATATAAGCAGCCATGGCAGATATGCGCTCAACACGTTGTTTAATCGTACCTAGTTGCTTTTGGAAAACTACGGTTTCTAAGCTGCTAAGGCGAGACTCTAATGTGTCTTTTCTATCAGTTTCAAAGAAAAATTCAGCATCAGCTAGACGTGGGCGAACCACTTTTTCATTACCGGCAATAATTTGCTGTGGATCTTTTGATTCGATATTGGTTACAAAGATAAAGTTAGGCATAAGCTGGCCTGCTTTATCAAATACTGGGAAGTATTTTTGGTCACCTTTCATGGTGTAAACCAAGGCTTCAGCAGGCACATCTAAGAATTTTTGTTCGAAGTTTGCTGTCAATACTACAGGCCATTCAACTAAAGAAACCACTTCTTCAAGTAGATCATCCTCTAGGTCTGCTACACCACCAATTGCGGCTGCCGCGGCTTCAGCGTCAGCCTTGATAATCGCCTTACGTGCTTCGTAGTCTGCAAGAACTTTACCTTGCTCTTTCAAAGCTGAAAGATAATTATCAGCATGATCTAGCTCAAAGCTCGCTTTACCCATAAAGCGGTGGCCACGAATAATACGGTCTGACTTAACGCCCAGCAGCTCACCAGTAACAACTTCGCTACCGAGTAACATGGTTACCGTGTGTACAGGGCGAATAAATTGTGTAGTGTTAGTGCCCCAGCGCATCGGCTTCGGGATAGGTAATTTATCTAAAGCACGTTGAGCCATTGCTGCGATAAGGCTTTTTGTTTCAACACCAACTACTTTAGCTTGATGTAGTAACCATTCACCCTTATCAGTTTTTAGGCGGCCAGCTTCTTCAACAGTAATACCGTTACCACGAGCCCAACCCATAGCTGCTTTTGTGGGGTTACCATCAGCATCAAATGCCTGTGCAATTGCTGGCCCACGTTTTTCAACCACTTTGTCTGCTTGAGCAAGCGCAAGCTGATTAATGCTAATAGCTAAGCGACGTGGCGCAGCATGCCATAGGGCTGACTCAAAGCTTAATTCTGCTTTTGTTAGCTCGTCAGTAAAGTTAGCGAGAAACGACTCTGCTAGTTTACGTAATGATTTTGGAGGTAGCTCTTCTGTACCAACTTCAATTAGTAAGTTTTCAAAATTCATTTTTTATTCCTCTACTTACCAATTGGGAAGCCAAGTGCTTCACGCGCTTGATAGTAAGCTTCTGCAACACCTTTAGCCATCGTTCGAACGCGTAAGATGTAACGCTGGCGTTCGGTCACCGAAATTGCATGGCGTGCATCAAGTAAGTTAAATGCATGAGAGGCCTTCATTACCTGCTCATAAGCGGGCAGTGGCAGGGGCTTTTCAAGTGAGAGCAAGTGCTGACAAGCTTTTTCGCAATCTTCAAAGGTTTTGAATAGCACTTCAACATTGGCATGCTCAAAGTTATAAGCTGATTGCTCAACTTCGTTCTGGTGGAAAATATCACCATACATAACTTTGCCCATAGGGCCGTCTGTCCAAACTAGGTCATAGACGTTATCGACCTCTTGGATATACATTGCTAGTCGCTCTAGGCCATAGGTGATTTCGCCAGTGACTGGCTTACACTCTAGTCCACCAACTTGCTGGAAGTAAGTAAATTGCGACACTTCCATACCGTTTAACCAAACTTCCCAGCCAAGACCCCAAGCACCCAATGTTGGTGATTCCCAGTTGTCTTCTACAAAGCGCACGTCATGAATGTTCATGTCGACACCTGCTGCAGCTAAGGAGCCAAGGTATAGCTCTTGAATATTGTCTGGCGATGGCTTTAACACGACCTGAAATTGATAGAAGTGTTGTAGGCGGTTTGGGTTATCGCCGTAACGACCATCTGTCGGGCGTCGACTTGGTTGAACATAAGCGCAGCTCATTGGCTCTGGGCCTAATGCGCGCAAGAAGGTCATTGGGTGGAATGTACCCGCCCCGACTTCCATGTCCAATGGTTGAACAATTGCGCAACCTTGCTGCGCCCAGTATTCCTGCAGGGTCATAATAAAGCCCTGGAATGTTTTTACGTCGTATTTCGTCGTCATATCCGCTTGTCTACTGCCTGGAAGCTTAAATAGAAAATGGTATCGATTATACCTTGTAGGATTGAGGTTATATAGGTTATTTTTTATCTTATCAATTTAAAATTAAGGAATGATGCTATGGATGTCACGCGTTGCAGTTGGGTTGGCGGTGATTCTATCTATCAGGAGTATCACGATACTGTGTGGGGGCGACCCGTTTATGATAGCCAAGAGTTATTTGCCAAGCTTTGCCTTGATGGCCAGCAAGCAGGCCTTTCATGGATTACTATTCTAAAAAAACAGCAAAGTTATTATGCTGCATACGCTGATTTCGATCCTGCAATTATCGTGACATTTGATGAACACAAAGTCGAAGAGCTTATGCTTAACCCTGGCATTATTCGTAATCGCTTAAAGGTTAACTCAATCATAAAAAATGCTCGGGCTTACATGTCATATGTAGAACAGGGAAATGACTTTTCTACATTTTTATGGAGTTTTGTGGGCGGCAAGCAGCGGGTTAATCATTTTCATTCTATCGAAGAGGTACCGACACAAACTGCTGAGTCAGAGGCTATGTCAAAAGCGCTTAAAAAATTAGGCTTTAACTTTGTTGGTCCTACAATTTGCTACGCCTTTATGCAGGCTGTAGGGATGGTTGATGATCACACCACAGATTGCTTTTGCCATTAAGAGTGAAGCTTCTTATAGCAACTAACTCAATATATCTTCGTTTTAATTTAGCTTTTGCGCATATAAATGAATTTGAAACCAGGTTATAACTCCTTATGTTCCACGTGGAACATAGGCAAAGTATCAGTTTCATATTAAAAATAAATTTTTATGAAACTAAAAAAACAAAGCTTAGTTACTCAGATTTTAAATTTTAAATTGAATATAATTTTGCAATTTTTGTTTGAGTTGAGGTTAAGGTGACTTTGTTGTCGTTACTTTTTTGGGAAATTCGACCAGTGTTCCACGTGGAACTGCAATTCTTAACCGCTGACAATTGATAGTTTATTGTATTCAGCAAGGCAGGTTGGTTAACCGGCTGTTGGATTTAACCGTTTAGTTGAAGGGGTAACTAAACGGCTTAGTATTTTTGGCGTTACTTTAGTGTGACTATGTTGGATGTCGCAACCGTTGCATTGTTGAGCACTCGACAAGTTACTCCGCCTCTCCAATCTGGTTGAAGTGCCTTTTCTAATCCGGGATAGGCAATAGCCATTTTTTTGCATGGATCAGTTTCACCAGTTATTTCTAAAATAAGCTTACCCACAACTAGCTGCTTACCTTTATCACTTGCAGTGAAACTAATACCATCGACTAACAAGTTGGCTCTACGCGTATACCATGGCAGGTTTTTTCCTACTTCATGACATGCTTGCTGCCATTGCTGTATAGACATCACCGTGACTTGTCTTTTACCTGGGCGGCCAAAAATGTCATTTTCAACGCCTTTAGATAAAGTTACATTGGCTTTATCTAACGTGACCATTTGGCCATTTTTTTCAGTTTTGTAAGCTATACCGATTAATGTTGGCATCGGAAAGTTCCTTTGTCCGAGAGTTTAATGGGAGTTTAGAGGCCTTTCTTTATTAAATATAAATAGGGCGT
Source organism: Shewanella youngdeokensis (assembly GCF_033180165.1). Classification (GTDB taxonomy): domain Bacteria; phylum Pseudomonadota; class Gammaproteobacteria; order Enterobacterales; family Shewanellaceae; genus Shewanella; species Shewanella youngdeokensis. Next base: position 11,964 of record NZ_CP136522.1, read on the forward strand.
GGTTTCAGTTTGGCTAGCAATTAACGTGTGATCCATAAACTCACAGAAACTAGGAATATCACGTGTAGTCGCGGGGTCATCAGCAGTAATTAATAGTGTTTCACCCTCATTCATGCGTCTTACTGATTTGCGTACCATCATTACGGGTTCTGGACATCGCAGTCCCAATGCGTCGAGCTGATGTTGGGCACTATTAAATTTGTCGCTCATATTTCCTCTGATGCGCTCTTAAACAGAAGTGGCTAATATTACTCCAGCACTGGCAGATAGCCAAGTTTGTAAGTATTTTATGTGAACTCGGGTATTTTGGTTTGTGCAATTGTTCCACGTGAAACAATTGCACAAAATATACAGCCCTATGCAGCTTCTATTGTACACGACAAAAAAAGCGGGATTGAAAAGTATAATTATATTAATAATGAAATTTAAACAATCTTAGTTGAATTGAAGAGATACTGAGTACCTTTATGTATAGGGCGTATAGTTGGTTAGAGCTGAATAGCAGTTAGTGCTACGTTAAAGTCAAATTCGTTTTGTTATGGAAGCTAACTCTTGAAAAATTAATTATAAAGGTTCTGGTTGTTTACCTTAAGCGAACCAAAAGCTAGTAATAGCTTTACTAGGCATTGTGCGACATTGCTTTTCGGGGCTTATAATTAGTCCCTTGGCTTATCGTTGTAGTTAGATCTAACCCAGGGAAAGGTATTTGATATTTAAAGCGTCTTAAGAATCGCCGCTAATAATTGAACTTGTCAGCAGTTTATTGCGGGTTTTTAGCGAGGTCATTTGTTAGAATCCACACCACTATATATGGCAAAGAAATCACTTGCCGCATTCTGTTGCACACTCTTAGTTGAAAGCAGAATATTCAGTTATATTATCTAAAGGCAGGCTATGACCGTTCTTCTAATGACACCACCGATGACCCAGCTTAATACGCCGTATCCAGCAACAGCGTATTTAACTGGATTTTTGCGTTCTCGAGGTTACGAGGCGGTTCAGCGTGACCCTGCTATTGAGCTATTTCTTGAGATGATGACTGCACCTGCGCTGGAAATTATTCGTCAACATGTAGAAGATAATTTTGAAAACTTCGAAGATGATGAACTTCCAGATGCTGTGTATAGTTTTCTGGCTGAATTTGACCGCTATCATTTGGCAATTGAACCTGCAATTCGTTTTTTACAGGGTAAAGATCCAAGTCTTGCCTTACGCATTAACTCCCGTCGCTTTTTACCTGAAGGTCCAGCATTTGAGGCTATAGCTCAGATGGAAGCTGTATCGGGAGATGTATTGCAAGCAGCCTTTGGTAATTTAGGTGTGCAAGATAAAGCCAAGTATTTAGCCACATTATTTATTAATGATGTGTCGACGGTTATCACTCAGGGAGTCGATCCCTATTTTGAGGTGAGCCGTTACGGTGAAAAGTTAGCAGCTGCTAACCCTAGCTTTGACAACCTTTACGAAACCTTAATGGACGAACCTAGCTTTAGCTCTGAAATTTTAGAGCAGCTGGTTGAGCTGTATTTAGAAGAAACTCAACCAAGCGTAGTTGCGTTAACGGTACCATTTCCTGGCAACATGCTCGGGGCTTTACGTATTGCGCAAACCTGCAAAGCGATTAATCCAGACTTACCGATAGTGATGGGTGGCGGCTTTATTAATACCGAACTGCGCGCATTGAAAGATCCGCGTGTATTTGAGTTTGTTGATTTTATTTGCCTAGACGATGGTGAGCGGCCGCTAATAACGTTGTTAGAGTATTTTCAAGGCCAGCGTGAGATTGACGAGTTAGTACGAACATACTTTCTTGCAGAAGATGAAAATGGTCAGCCATACGTACACCTTAACGATAATTCTGCATTGCACGATATTCCGCAGTCTGACGTAGGGGCTCCAATATATGACGGACTGCCTTTAACAGAATACTTGTCTTTGTGTGAGATGCTCAATCCTATGCACCGTATTTGGAGTGATGGCCGTTGGAATAAGCTAACTATTGCTCACGGTTGTTATTGGCGTAAGTGTAGCTTTTGCGATGTTAGTTTAGATTATATCGATCGTTACGATACCGCTGGAGCCGATGTTCTGGTGGATCGTATTGAACAGCTTATTGAAGAAACCGGACAAACTGGTTTTCATTTTGTAGATGAAGCTTTGCCGCCTAAAACATTATTTGCGTTTGCTAAGAGGCTAATTGAGCGTGGTGTTGTCATTAGTTGGTGGGGCAATATTCGTTTTGAAAGAACATTTAGTCAGGCTAGGTGCCAGCTGCTTGCTGATTCTGGTTGTATCGCTGTCAGTGGTGGTTTAGAAGTCGCATCTGATCGCCTATTAAAATTGATGAAAAAAGGTGTGAGTGTTGAACGAGTTGCTCAAGTTACCAAAGCTTTCAGTGATGCGGGTATTTTGGTACACGCTTATTTGATGTATGGCTTTCCTACACAAACAGAACAAGAGACAGTCGATTCACTAGAAATGGTGCGCCAGATGATGGAGCAAGGCTGTTTCCAGTCTGCTTATTGGCACCGTTTTGTGGCTACAATTCACAGCCCGGTTGGCATGAACCCAGATAAGTTTGGTATTAAGCTTGCTGAGCGACCTGAGATTTTGTTTGCTGAGAATGATGTCGACTTCACCGATTCTGTGGCAACAGACCATGAAATGCTGGGTGAGGGGCTGCGTAAGGCTATTTATAACTACATGCATGGTATTGGTTTTGAGCAACCGATGAGCTTTTGGTTTGATAAAGCCGTAGCTCATACTACGATGGAAAAAAACTTCGTAGTAAAATCGATTAGCAATTTAATCGATAGTCATGAAGCGTAAACTGCCGTTAAGCTCTATTACCGCTCGATAGTTCATAAAAAAAGCCAGCATTAGCTGGCTTTTTTATGAGCGAGGTGATTTTTACGGGCGCTCGAAGATGGTCGCAATACCTTGGCCAAGGCCAATACACATAGTCGCAAGACCATACTTAGCATCTTTAGCTTCCATCAAGTTGATTAGTGTTGTCGAAATACGAGTACCTGAACAACCCAGTGGGTGACCAAGTGAAATTGCACCACCATTAAGGTTAATTTTTTCATCAACCACGTCCATCAAGCCAAGATCTTTTACACAAGGTAATGACTGGGCTGCAAACGCTTCGTTTAGCTCAATCACATCTAAGTCATCAATGGTTAGGCCTGCACGAGCCAATGCTTTCTTGGTCGCGGGTACTGGACCATAACCCATAATTGCAGCATCACAACCTGCAACGGCCATTGAGCGAATACGAGCTCGGATTGGTAAACCAAGTGCTTTTGCTTTTTCTTCTTCCATCACTAACATTGCAGATGCACCGTCAGATAAAGCTGAAGAGGTACCTGCAGTTACAGTACCATTGGCTGGGTCAAAAGCTGGGCGAAGACCTGCCAACGATTCCATTGATGTTTCTGGGCGAATAACTTCGTCATGTTCAACATTTATGAGGGAGCCGTTAGCATCATGGCCTTCAATAGCAACGATTTCATTAGCAAAGCGGCCTTCAACAGTTGCCGCGTGTGCGCGTTGGTGTGAGCGCACCGCAAAGGCATCTTGTTGTTCACGAGTAATACCGTGCATTTTTCCAAGCATTTCAGCAGTTAGTCCCATCATGCCCGAGGCTTTAGCAACGTTAGCTGCAAGGCCAGGGTGAAAATCTACACCATGGTTCATTGGTACGTGACCCATATGCTCAACACCACCGACAATAAAGGTGTCGCCTTGGCCTGTCATAATTGCGCGCGCTGCTTGATGTAAAGCATCCATTGATGAGCCACATAAACGGTTTACCGTTACAGCGCCGGCTTGCTTGGGAATACCAGCAAGTAATGCGGCATTGCGGGCAATATTAAAACCTTGCTCTAGAGTTTGTTGTACACAGCCCCAAATTACGTCTTCAATCCCGTTTGGATCAAGCTTAGGGTTGCGCTGAAGTAGCGCTTTCATCAGTTCTGCTGATAGGGTTTCTGCGCGTACATTTCTAAATACACCAGCCTTTGAACGGCCCATTGGGGTACGAATGCAATCTACGATTACGGCATTTTTCATTGTATTAATCCTTCCTGCTTAAGCCTGCTGGTAGTAGCTGCCATTGTTGGCGGCGAGTTCGCGCATAGCGTCGGTTACTTGATATAGACCACCTAGGTGGGCGTATTTGTCGGCTAATGCAACAAAGTTAGCAACCCCCATGGTATCTAGGTAACGGAATACACCGCCTCTAAATGGTGGGAAACCAATACCATAAACTAAGCCCATATCTGCCTCAGCAGGGGTAGCGATAATACCTTCTTCAAGACAGCGTACTGTTTCGATAATCATCGGGATCATTGTGCGAGCGATGATTTCGTCTGACTCAAATGATTTTAGCTCTCCAAATTCAGCTTGAAGTAACTCATAGCTTGTTGGATCTAAATCTTTCTTCGGCTTGCCGCGACGATCTACCGAATACTGATAAAAACCTTTGCTGTTTTTCTGACCAAAGCGATTAGCATCGAACATAATATCAATAGCATCTTTACCTGACTTACCCATGCGCTCAGGGAAGCCTTCTGCCATAACTGCTTGAGCGTGATGTCCCGTATCTAGGCCTACTACATCTAATAGATAAGCAGGGCCCATTGGCCAGCCAAACTGTTTTTCCATGACTTTATCAATTGCAGCGAAATCGCCACCATCAGCAAGCAGGCCGCTAAAGCCGGCAAAGTAAGGGAACAGAACGCGGTTTACAAAGAAACCTGGGCAGTCGTTTACAACAATAGGGCTCTTGCCCATTTTACTGGCGTAAGCAACGACAGATGCAATCGTTTCTTCTGAACTGTCTTCACCACGAATGATTTCTACTAGGGGCATTTTGTGCACTGGGTTAAAGAAGTGCATACCACAGAAGCGCTCAGGCTTTTTAAGGCTTTTTGCGAGTAGGTTGATTGAAATGGTTGAAGTGTTTGAGGTAATAATTGTGTCTTCACTGACATGTTCTTCAACTTCAGCCAATACCATTGACTTAACCTTAGGGTGTTCAACAACGGCCTCAACAATCACGTCTGCCGATTTTACCGGTGCATAATCAAGGGCTGGGGTTATGTTGTTTAACACTGCTGCCATTTTCGCCGGTGTTGAACGGCCACGTTTAATTTGTGTAGCTAGCAATTTAGAGGCTTCGCCTAACCCTAAATCAAGTGCAGGTTGGGCGATATCTTTCATTACAATTGGTGTACCTTTGCTGGCACTTTGATACGCAATCCCACCGCCCATGATACCGGCGCCAAGCACGGCAGCGGAGTCAAATTTTCTCGCCAACTTGCCGGCTTTTTTAGCTTTACCTTTTACGAGTTGGTCGTTCAAGAAAATACCAATCAACGCTTGGGCTACTTCTGTTTTGGCTAACTTCAAGAATGCTTGGTGTTCAACTTGTAATGCGCTGTCGCGGTCAAGCTGTGCTGCTTTTTCGATTACACTAATTACAGCCATTGGTGCAGGGTAATGTTTGCCTGCTACTTTAAATACCATGCCTTTTGCTGTTGCAAACGACATCATCGCTTCCATTTTCGGTAGCGTAAGTGGTGATTGCTTTCTAGCGCGACGTGATTGCCAATCTAGCTTTTCTGCGATTGCGTCTTTTAGCATTTGTAACGCAGCGCTTTGTAGTTGCTCTGGCGCCACTAGTGCATCAATGGCACCGACTTTTAGTGCCGCTTCTGGGCGTTGGTCTTTACCCGTGGTGATCCACTCAATAGCATTATCTGCACCAATAACGCGAGGTAAGCGCACGGTACCACCAAAACCTGGAATGATACCAAGCTTGGTTTCTGGTAGGCCTATTCTAGCCGTGGTATCTGCTACGCGGAAATCGGTGGCAAGAATGGTTTCGCAACCACCGCCTAGTGCAAAGCCATTGATTGCTGAAATAGTCGGAAACGGTAAATCTTCTAATTTGTTAAAAACAGCATTAGCTTCTTCTAACCAATTCATTAGAACCGAATCATCTTCTGCAAATAAAGTTAAGAACTCAGTGATATCTGCACCCACGATAAATGCGGATTTAGCAGAAGTGAGCATTAAACCTTGGATGGTGTTGTTTTGCTTGATGCTGTCGAGCGCAGCATTTAAAGAGTTGATGGTTTCTCTATCGAACTTATTGACCGAACCTTGTGCTTTAAAGCACAAATGAGCGATGTTGTCGTCAAGTAACTCAACCTCAATTGTAGGGCTTTGGTAGATCATTGCTTGCTTCCTTATAGCTTAAGTTAAATATCCACTCTTAACTTTTTTAGAGTAAATTTAACTCTCTTTTTTACGGCAGCTTCGGCCATCATTTGACCACTTGTTGTTCAGTGTGCGACTAATCACAAAAAATTACAACACTCAATTTAAACGGTCGTTTGGTTTATTTTGTTATATTTTATAATGCAATTTTAAAACAAGTGCTTACATGTTGCTTGTTTTGTTGTGGGTTCTATTCTGATTGATGGGACATGGGAGCTAAAATGTGTTGTTTAACTGTGGCTAATTTAGTTTGTGCTGCTCATGCGGTTAATCTTGAAGTGTTAGTTATGGGGTTCACTGTTAGTGTCTGTTGCGGGCACGCAAAGCTAATGTCGTTAAGTGTTTGGTTGTAAATGGGCACTAAATATGTCGCTATCGGCGCTGATAAAAGCTGTGGGTCGACACATCTAGAGTTTTATAGGCCTTGTGATAGACTGAGTTAACGTCGATATTTGACTAAATAACAGTAAGGTAATCTACATGGAACAGTTAGCGCATCTTTATCGTGACCATATTAGCGAATTAAACCGCCGTGTGGCCGATATCACTTCTCGTGAAAACCTGTCCGGTCTAGTGATCCATTCAGGCCAACCCCATAGACAGTTTTTAGATGACATGGACTATCCCTTTAAAGTGAACCCGCATTTTAAAGCATGGTTACCCGTGACCGACAATCCCAATTCATGGTTAGTCGTGAATGGCCAAGACAAGCCTAAACTCATCTTCTATCGTCCTGCTGACTTTTGGCATAAAGTGGCAGACGAACCAACCGATTTTTGGGCTGAGTTTATTGATATTGTCTACCTAACAAAAGCCGATAAAGTTGCAGAGTTGTTACCTAATAGAATTGATGATTGGGCCTATATCGGGGAGCACCTAGACGTTGCCGACGTACTTGGTTTTACCAATAAAAACTCTGATTCAGTTCTAAGTTATCTTAACTATCACCGTGCAAACAAGACGGACTATGAACTGGTTTGTATGCGCCAAGCAAACCAAATCGCAGTGACCGGTCATCAAGCCGCGAAAACTGCGTTTTATAATGGTGCGAGTGAGTTTGAAATCTTGCAGGTTTATCTGAGCGCTATTTCCCAGGGTGAAAACCAAGTGCCGTATGGCAGTATCGTGGCGTTAAATCAAAATGCCGCGATACTGCATTACACTGCGCTTGAGCAAGTAAACCCTGCACATCGCCATTCTTTTTTAATTGATGCTGGCGCTAACTATAATGGTTACGCTTCGGACATTACCCGAACTTATGCTTTTGAGAAAAACATCTTTGATGATTTGATCACGGCCATGGACAATATGCAATTGCAGATCATTGCCATGATGAAACCGGGAGTCAATTACGCTGACTTGCACATAGCAACCCACCATAAGCTTGCCCAAATTCTCATCGATTTTGATGTAGTTTCTGGCGATGTAAATGGGTTAGTTGAGCAAGGTATTACCAGCGCGTTTTTCCCACATGGGTTGGGGCACATGTTGGGTTTACAGGTGCACGATATGGGCGGGTTTCTTGCTGACGATAAAGGCACTCATATTGCGTCTCCCGTCGCCCATCCATTTTTGCGCTGCACACGAACATTAGCCGAAAACCAAGTGCTAACTATAGAGCCGGGGGTTTATATTATCGACTCATTACTGGCGCCATTAAAGCAAGATAAACGTCAGCAACAGGTTAACTGGAGGACGGTTGACACTCTCAGACCTTTTGGTGGGATAAGAATTGAAGACAATGTCATTATTCACCGTGAAAATACCGAGAACATGACTCGAAAGTTTGGCCTAAACCGATAATCTATAAATTGGGATAACAGAAGTGGGTAGTGTAAATTGAGTGAAAGTTATCTCATTCCGGCAGCAAATTTATTGATTGAAGAAGAGATCAAGCATAGTCGATTTATCTCTTATATCTTTCATTGCCAATCGAATGATATTTTAAAAGACGTACTCGCTAAGCTAAAAGTGCAGTACCCTGGTGCAAACCATTATTGCTATGCATTTGTTGCTGGGGCACCAGCAGATAGTATTAATATTGGCTCAAGTGACGATGGGGAACCATCGGGAAGTGCTGGGCGCCCGATGTTGGCAACCCTGCAAGGCTCCAATGTTGGCGAAGTGGGTGCCATTGTTGTCCGTTATTTTGGCGGCACAAAGCTGGGTGTTGGTGGGCTTGTGCGTGCCTATAGCTCAGGGATCAAAAAAGGACTGCAGCAATTAGAGACTCAGTTAAAGCAGATCCGTTACCCTGGTGCACTTGTATGTGGCTACCATCAGTTAAAAGATGTTGAGCACCTCTTTGCTCAGTTTGACGTGGTCGTTACAAATAAAGACTTTACTGACTCTGTCAGTATTCAATTTGTTATCCCTAAATGCTTTAAGAGTAAGTTAAACCAAGAGCTAGCAACAATGAGCCAAGGACAGTTAGTGGCCGTTTTTGAACACACTGATTAGGACGGCAATGACAGGGCATAAATCGGTTGTGAACATTACTCCGAAGTATGCGAAAATACCGTTGAGTAAACCAGCCTTAAGCAATGGAATACAATGCAATATAGAACAATAATAAGAATAACCGGCCTGCTTATGGGGCTGTTTTCATTGTCTTTACTTCCACCTGCTGTGGTTGCTGTTATTTATAAAGATGGCGGCGGAATGGCGTTTATTCAAGCCTTTATTTTATCCATAACTTTCGGATTTATGTTGTGGTATCCAAACCGTCGATACCATAAAGATTTGCGCACTCGCGAAGGATTTTTATTAGTCGTGCTGTTTTGGGTGGTGCTAGGTTCCATTGGTGCCGTACCCTTTATCTTTTCTGGTGAACCCTCATTAAGCCTTACTGATAGTTTTTTTGAATCCTTTTCAGCTTTAACTACCACTGGCGCAACGGTGATTGTGGGGCTAGACGCGCTGCCAAAAGCCATTTTGTTTTACCGTCATTTATTGCAGTGGCTAGGTGGAATGGGGATTATTGTATTGGCGGTGGCTATCTTGCCAGTGTTAGGTGTGGGGGGGATGCAGTTATATCGAGCCGAAATGCCAGGTCCCGTTAAAGACAGCAAAATGACGCCCAGGATCGCCGAAACCGCAAAGGCGCTTTGGTATATCTACTTAGCGTTAACTGCTGCTTGTGCGCTAGCGTATTGGTTTGCGGGGATGGATGGTTTTGATGCTATTTGTCACTCTTTTTCAACGATCGCTATTGGTGGTTTTTCTACCCATGACGCCAGTATTGGTTACTTTGAAAGTCCTGCTATTAACTTGGTTTGTGTGTTCTTTTTACTCGTTGCCGCGCTCAATTTTAGTCTGCACTTTGCGGCATTTTCACGTCGAGGTATTAACTTTAAAGTCTATTTTAGAGATGCTGAGTTTAAGGTGCTTATCGCGGTTCAGCTGGTATTGACAGCTATTTGTTTTGCTACTTTATATCAAGCGGGGATCTACGACTCGCCAGAAGAAACGTTCGACTATGCGTTATTTCAGGCGGTATCGGTGTCAACCACTGCTGGTTTTGGTACTGAGAGCTTTCATATGTGGCCGCTGTTTTTACCCATATTGTTAATATTTTCTAGTTTTATTGGTGGTAGTGGGGGATCGACTGCCGGTGGTATTAAAGTGATTCGAGTTATTCTGCTGCTCTTGCAGGGCTCGCGCGAGCTAAAAAGGCTGGTGCATCCACGAGGGATGTTTTCAATTCGTATTAGCGGTAAAGCATTGCCCGATAGGGTGATTGATGCTGTATGGGGCTTCTTTTCTGCTTATGCTTTAGTTTTTGTTATTTGCATGCTGATTTTGATGGCATTACAAATGGACGCGATTACCGCATTTAGTGCAACAGCTGCCTGCCTAAATAACCTTGGACCGGGGTTAGGTGAGGTGGCAAGTAATTACGCTAGTATTGGTGATGCTCAAAAGTGGGTATTGCTGTTTGCTATGCTTTTTGGCCGGTTGGAGATCTTCACGCTATTAATCTTGTTTACACCAACATTTTGGAAAAACTAGCCTATGATTACAGGCGTTTATTGTTTTACTTAATTGGCCTAATTACAGTTTGGAGCAACAATGGCAGAGGCAAAAATGAGCAATACACTCGTTATTTATTCGACCGTTGATGGGCAAACAAAAGCGATTTGCGATCAAATTAAAAGGGTTAATCAACAGCTCGGCGCTACGGTAACCCTCGCTTCGCTAGAGGACGTTGACGCATTAGGTTTGGCGCAGTTTGATAAAGTATTGGTTGCTGCAAGTATACGCTATGGCAAACATCGGCCAGAATTATACCGATTTATTAACCGAAACCACGCGGTGCTAAGCGCTAAGACCAATGCCTTTTTTAGCGTCAACGTTGTGGCGAGAAAACCTGAAAAAAACACACCTGAAACCAACCCCTACATGGCGAAGTTTTTAGCGCTATCATTATGGCAGCCACAGCAATTAGCTGTATTTGCAGGTAAAATAGATTACCCAAAATACCGATTTATTGATAAAGCCATGATCCGGTTTATCATGTGGATGACTAAAGGGCCAACCGATACCCGAGGCACGTTTGAATTTACTGACTGGGAGCAGGTTGATAGGTTCGCAAGCAGTTTTGCACAGCGCTAACTCGCTCCCTTTTGTGACAGCTTGAACCATTAAAGCCTGCTATCAAGCAGGCTTTTTTAGGGACGTAATTCAGTTAGGCGCAATATTTGCGATGCAGTATTGATATCACTTCGGTGACTTGCTCATTTTTGAGGGTATAAAATACCACTTGTGAGCTTTTACGTGTCGCAACTAAGTCTTCTGCTCGAAGTACAGCTAAATGTTGCGACAATGCCGACTGGCTCAATGGCACAGTTTCATTGAGTTCTGTTACGCTTAGCTCTTTATCGAGCAGTAAGCATAAGATCATTAACCTATAAGGGTTTGCAATTGCTTTCAGCCATTTTGCCGCGCTCTCGGCATTGGATACCATTGCATTTACATCAATGTCTTTTTGCATTTGGTTGCTGGCCTTATTACTTTTATTCGTGAGTGTTAATTGAAAAAATTATTGTAAATCAATATACCTGTGCCGTACTGGGATCTCAATTTTTGATGGCGATAATATGAGCCATACCTAATTTGTGATCTATTATCCTGTTAAAGCGCCCATTTACTGTAACAATGAAATTAATATGAAGTCTTTGAGTTGAAACAATGAATAAATCAGTATTGGTACTTTACTACTCACGTGGTGGCCACACGGCTAGGATTAGTCGAGCGATTGCCGAACATATCGTTAAGCAAGGCAGTCAGTGCGATATGATGCACATTAACGAAGCAAAAGCTGAAGGGGTGGACTGGTCTAAGTATGACGTTGTTGCTCTAGGAAGTTGCGTGCTATATGGCTCATATCATAAGTCGGTGTTTGATTTTGCTACCGAGTATGAAACTGAATTAACTGCTAAACCGGCCAGTTTCTTTAGCGTTAATGTGGTTGCGCGTAATCCTGAAAAGCGTGTGCCAGACAATAATAAGTACCTACAGAAATTTATTGAGCTTTCACCTTGGAAACCGCTAGATGTTAAAGTCATTGCGGGTAAAGTTGATTACCCAGCTTGGCGCTGGTATGACCGTTTGATGATCCAGTTCATTATGAAAATCACTAATGGTCCGACTGATCCAACATCTGTTATTGATTATACTGATTGGGATGATGTGAACGTGTATGCAGAGCATCTGATCAAATTAGCGAAATAAACGCTGGAAGCTGCAAACTAAGCTTGCCGCGTTGAGCCATAAAAAAGCCGTATTAAATACGGCTTTTTTATGGCTCAAATTTAGCGCTGCGCTATAGAGCGAGTTAAAAAAAGAAGGCGCTCGGTTGGAATAGTTTTTCTACCTCACCAATAAACTTTTTATTTACCAAAAACAAAATGACATGATCACCTTGTTCAATAACGGTTTTATCATGTGCCATAAGCACTTCGTCATCTCTAACAATGGCGCCAATGGTGGTTCCTGGCGGTAATTTTATGCTGCCGATTTGTTTGCCGACAACTTTAGAAGTGTTTTTGTCGCCATGAGCAATTGCTTCAATGGCCTCAGCCGCACCGCGTCGTAATGAGTAAACGTTACAAATATCACCTTGGCGAATGTGAGTCAGTAGCGCTGAAATAGTGGCTTGCTGCGGTGAGATGGCAATATCGATATTGGCTTCTTGCACTATATCGACATAGGCTTCTCGCTGGATCAGCACCATGACCTTTTTGGCTCCCATACGCTTAGCTAATAACGCTGCCATAATGTTGGCTTCATCGTCATTGGTTACCGCAATAAAGACATCGGTTTGGTCGATGTTTTCTTCCTGTAGTAACTCCTGATCAGAGGCGTCACCACAAAAAACCGTGGTTTTTTCGAGCTTTTCAGATAGTAATTCGGCACGTTCTTGTTTGTGCTCAATGAGTTTAACCGAATGGTTACGTTGTAACTGCTTGGCTAAGCCAAAGCCAATATTGCCACCACCGGCAATCATAATATTGCGGTATGAGTTATCAAGCTTTTGCATCTCGCTCATCACTGCGCGCACATGGCGACTATCGGCCACGAAAAAGACTTCATCATCAGCCTCAATAATCGTGGTACCGCGAGGCATAATTGCTCTACCTTGTCGGAAAACGGCTGCAACCCGGGTATCAATATTCGGCATGTGGTCGCGCAATGTTGCCAATGCATTACCAACCAAAGGGCCGCCATAATAGGCGCGGACGGCAACAAGGCTTAATCTGCCTTCTGCAAACTCAAGTACCTGCAATGCACCTGGGTATTCGACTAATCGGCCAATATATGCTGTAACCAGTTGTTCTGGAGCTATGAGTTCGTCAATAATGAAACCGCCGCGAGGACGGTGTTCAGAGCGCTTTGTTTCACTATCTATAAACAGTTTGTCGCGCAGTGCCAAGTACTGTTCAGACCTAATGCGGGCAATTTTTGTCGGCGTACCAAAAAGTGAATAAGCAATTTGGCAGGCCGACATATTGCATTCATCGCTGTTAGTGACAGCAATTAGCATGTCGGCGTCTTCTGCTCCGGCTTCTTTTAATACATCTGGGTGGGCTGCATGACCCACAACAACGCGTAAGTCGTACTTATCTTGCAAGATTCGTAACCTAGCTTTATCGTTGTCTACAACGGTGATATCGTTATTTTCACCGACTAAGTTTTCGGCTAATGTGCCACCAACTTGTCCTGCACCCAAAATGATAATCTTCATTGCCGTACTAATCCTTCACAAGGCGAGCGTAATAAAATCCGTCCATATTTTCCTGCCCTGGCAAAATCTGCCAACCGATATCACTTGGGTTGGCTTGTTGCGTAATTGGCACTAAAGTCGCGTCAGGTGTTCTTTGTAAAAACGCACTGACTTGATCTTTATTTTCTTGCGGTAAAATAGAACAGGTTGCATACAACAGGGTGCCACCTGGTTTTAGCCACTGCCAACAATGATCGAATATCTGTGATTGTAGCGATGCTAGCTCTTCAATATCATTGTTTTTTCTAAGCCACTTAATATCTGGGTGGCGACGTATAACGCCTGTTGCTGAGCAGGGCGCATCTAATAAAATGCGATCAAATTTATCACCTTGCCACCAAGAGTCAATATTAGCTGCATCACCATGAATTAATTCTGCTTCCAGTGATAATCTATCGAGGTTTTGTTGGACGCGCTCTAATCTTTTTGCATCATTATCAACGGCGACCAATTTTATGTTTGGTGCCAATTCAAGTAAATGACAGGTTTTACCGCCGGGGGCTGCACAGGCATCAAGTACTCGTTCTTCGCCTTGAGGGGCAAGCAATGTAGCTGCCCATTGTGCTGCACCATCTTGTACAGAAGCAGCACCGGTTTCAAAGCCTGGCAGTTGCATTACATCGCGTGGGCTGGTGAGCAGGATGGCGTCATTGCTACTGCCCGCGGTTGCTTCAACATTAGCATCGGTTAGTGCTGTTAGATATTCATCACGTGTTTGTGATTGTTGATTGTTGCGCAGCCACATTGGCGGACGTTGATGGCTTTGCTCAATAACGTGTTGCCAGTTGTCTGGGTAAGCGGCTTTAAGGCGTTTAATGATCCATGCTGGCGTGTTATGCGCTAGCGTATCATTGTCTGTTGAAAGCGGTTTTTCCTGACGCTGAATATTACGTAATACGCCATTGACGACTTTAACCATTCCTTCAAACTTTAATTGGCGGCATGCTTCTGCCGTTTCTGAAATCGCGGCATGGCTCGGAATGCGGGTAAAATACAGTTGGTAGCAGCCAACGAGTAGCAGTTGGTGAACAATGCGTTGCTTGCCTTTGAGTGGCTTGCTAATGCAGTCGCTAACTTGCTTGTCTAGCTGCGGTAAATGACGCATCACGCCGTAGCTAAGTTCTGCTAGTAAGGCTTTGTCTTTGCCACTTTCGAGGTGTCGTTGCTGGTCGGGCAGGGCGACTGACAAAGATATGCCTTTTTCAAGAACCTGAAATACCACTTTAGCGGCTAGCGCTCGTAAATTCATTGCCATTAGATTTGGTCGTCCGTTGCGTTAGCGAATAGGGTACCTGGGGTAAACCAGTCTGCACGCGAGTTGAGAATATCTGCCACACTAAGCGGTTTTTTGCCAGGTAGTTGCATATTGGTAATGGTAAGTACGCCATCGCCAGTGGCAACGCTAATCCCCGTTTTATCTGCTGAAATTACAGTGCCTGGTACCGCTGAAGTTGTGGTGGTGCTCACATGGCTCTGCCACACTTTTATGGTGCTGCCTTCATGTTCGTAATGGCTTACTGGCCACGGGTTAAACGCGCGGATTTCGCGCCATAGTGCTTGGGCCGGTTTTGTCCAGTCTATGCGAGCTTCTTCTTTTGACAGTTTTTTAGCGTAATTAGCTAGGCTTTCATCTTGTTTCTCTGCCGGAAGGTTGCCTGCTGATATTGCGGTTAGCGCTTCGATTAAAGCGTCAGGGCCTTGTAATGCGAGCTTTTCGTATAGCGTGGCAGAGGTGTCTTCATCTTCAATAGTGAGTTGCGTTTTAAGCAGCATGTCACCGGTATCTAGGCCGAGATCCATCTGCATAATGGTTACGCCTGTTTCGGTATCACCAGCCCATAGTGCGCGCTGAATTGGCGCCGCACCACGCCAGCGAGGTAGTATTGAACCATGTACGTTAATGCAACCTAAACGTGGAGTATCGAGTACTACTTGAGGCAAAATCAAGCCATAAGCGACCACAACCATTATGTCAGCATTCAGTGCAGACAACTCTTGCTGTGCAGCTTCATCGCGCAAAGATTTAGGCTGTAGCACAGGGATATTATGTTCAAGTGCTAATGCTTTTACTGGGCTTGCCTGTAGCTTTTTGCCACGCCCTGCAGGGCGGTCGGGCTGAGTATAAACTGCCACAACATTATGCTCAGATGCGATCAACGCTTGAAGATGGCGTGCGGCAAAGTCAGGTGTGCCTGCAAAAATGACATTTAATGGTTTCAAAAATTTATCCTTGTTTCGCTTCTAGTCGAGCTGCTTTTTCTAGCTTTTGCTTTATACGTTGGCGCTTTAGTGGTGATAAGTAGTCAACAAACAGTTTACCCTTTAGGTGGTCAAGTTCATGCTGTAGGCAAATGGCAAATAAGCCTTCAGCTTCTAACGTAAACTCATCACCGTTGCGGTCAAGCGCTTTGATGGTGACAAATTCGGCTCTGTCGACTTTAGCATAGACCCCAGGTACAGACAGGCAGCCTTCTTCATTGGTGAAATCACCGCTTTTAGCGATAATCTCAAGATTAATGAACACTTTTGGTCGCTCTATCTCATCTTGTAAGTCCATTACGATAAGTTGATGGTGAAAATCAACTTGAGACGCCGCTAGGCCAATCCCCTTTTCTTCATACATGGTTTCGAACATGTCGTCGATTTGCGTTTGCAATGGGCCATCAAACGCTGTGATGGGTTTGGCTATCGTCCGTAATCTTTCATCTGGAAAACGTAAAACTTTTAATAAACTCATATCTAAACTCTTAACAAGTCTGTCAAATCTTAGTCAGTTAGTTATACTGACTTCGGCTAATGGGTCAATTTTAGTCCCTAGCGGCATTCAATAACAGCAAAAGCTCTACTTATCTCTAATAATAGAGAAATTAGCATGGATATCTTGATGAAACGGTTATTATTACTTGCTTCACTTATGCTCGGTTGTACGTTAGTTTTCGCAACCCCCTTAACACTTAAAGCGGGTCATCCGGAATCTTATATCGTTAAAAAAGGCGATACCCTTTGGGATATATCTGCTTACTTCTTAAATGATCCTTGGCGTTGGCCTTCGTTGTGGGGGGCAAACCCTCAAGTGGCGAATCCGCACCTTATTTACCCTGGTGATAAACTCACGTTGATCTTTATTGACGGCGAGCCTCGTTTGGTAATTAAACCACATTTAACTAAAAGCCCCGCTGGTAGAGTTTCGCCCAAAAGCGACGCCATACCAGCAGTTAATTTATCGCTGATCCAACCCTATTTGTTGCAAAATCGAGTGGTTAAACCTGAGTTGTTTGCACAACAACCTTTAGTTATGGGTGGCGAGAGCCCATCTAAGCATCATGCTACGTCTGATATTATTTACGTACAGGGCGAATTAACTGTTGGCGATAAATTTGGTGTTTATGCTCGCGGGCGTGAATTTACTAGCACAGCAGGAGAGCCTTTGGGTTTAGAGGTGATTCTTACCGCGAGTGGCCGGGTTACTGAGTCAGGTGCCATCTCTAAAGTTAAGCTGTTGAGTAGTTTGCGTGAAACCAAGGCCGGTTACCGAGTGTTACCGATAGAAGATGATTCGTTAATGTCTGCTTATTTCACGCCAAAAGCGGCCAAACTAGCGACGGAGGCGCGGGTGTTAGCGTCGGGTCAAAGTATTCGTGAAATGGGTAAGTTAGATGTAGTTTACCTTGACCGAGGCGAAAATGACGGTGTTGAAACCGGGCAGGTTTTCTCAATCTTTAAAGATGGTGATGTGGTCGTTATTGATGGTGACGGTATTCCGGTACAACCCATTGACCGCACGCGTTACGAGAAAGTATTAGCAGAGCTATCGAGCGACAAATCAACAAAAATGCCCGACTTGTATCGCGGTAAGTTGATGGTTTTTAAAGTGTTTGAACGGGTTAGTTTAGGCTTGGTTCTTGTGAACGAAAGACCGGTGCGGGTTGCTGATAAGTTAATCACACCCGATTCGCTGATTGCCGGTGAATAGTCTAGAGTTAATGCTTGTGTGAGTGTGGTGATAATGCTGCGCTCAATGGCAAAGAGGATGAGTTATTAGTGATGCACTGGTCGATTGGCTAGTTGTTTCCGCGGTATCTGGGCTAGGACCCGCTCGGATTAAACAATTATTAAACTACATGGATGTGGATGAACTAAGGCAGCGATTAACGCACGAACCCGATGCGTTACCTCTGCCAGAGTCGTTGCTGCGCGCCAATTTAACACCGGACCTGTCTTTGGTTGATGCCGCCTTAGAGTGGCAGCAACAAAGTGAATGTAACCACCTTATCCATTTTGACGACCCTTTCTATCCGCCATTACTAAAACAAATTTCAGATCCCCCCACGGTGCTATTTATTAAAGGGCAGTTAAGGAGCTTAATGCTGCCAAGTATTGCAATTGTCGGCAGCCGTAATGCCACACCGGGCGGCTTAAAAATGGCATATTCGTTGTCATCGGAACTATTAGCTCAACATTTTTCTGTTACCAGTGGTATGGCGTTAGGGATTGATGGCGCCGCGCACCAGGCTGCCATTGATTGCGGGGCACAGAGCATAGCGGTATTGGGGACAGGGGTTGAGGTTATCTACCCAAAAAGGCATCGGGGTATTTACCAAGATATTCAACATGACGGCTGCGTTATGAGTGAGTTTTGGCCTCTTGTAAAACCTTATGCGGGTAATTTTCCTAAACGAAATAGGATTATTAGTGGCCTCACTGTCGGGACGCTAGTGGTTGAAGCGAGTTTGAAAAGTGGGTCATTGATAAGTGCCAGGCTAGCGAATGAACAGGGTCGAGAAGTCTTTGCTGTACCCGGCAGCGTATTAAGTGGCCAAAGTGAGGGCTGCCATCAGCTTCTACGCGACGGAGCTAAATTGGTAGAGTCTGCAGCAGATATTTTAGAGGAAGTTAGTGTTTTATCTGGCTGCCACCTTGAAGAAGTGAAGGCGTGTCACCATATAGGGGGAGAGATAGCTTCTGATTTACCATTTGCTTCGCTGTTAGCTAGTGTCGGTTTTGAAACCACAACGGTTGATTATGTGGTTGAGCACAGTGGAAAAGCCATAGAGCTAGTATTAGAGCAGCTACTTGAACTTGAATTACAAGGTTGGGTGACTGCTGTTCCAGGTGGTTATGTAAGACTTAAGAGGAGCTAGCCATGTTTGACATCCTCATGTATCTATTTGAAAACTATGTGCATAGTGAAGCTGAGTTTTTGGTCGATGAAGACGAACTCACAAAAGAATTAACCCGAGCTGGTTTTCACCAGGCGGAAATAATTAAAGCATTATCATGGTTAGAGCGGTTAGCTGAGCTGCAAGAGGCTGGAGCGCTTTACCTGTGTAATCATGATCAGCAATCATTTCGTATCTACACTAAAGATGAAATGGAAAAGATAGATGTTCAATGCCGAGGTTTTATATTGTTCCTTGAGCAAATAAAAGTGCTAGGTGTAGAAAGCCGCGAAATGGTGATCGACCGTGTCATGGAGTTAGATGAATCGGCGCTTAGTTTGGAAGATCTAAAATGGGTCATCCTAATGGTGCTGTTTAACGCTCCTGGTCATGAATCAGCATACGAGCAGATGGAAGACCTTATTTTTGAGCAGCCAGATGGTCGGTTACATTCTTAAATATCAAATGATGACAAACAGGAGGCTTAGGCCTCCTTTTTATTGCGTCATTTAATAGGTATCAAGCTTTCAGTAGCGTAAGCGCTCTTTTTATTAATAATGTTTTTATGAATATAAATCTAATCTTATTGTTTGCTAGAATAATGCCACATAGATGAACTGAGATAATCATGACTAAAATCGACCAACAGCTATTTACCAAACATGAGCACGCATTAGAGAAAGAGTACGAACTCTGCCCTAAATGTGGTTGCGAACTGTCGGTGAGGCATAGTAAACATGGTGGGTTTATTGGGTGTAATAACTACCCAAGTTGTGACTATACGCGGCCACTAGTGCAGCATGAATCTATTGAGACTCAAGTGATTGAGGGTTCTGCCTGTCCTGAATGTGCAAGTGAACTGGCTGTAAAGTCTGGGCGATTCGGTATTTTTATCGGTTGCACTAATTATCCGCAATGCAGCCATATTGAAAAACATGACCAAGCTGATTCAGCAGATGAAATAAACTGCCCAAAGTGCAAGCAAGGCCATATAGAGCATCGTACTAGCCGATTTGGTAAAACCTTTTATGCTTGCAGCGCGTACCCAAAGTGTAATTTTTTAGTCAATTTTCCTCCTCGAGCCGAAGCTTGTCCTGATTGTGGCTTTGGGATTTTAGTTGAGCGTAAAGGCGCGGCGGGAATGCGAGTCGAATGCCCACAAAAAACCTGTAAATATAAGCGGCCAATCTAAATCTGCCGACAATCTTTAACTCATGTTGCTTTTGAGTAATCATAGCAATATATATGATGCGGTTTACATAGGGTCAAGGAGCTAAATGTTACAAGTATTGCCAGCAGATGCGGCTAAACTGATTGAGCAAGGTGGGGTGATTGCTTACCCTACTGAAGCTGTTTACGGTTTAGGTTGCGATCCCGATAATGACGCAGCCATTGAGCAGCTGCTGCAAATCAAACAAAGACCTTGGCAAAAAGGTCTTATCCTTGTCGCGGGCGATTATCTGCAACTTCTGCCTTACATCGATGAGTCTCAACTTACTGCTGACCAGCTCGCATTTGTTCACAGCAAGTGGCCTGGGCCATTTACCTTTATTATGCCGATAAAGCCAAAGTTGTCGGCACTATTGAGTGGCACCTTCGACTCTATTGCCGTCCGCGTAACCGCCCACTCCGATGTTAAAGCACTTTGCGCGGCAACGAATAAGCCTATTGTGTCGACCAGTGCTAATTTATCAGGACAAGCCCCTGCATTATCACTTCATGAGGTTAAGCAGCAATTTGAAGGGGTTATTGCTGGAGTTGTAATTGGAGAGCTAGGGAAACAGCTTTCACCTTCAACGATTATAGATGCCAAGAGTGGCAAAATTATAAGACAAGGTTAACCAAGGAAAAGTAATGAGCACACCCGATGCAGCAGTTGTAAAAGCTTTCTTACTCGATCTTCAAACTCGAATTAGTAATGAGCTACAGGCGCTAGATGGCTCTGCGAAATTTGTTGAGGACACTTGGAAGCGTGAAGAAGGTGGCGGCGGACAAAGCCGTGTGTTAACAGCCGGTGCTGTGTTTGAACAAGCGGGCGTTAATTTCTCTCATGTGACTGGAACGTCTATGCCGGCATCAGCCACAGCTCATCGCCCCGAACTTGCAGGTCGCAGTTTTGAGGCCATGGGCGTGTCGCTTGTTATTCACCCTAATAACCCACATGTACCGACCACACATGCCAATGTTCGTTTTTTTATTGCCCATAAAGAAGGGGCAGATCCGGTATGGTGGTTTGGTGGTGGCTTTGACCTAACGCCCTATTATCCATATTTAGAAGATGTTGTTGGTTGGCACCAAGCTGCAAAAACAATTTGTGAGCCGTTTGGCGCAGATGTTTACCCCAAATATAAGCAATGGTGTGATGAGTATTTTTGGCTACCTCACCGCAATGAAACTCGGGGGGTTGGCGGTCTATTTTTTGACGATCTAAATAAAGGAGGCTTTGACGATAGCTTTGCCTTTATGCAAGCGGTTGGTAATGGTTTTATTACCGCTTATGCGCCGATTGTTGAGCGTCGCAAAGATACAGCCTTTGGTGACCATGAGCGCCAGTTCCAATTGTACCGACGTGGTCGCTATGTCGAGTTTAATCTGGTTTATGACCGCGGCACCTTATTTGGGTTGCAAACAGGCGGGCGTACCGAATCTATTTTAATGTCGATGCCGCCTCTTGTGCGTTGGGAGTATGCTTACGTTCCAGCAGTCGGTAGTCCAGAGGCTCAACTGTATAGTGATTTTTTAACACCTAGAGACTGGCTAGCGTTATAAAAGTCGCAACTAAATGGTTGTGCGAATAAAAGAGAGTTAATGATGACGGATAGATATGCAGTATTTGGTAACCCGATAAGCCATAGTAAATCGCCAGCAATACATAACGCATTTGCCGTTGAAACCAAACAACAGCTAAGTTACGAAGCCATTTTAGCTCCTAACGATGGTTTTGCTGTTAGCTTTCGCACTTTTGTCGCAAATAACGGCTTAGGCGCTAACGTAACCGCGCCCTTTAAAGAGCAAGCGTATGCCCTGTGCGATGAACTTAGCGAGCAGGCGCAGCTGGCTGGTGCCGTCAATACCTTATCGGTATTAAGTAATGGTAAAGTACGGGGTGACAATACTGACGGGCTAGGCTTAGTGACCGATCTGCAACGACACTTTGGTAGTCTTAAAGGCTTAAATGTGCTGTTAGTTGGTGCTGGTGGCGCGGCGCGGGGCTGTGTATTTCCCTTATTACAAGCTGAAATAGCTAAACTGACGATTGTAAATCGTACCAAGTCAAAAGCTGAGACACTAGTAGATATGTTTGCCCAATACGGTAATGTTGCCTCGCAGCCTATTGAGCATGGTGGGCAGAGTTACGATGTTATTATTAATTCAACCTCCTCTAGTATTAGCGGTGAAATCCCCAACCTTAGTCGTGACGTTATCAACGTCAATACCGTCTGTTACGACATGATGTACAGCAAACAACAAACGCCGTTTAACCAATGGGCTCTCGGACAGGGAGCTAAAAATGTTGCCGATGGCCTCGGTATGTTGGTAGGGCAGGCCGCGCAAAGCTTTTTAATATGGCGCAAGATTAAACCTAGTGTTGAAGCAGTGTTGACACAATTACGAGCAGAGCTTTAATCGAGAGTTTTATGAATCAAAGTATATTGTTTCCAGATCTACAAGATTGGGAATCACAATCACAAAGCGTTATTTTTCCGGCGCAAGTTCAAGGTCGCACAATTGAATGCAGTGTCGGCGTCGCTAAATTGGCTCAAATATCACAGGCAGTGATTAATCACGAACAACAAAATACAGCGAGTTGGGCATTAGCGGTATTTGATGAATATCGGTTTGATATAGAAGATGAGGTAGAGCGACTCATCGAACAGGAGTCATTCGATGAGTCGGGGCGCGTGCTGCTATAGCGCTTTAGCAGTAACTATATGCAGACGTGCTATTGGCCTTCTTGTAAATATTCATTTTTAAGCCTGACATAGTTTTCGGCAGACTGAGGTAAAAACGCAAGTTCTGCAGCGGTGAGCTGTCTTACTTGTTTAGCTGGACTGCCAACATAAAGGTAGCCACTTACTAACACCTTATTCGGCGGGACTAACGAACCCGCCCCTAAAATCACATCATCTTCTAATACCGCGCCGTCTAAAACAATTGCGCCCATCCCGACTAATACTCGATTACCTACCTTGCAGCCATGCAACATCGCCTTATGACCTACCGTGACATCATCGCCAATAATCAACGGGTGACCATTGGGTAATGAAGGAGACTTACGCGAGACGTGTAAAACACTACCATCTTGTACATTCGAGCGCTTACCAATACGAATATGGTTAACATCACCGCGGGCAGCAACCAAAGGCCAAATACTAGCATCATCGTCTAAAGTAATATCGCCGACTAAAACACATGCTTCATCAACATAAACACTAAGGTTAAGTTGTGGCACAATCCCTTTATATGAACGCACAGACCTATTATTTTGCGAGTCACTCATCTTTATATCCTTTAAATGGCGATTTTTGGCATTATAAAGCTTAAAAAGTAGCTAGTCAGCGGGTTTTATCGTCAAACAGAAATATAATCAACATTATATTAGACAACGCACTTGCGCTTGTTCAGGAACTCCCTATAATGCGCATCCACTGACACGGCACAGCAGGCCAACTAACTTACCGCAAGGTAAGGTAGCACGGGACTTGCAGCAGTGTTAGAGGGTTAAATCTTCTCGAAGAATGAACCCAGGTGACAAGCGCTTAAAGGGCTTCTAGTTTTGGTTTTGATTAAGAAATCATCGCTTGAAAAACTTCTTAAAATAAGCACTTGACGCCGACACTGGAGAGTGTAGAATACGCCTCCTCAAGCCAACGACCTAGCGTCTTCGGCGAGACTTGAAAGATTAGTCTCACGCTCTTTAACAATATGACAAGCAAATCTGTGTGGGCACTCACAGGTGTTGAGTTATTCGAAATTGCTTCTTAGGAAGCAATCAAAAAATATTTCTCAATGAACCACTGAGTGACCATAGCAATATGTAAACTTCGAAAGTCTTCGGGCTTTTGAAAAACAGTATAATTCATTGAGCCGTTTTGCTCTTAACCGAGTAAAGCAAAAAACTTTAATTGAAGAGTTTGATCATGGCTCAGATTGAACGCTGGCGGCAGGCCTAACACATGCAAGTCGAGCGGTAACACAAGGGAGCTTGCTCCTGAGGTGACGAGCGGCGGACGGGTGAGTAATGCCTAGGTATCTGCCCAGTCGAGGGGGATAACAGTTGGAAACGACTGCTAATACCGCATACGCCCTACGGGGGAAAGGAGGGGACCTTCGGGCCTTCCGCGATTGGATGAACCTAGGTGGGATTAGCTAGTTGGTAAGGTAATGGCTTACCAAGGCGACGATCCCTAGCTGGTCTGAGAGGATGATCAGCCACACTGGAACTGAGACACGGTCCAGACTCCTACGGGAGGCAGCAGTGGGGAATATTGCACAATGGGCGAAAGCCTGATGCAGCCATGCCGCGTGTATGAAGAAGGCCTTCGGGTTGTAAAGTACTTTCAGCGAGGAGGAAAGCTCAAGTGTTAATAGCACTTGGGTGTGACGTTACTCGCAGAAGAAGCACCGGCTAACTTCGTGCCAGCAGCCGCGGTAATACGAGGGGTGCAAGCGTTAATCGGAATTACTGGGCGTAAAGCGTACGCAGGCGGTTTGTTAAGCGAGATGTGAAAGCCCTGGGCTCAACCTAGGAACTGCATTTCGAACTGGCAAACTAGAGTCTTGTAGAGGGGGGTAGAATTTCAGGTGTAGCGGTGAAATGCGTAGAGATCTGAAGGAATACCGGTGGCGAAGGCGGCCCCCTGGACAAAGACTGACGCTCATGTACGAAAGCGTGGGGAGCAAACAGGATTAGATACCCTGGTAGTCCACGCCGTAAACGATGTCTACTCGGAATTTGGTGTCTTGAACACTGGGTTCTCAAGCTAACGCATTAAGTAGACCGCCTGGGGAGTACGGCCGCAAGGTTAAAACTCAAATGAATTGACGGGGGCCCGCACAAGCGGTGGAGCATGTGGTTTAATTCGATGCAACGCGAAGAACCTTACCTACTCTTGACATCCAGAGAATTCGCTAGAGATAGCTTAGTGCCTTCGGGAACTCTGAGACAGGTGCTGCATGGCTGTCGTCAGCTCGTGTTGTGAAATGTTGGGTTAAGTCCCGCAACGAGCGCAACCCTTATCCTTATTTGCCAGCACGTAATGGTGGGAACTTTAGGGAGACTGCCGGTGATAAACCGGAGGAAGGTGGGGACGACGTCAAGTCATCATGGCCCTTACGAGTAGGGCTACACACGTGCTACAATGGTCGGTACAGAGGGTTGCGAAGCCGCGAGGTGGAGCTAATCTCATAAAGCCGGTCGTAGTCCGGATCGGAGTCTGCAACTCGACTCCGTGAAGTCGGAATCGCTAGTAATCGTGGATCAGAATGCCACGGTGAATACGTTCCCGGGCCTTGTACACACCGCCCGTCACACCATGGGAGTGGGCTGCACCAGAAGTAGATAGCTTAACCTTCGGGAGGGCGTTTACCACGGTGTGGTTCATGACTGGGGTGAAGTCGTAACAAGGTAGCCCTAGGGGAACCTGGGGCTGGATCACCTCCTTACCTATACGACTAACTCGCATCTGAAGTATGCAAATACGTTTGAGTGTTCACACAGATTGCTTGTTCTCCTCTTTATCGAGGTGAGCGACAAAATATCCTGCCAAGTAGCAGTGATATCGTTCTTTAAAAATTTGGAAAGCTGATAGTGTTAACGTGAAAGGGACAGCGATTACGATTATTCGTGTTGTTGTTTATAGCGTTAATGCGAAATTAAAAAATTGAGTTCTAAACACTTAAACATTAAGTGTCTTGGCTTATTGCTTAACGGCAATGAGTTAAAAATTCTAATTTTGGCGAAAGTAGAAACCATTAGTTACGATACGACTGTTTTGAGCTTACCCGCTTGAAGCAACGAGTATTTCTCATAGAGACTTATTTGGGTTGTATGGTTAAGTGACTAAGCGTATATGGTGGATGCCTTGGCAGTCAGAGGCGATGAAGGACGTAGTAACTTGCGAAAAGCGTTGGCGAGCTAGTAACAAGCATTTGAGCTAACGATGTCCGAATGGGGAAACCCACATGCATAAGCATGTATCACAACATGAATACATAGTGTTGTGAGGCAAACCCGGGGAACTGAAACATCTAAGTACCCGGAGGAAAAGAAATCAACCGAGATTCCCCTAGTAGCGGCGAGCGAACGGGGATTAGCCCTTAAGCGTAGAGGGTGTTAGTGGAATGTGTTGGAAAGCACAGCGGCACAGGGTGATAGCCCCGTACATGAAAACTAACTTTACGTGAAAACGAGTAGGACGGGACACGTGACATCTTGTCTGAATATGGGGGGACCATCCTCCAAGGCTAAATACTCCTGACTGACCGATAGTGAACCAGTACCGTGAGGGAAAGGCGAAAAGAACCCCTGTGAGGGGAGTGAAATAGAACCTGAAACCGTATACGTACAAGCAGTGGGAGCGGTTCTTGAGACCGTGACTGCGTACCTTTTGTATAATGGGTCAGCGACTTACATTTTGTAGCGAGGTTAAGCGAATAGCGGAGCCGTAGGGAAACCGAGTGTTAACTGCGCGTTTAGTTGCAAGGTGTAGACCCGAAACCCGGTGATCTAGCCATGGGCAGGTTGAAGGTTGAGTAACATCAACTGGAGGACCGAACCGACTTATGTTGAAAAATGAGCGGATGACTTGTGGCTGGGGGTGAAAGGCCAATCAAACCGGGAGATATCTGGTTCTCCTCGAAAGCTATTTAGGTAGCGCCTCGAGCGAATACCATTGGGGGTAGAGCACTGTTAAGGCTAGGGGGTCATCCCGACTTACCAACCCTTTGCAAACTCCGAATACCAATGAGTACTACTCGGGAGACACACGGCGGGTGCTAACGTCCGTCGTGAAAAGGGAAACAACCCAGACCATCAGCTAAGGTCCCAAAGTTATTGCTAAGTGGGAAACGATGTGGGAAGGCTTAGACAGCTAGGATGTTGGCTTAGAAGCAGCCATCATTTAAAGAAAGCGTAATAGCTCACTAGTCGAGTCGGCCTGCGCGGAAGATTTAACGGGGCTAAGCAATACACCGAAGCTATGGGTTTGCTAGTTTACTAGCAAGCGGTAGAGGAGCGTTCTGTAAGCCGTTGAAGGTGAAGGGGTAACCCACACTGGAGGTATCAGAAGTGCGAATGCTGACATGAGTAACGATAAAGGGAGTGAAAAACTCCCTCGCCGAAAGACCAAGGGTTCCTGTCCAATGTTAATCAGGGCAGGGTGAGTCGACCCCTAAGGTGAGGCCGAAAGGCGTAATCGATGGGAAACAGGTTAATATTCCTGTACTTCTGCTAACTGCGATGGAGAGACGGAGAAGGCTAGGCTAGCGCGGCGTTGGTTGTCCGCGTTTAAGGTTGTAGGCTGTAAACTTAGGCAAATCCGGGTTTACTTAAGGCTGAGAGCTGATGACGAGTCACTAAGGTGATGAAGTAGTTGATGCCATGCTTCCAGGAAAATCTTCTAAGCTTCAGGTTAGTAGGAATCGTACCCCAAACCGACACAGGTGGTTGGGTAGAGAATACCAAGGCGCTTGAGAGAACTCGGCTGAAGGAACTAGGCAAAATGGTACCGTAACTTCGGGAGAAGGTACGCTGCCGACGGTGATGGAACTTGCTTCCTAAGCTGTTGGCAGTCGCAGATACCAGGTGGCTGCAACTGTTTATCAAAAACACAGTACTGTGCAAACTCGCAAGAGGAAGTATACGGTATGACGCCTGCCCGGTGCCGGAAGGTTAATTGATTGGGTTATCTTCGGAGAAGCTCATGATCGAAGCCCCGGTAAACGGCGGCCGTAACTATAACGGTCCTAAGGTAGCGAAATTCCTTGTCGGGTAAGTTCCGACCTGCACGAATGGCGTAATGATGGCCACGCTGTCTCCAGCCGAGACTCAGTGAAGTTGAAATTGCGGTGAAGATGCCGTATACCCGCGGCTAGACGGAAAGACCCCGTGCACCTTTACTATAGCTTGGCACTGAACATTGAACCTACATGTGTAGGATAGGTGGGAGACTTTGAAGCGACGTCGCTAGATGTTGTGGAGTCGTCCTTGAAATACCACCCTTGTAGTTTTGATGTTCTAACCGCGGCCCCTGAATCGGGGTTCGGGACAGTGCCTGGTGGGTAGTTTGACTGGGGCGGTCTCCTCCCAAAGAGTAACGGAGGAGCACGAAGGTTGGCTAAGTACGGTCGGACATCGTACGGTTAGTGCAATGGCATAAGCCAGCTTAACTGCGAGACATACACGTCGAGCAGGTACGAAAGTAGGTCATAGTGATCCGGTGGTTCTGAATGGAAGGGCCATCGCTCAACGGATAAAAGGTACGCCGGGGATAACAGGCTGATACCGCCCAAGAGTTCATATCGACGGCGGTGTTTGGCACCTCGATGTCGGCTCATCACATCCTGGGGCTGAAGTCGGTCCCAAGGGTATGGCTGTTCGCCATTTAAAGTGGTACGCGAGCTGGGTTCAGAACGTCGTGAGACAGTTCGGTCCCTATCTGCCGTGGGCGTTGGATGATTGAAGGAAGCTGCTCCTAGTACGAGAGGACCGGAGTGGACGAACCGCTGGTGTTCGGGTTGTTATGCCAATAGCATTGCCCGGTAGCTACGTTCGGAATCGATAACCGCTGAAAGCATCTAAGCGGGAAGCGAGTCCTAAGATGAGTCATCCCTAGGAATTTAATTCCTCTAAAGAGCCGTTCGAGACTAGGACGTTGATAGGCAGGGTGTGTAAGCGTTGTGAGGCGTTGAGCTAACCTGTACTAATGACTCGTGAGGCTTAACCATACAACCCTGATGGGTTTTGTATGAGACTGATGTTTTTACATATCAGAATTAGAAGCACTTAATGTTGTGTGACTCAATAATAGATTTCAGTTTACTTGCGTAAGCGAGTAACAGCTTTTCAAATTTCCCAAATTTGTCTGGAGACCATAGAGCTGTGGTACCACCTGATCCCATTCCGAACTCAGAAGTGAAACGCAGTATCGCCGATGGTAGTGTGGGGTTTCCCCATGTGAGAGTAGGTCATTTCCAGGCGCCTAATAAGTGAAGAGCCCGCTACGCTGTAGCGGGCTTTTTTGCGTCTGCGATTTATGGCCTGGGCTGCTTTAGGCTGCTGTATTAATAGGTTAGCGCTCTACATTTTGGTGCTTTAAGCTCGATACAAAGTCGTGTGGCCGCTATGCCCATGTGAGAGTAGGATATTTTGAAGCGCCGGTTCAGTATCAAAACTCGTGACTAGGCTATTTAGTGGGTTTTCACATCTTCGATTTATGGCATGAGCCATTTTCAAGCCGTTCAGGCTTATCAGTGTCATCGATAAAGACTAAACAAAGTCGTATGGCCGCTATGCCCATGTGAGAGTAGGTTATTTCCAGGCGCCTAATAAGTGAAGAGCCCGCTACATAACCCAAATGCTAAACACTCATCAGTTAAAGGCATTGTCACTAACACCTTATACTCCGAAGTAGGCTGAGCTTGTTTAGATACTTAAGTTCGAGGCGTCATTCATCTATGCTTCTAAGAAGTGGAGTAATGCCGATAATGCTGTGTTTCTTGCTTGATCCCGCTCCATAAATATTTCATGTCGCGCATAAGGGATTTTTATCAAGCGACAGGAGTCGCTAATCGCTTTAATTTGCGCAGTATTACAAACAATGGTGTCCTCTTCAGCTTGAAGAATTAATATCGGCACCTTTGAGGTTTGTGCGGCTTTAATGGCATGGCTGCCAGCATCAATTGATTCAACTAACCAACGGTTTGTCGGTGAGCCCAATTGTATGGTTTTTACTTGCTGATATAGCGCTCGATAGTCAAGGTAGCGTAACTTGCTATTGGTTAGATCGTTTTTATCAAAAGTCGCTGGATGATAGTTTTTTCCGCCAAGGATATAGTTGGGCTGCTGTCTATCATGGTTATCTAACGTTGCTGCGAGTTTACGAATAAAGCATGTTGGCAGTGGTAGCTTTATACCATACATTGGTGCTGAAAATACCGCTGATTTAAATATGTCTGGCTGCTGTGCCAGGTACAAAGTCCCGATTGCTCCACCCATTGAGTGGCCGACTAAGTAGTAATTTTGTTTATGGCTTGGTTTGACTATTTTGCTGATAAATTCGTCGAAATCGTCGACATAACGCTGGAACTTGTCGATATGTCCCAGGTGTGAGTTGACGGTTATTCTACTTGAAAGGCCTTGTCCGCGGTGATCTAGCGTAAATAGGCTGTATCCTTGTAGGTATAAATCAAACATCAATTCTTTATACTTTAAAAATGATTCTACACGGCCATTACTTAGTACTATTGTGCCTTTATTGCTCGGATGTTTAATGAAAGCGTAAGCTAGAGATATGCCGTCTGTTGTTTTAAATGTTGATTGAGTTACCTGCTGCCAAAATGCGATTTGCTCAGCGCTATTTAAATGGTGCTCTGACGAGAATGTTTTAACAGCATTTGAGGCGATTGCAGGTTCAGTAGCAATGGGCATAATGGGCTCAAGTATTAACAAAGATAACAATAATTGAGTGTATCAAACTCCCAATAAATAATAGCTACCTTAGAAATAAAAAAATGGCCGCCTATAGCGGCCATTAATTAGGTGTTAAATTGATGCTTGCTGTTGAATGATGAAGTCGTTAATTTGTTGCTCCAGAATGGACATAGGCACTGAACCATTTGCTAACACTGCATCGTGAAATGCTCTGATATCAAAGTTCTTCCCTAAAGCCGTTTCTGCTTGAGCTCGAAGTCGTTTGATTGTTAACTCGCCTATTTTGTATGACAGTGCTTGTCCTGGCCATGAAATATAACGGTCTATTTCAGTAGTTACGTTGTGCAATGATAGTGCAGTATTGCTGGCCATAAACTCGATAGCTTGTTGGCGGCTCCAGCCTTTTGCGTGCATTCCTGTATCAACGACAAGTCTTGCTGCACGCCACATTTCATAGGTTAACCGACCGAAGTTACTGTAGGGATCTTGGTAAAACCCTGCTTCCAAGCCTAAATATTCTGAGTATAAGCCCCAGCCCTCACCAAATGCTGAGATATAGCCGTAACGACGGAAGTTTGGCAGATTTGATAATTCGCTGTTTAATGATATTTGTAAATGATGACCTGGTACTGCTTCATGCAAGGTTAAGGCTTCCATTTCATAAAGTGGTCGCTTATCAAGTGCGTAAGTGTTTACCCAGTAAAAGCCTGCTTCATCATCTCGGTTAGAACCAGAGTAACGGCCTGTTGTATATTTAGGGGCTATTTCTGCTGGTACAGGGGCAATACCATAGGGTTTTCTTGGTAATTTACCAAAATACTTTGGTAGCATGGCGTCCGCTTTTTTAGCTATATAGGCGGCTTCTTTTAAGAGTTCCTCTGCCGTTTCGGGGTAAAATTGAGGGTCGGTTCTTAAAAAGTGAAGAAAGTCGGCAAAAGTTCCGTCAAAACCCACGTCTTCGATGATCTGTTCCATCTGCGCTCTAATACGCTTAACTTCACTAATCCCTAATTGGTGAACCTCATCTGATGTCATTGGTAATGTTGTGAAGTGCCTAACTCGATTTTCATAGAAGGCTTTGCCATTTGGTAGCGTAGAGGCCGCAATGTCGGTACGTGCATTTACTATGTATTCGTTAACCATAAAGTCGTAAAAAGCTTGGTAAACCGGTAACACAGTTTTTTGAACCGCTAGCAGTCCTTGTTTTGTTAGTGCCGCTTTTTCACTTTCGCTAAAGTGTTCTGGGTATTTAGTGAAAGGCTGAAAGTATCCGCTATCTTTAGCTGGAACAATAAAGGCGCTGATGCTGTCCTCAAACCCATTAAGAGTGACTTTTGCAGGGGTGATGCCAGCTGCTAAGCCTTGCTTTAACCAATATGTTTGTTGTGCAAAGTAGGTTGGTAGTGCGTTCAATTGGTTAAGATAATTTTGATAATCTTCCATTGTGGCAAACCTGGCCTTTGCAATTGAAGATATGTAGGCATGAAAGCCACTTTCGGCTGATAGCGGAATGTAATGACTCTTGTAATGGTATTGGTCGACGCTATTTTGTAATTGGTCTTGTAATATTTTTGCATTGATAACATCGCTTTTACTGAGCTGCGCGGTGTCGATTGCTTGCAGGTCTTTGAGTAAGTTTTTGCGCCGTTGGTTCAGCGCTGACAACCACTTAGGTGATAAGTCTTGTAGCTTGCCTGCTGCTGAGTTGTCTCCTAATGACAATGCAAGGCTCGGGCTTTCATCTAATGTTATCTGCCAAGCGGTATCGATAGCTGATTGCAGTTGTACATTGACGGTTTTTGTTGCCGAAATTTTGTTGACCTGTGTGGTGGGTACGGGTTGGGTCTGGCAAGCACTCAATCCAACGACTAGCAGAGAGGGAAGCAGGTATTTGTACATGGTTTGTCCGTTATTATTATGGTTCGGTTTGTGCTCTAACTTTGATTATGCCGCTGGCGTTTGCAAAGGTCACGTAGGTAAGTTAAAGCAAATGTGACAGAAAGGGCTAAACTGCTATAAAACATCGTCGTAGCTGCAATAGCTGTGGGTCTCCATGTTACAATTTATCTTAGCCTCAAATAACAATAAACTGGCAAGGCAGTTCACATAAGGGTTTTATATGATCAATGAATCAATTCCGTTAGTCGATCTGCATCGGCACCTAGATGGAAATGTTAGAGTACAAACTATTTGGGAGCTTGGGCAGCAGCATGGTATTGCACTGCCAGCTACAAATGTTGGGGCCTTAGCTCCTTTTGCCCAAGTTCAGGGTAAAGAAAGCAGTTTAGTCGCCTTTTTAAAAAAGCTAGATTGGATGGTTGCTGTATTGGCCGATCTTGATGCGGTAAAGCGTGTCGCTTATGAGAACGTGGTAGACGCAGCTGTGTCTGGCCTTGATTATACCGAGTTACGTTTCAGCCCTTTTTATATGGCAATGAGCCACAAACTGCCTTTGCAAGGTGTTGTAGAGGCCGTTATTGATGGCGTTAAACAAGGTGTAGCTGAACATAGTGTAAAGGTAAACTTGATAGGAATAATGTCTCGTTCTTTTGGGCAGCAAGCATGCTTGCAAGAGTTAAATGCCTTGCTGACACAAAGCCAGCATTTAGTGGCAATGGATTTAGCTGGCGACGAGTTGGGTTTTCCGGGGGCATTGTTTGAGGACCATTTTAAGGCCGTTCGTGATGCCGGCCTAGCGGTTACTGTTCATGCAGGAGAAGCTGAGGGCGCTGCGAGTGTTTGGCAGGCCATTCAATCATTAGGTGCCAGCCGAATTGGGCACGGTGTTAATTCGATTCGTGATCCAAAATTGATGGAATACCTTGCTAAGCACGGCATTGGTATCGAATCGTGTCCAACCAGTAACTTACATACTTCGACAGTGGCATCTTATCAAGAGCATCCACTGCGTATTTTTATGGAAGCAGGCGTACCAATTGGTTTGAATACCGATGATCCTGGAGTGAGTGCGATTGATATTGCTCATGAATACCGTGCTGTTAAAGCGCATATGGGCTTTAGTGACGCTGAGTTGGCTCAGTTGCAGCGTAATGGGGTTGAGATGGCATTTATTTCTGACAGTGAGCGTAAAGCGTTATACGCTGCAAAGGCTTAATCACTGACAGTTAGAAACAAAAAAAACCGGCATGAGAGCCGGTTTTTTTATGTTGATATTGACTAAATAACGCGTGAGAACTGTTGCTGTCTTGCTTTCTCGCGGTAGTAAACATCAAAACAGATACAAATATTACGGATCAATAAACGGCCAGTAGGGCTAATAGTGATCTTTCTGTCAGTAATATCGACTAACTTATCATCAATAAAGGTCTGCAGTAGCTTTAAGTCTTCAGCAAAATATTCTTCAAAATTGATATTCAGCTTTTTGTCTATCTGAGCCATATCAAGATCAAAATGACAGATAAGTTGTTTGATCACTACACGGCGAATTTCATCGTCTTGATTTAAATCACAACCTTTCCAAAGTGCATGGCCATTGGCGTCAATTGACTCAAAGTAAGGGCGAATGTCCTTTTGATTTTGCGCGTAGCAGTCACCAATTTGGCTAATTGACGACACACCTAAGCCCAGTAAGTCACACTCTTCTTGGGTGGTATACCCTTGGAAGTTTCGATGTAAACGACCTTCGTTTTGTAAGATTGATAGTTCATCATCTGGCTTAGCAAAGTGATCCATACCAATATATTGGTAACCGGCACCGGTTAGAGTTTCGATTGTTTGGTGTAGCATGTCGAGCTTTTGCTGTGGTGATGCTAAATGTTCATCTTTAATTTTGCGCTGAGCAGCAAAACGCGATGGCAGGTGAGCGTAGTTGAACACTGACAAGCGGTCAGGATCAAGGTCTAGCACGCGCTGCATTGTTTCGGCAAAAGTCTCAGGCGTTTGGTGTGGCAAACCGTAGATAAGGTCAATGTTTGTTGAAACAAAGCCCAGCTCTTTAGCGCGAGCCATGAGATCAAAGATAAACTGCTCATCTTGTTCACGGTTAACGGCAACTTGCACCTTTTTATTGAAATCTTGAACACCAATTGAAATACGGTTAAAACCGGCTTCTTTTAGCGTATCTAGCATCGACAGTTCAATTTCTCGAGGGTCGACTTCAATAGAGTACTCACCAATGTCAGCTACGTTAAAGTTTGCTTTAACTAGCTGAGATAGTCTTAGAATTTGTTCAGGTGATAGGAACGTTGGCGTACCGCCACCCCAATGGATTTGCGTTACTAAATAGTTTTTAAACAGAGGCGCACGTTTAACTATTTCTGTCGCTAAATATTCAATATATTGATCGGCTTTATGCTGATGACGAGTGATAACTTTATTGCAGCCACAGTAGTAACAAAGCTTAGCGCAAAAAGGAATGTGAATATAAAGAGAAAGCTTATCACTTTTACTATTCTTGATAGAAGTTAGTAATTTATCTTCGGTGAATGAGTCATTAAACTCTAGCGCAGTCGGATAAGAAGTATAACGTGGTCCACTGTAATTGTACTTTTCGATCATTGACTGATCCCAACTAATTTGTGTGGGCTGCTTCAAGGCGTGTCCTCCGACGGGTGATAGTTTAGCAACATGTGAATTATGCATCTAAATGTATGCGATAACCTTGATCCATGTTGAAAAAATGAAATGTAGGTAACAAAGATCCACTGAATATCGCTGAATTTGGTTGGCCTGTCTGCGTTGTTAAGTAGATTTTGTGCACAGACTCACCCTATATTATGAAAAACTTCTATAACTGCGAGCTAAGTAATGCTTGTTCGCCCAAACAGTACGGTATTCAGTCATAACGACTGTTGATGCTTAATGTAGCGTATTAGCGTCAAATTCTCTCAATAGTTTGGCCTCTTCTAAGATACTTGTTTCGAGTATCCCTTCAGACTTTATCCGTGCCAGGTCAAGCTTCATTCTTTGTTGTTTTGTAAGGGCTTTTCGTTCGTCTTTAATAGGGTGGCTTGCTATCACTTCAAAGTGCTTAAACGTTGATGGGTACTTATCAATAACAAGTTCTGACATCCCCAGTAAACCAAACAGCTTTACTATTCGCATTACCCCTTCAGATAGCTCGCAACGCTCTTCTAGCATCGCTGCAGCAATGAAACGGATGCTGTCGAGTAATTCTTCAGACTTTAGTTTAGCTGTTGTAGCGATCTGTTGTTGTTTCAGTAATTTTGCTTTTTTTTGCCGGCGTACATGAATGAGCAAATAGATTGCATAAGAAGCTAGGGCAACAATAATCAATAAGGCAATAACAATAAGCGCTGTGGTCATCATGCTACATCCTGTTACAGTCTGAACGAGAGTCTAAATGCTGAAAAAAATATGGCATCAATTAAGATGCCATATAGTAGCGGTATTTCTATGTATTAGTCTTTGTTTTGAAAATCTTTTAAAAGATCTGCACCAGACTCAAACTTATCAAACAGGTCATCATCGCTGACGGCCTTTGTTGGTTGTGACTGCTCAAATTCGTCATCTAAACCTAACTTGTCTAATAGTGCTTCTATCTGAGTTAATTGTTTATTCAACCACTTTTGATCTTCTGGGTTAAGGGTTCTACCTTCTTCCAGCATATCCAATAGATCGTTTAGTCTTGGATCATCTTCAAGTTTCAGTAATTTTTGCTCATCGGTCAGCTTAGGCCCTTTAGGCTTGTTTTCAGGCTTTTTCTGTACAGCGATGTTGAGCTGTACCGGCTTCTTGCTGCCGTGACGAGGGTCGCTGTTTTTAGCGCTGCCTCCGTTAGCTTGGCTTTCTATCATCGAAGCGTTATGGCGGCTTCCCGCTTTATTGCCAGCAACTTGTTTTTTACCTGCTAGAACACGTTCATTCTTTTTGGTTCTAGGGGCTAATTTAGGAGCATTTTCGTTGCTCTTACGCGATTTCTTACTACGGGACATGATTCACTTATCTCGATGACTTAAATGGCACTGCTGCTGACAAAATGAACTATCTCTATCAACAATTGATGTTTGGCCGCGTGTTATATCAGATCCTGATGGTTTTTGCACCAGAATGAGGTCGTTTGCTGCAAATAATAGCTTAAAACCGACGCTTTCAGCGAGATATTTGAAACTTTGTTGCTGATAGAAGCTAACGTGGGTCAAATTGTTTTTGTGGTGCCATTTATCGAACCCGTTCAGCTCTGTTAGTAAAGGTGTGCTTATTGCTATCCAGCCGCCAGGTTTTATTAGCTCACTGATGAGTGCCCACTCTTTATTTGGCAGCCTGAAATGTTCAAAAACACGGTAGCAACATATAAAGTCATAGTGTTGCATTAATTGCTTGTTCCAGGGAGCAATACTGGGATCATACTGGTTTATTTGGTGGCCGCGTTGAGTGATTCTCCGTAAGCTTTTACTGTCTAATGTTCTGCCGAAGTTTAGACCGAGTAGCGGTTTTTCACTTGTCTCACATTGCGATACTAGTTCAAACAAAAATTGCGATAATTGTCTGCGCTTATTATTGGCTCGGCGGTATTGCTGTTGTTCTGCATTAGGGGGAAGGTGTGAATTAGCATCGGCGAATACCATTTTGCATAGCTGGCAGTGGTATAGGCATCGCTTTTTGTTTTCAAAAAATAATGTACTGTTGTCACTAAAACATAGTGGACATCGACGCATATAACGACTTCCCTTTGATTCAACAGACTAAAGAGGCTAAAAGCCGCAGCAAATCGCTGTAAACGAGATATCTTAAGTCTCTACCATACAGGCTAACAAGTGCTTGTAAATTCATTTTCTTAAAGAGTAGTTCGTTGATGATCCAAATAGTGCTGTAGTGAGGGGTTACACATTAATGTGTATGAAACTTCAAAATTCGAATACTCTATATTAACTAACTACTTAATCTAACTAGGATAAGTATAAAGCAAGATCGTTGAGTTGGTATACAATAGGGAAAATTTCAGACAATAAAAAAGGCGACAGATAAACTGTCGCCTATAGAAAGTGCAAATTGCACCAATTCTTATATCAAGCTTCCGTACTTACTAGTGACTATCCCGGTCAAATCCATCTTATTTTTTGCTGCTTTCCATGCAGATAATTTTAGTTAATGGTCTTCTTGACACTTTATTAAATTCTGTTGCCATCCTGACCACAGTTTCCGTAGATGGTCTTTACGACACATCACAATCTAATCGTCTATCCAATGACGCCTAAGTAACCATCCGTGTTAGTTTGTAGCCTCCAGTGACAACTTGCTCCCTTTGAGTGCCTCCAAGCTTACGCTTTTTGGCTATTGTTTATATCCTATAAACAATCTCATACTGTTGCGCGTTTCTCTGAATGTAAGGTTTAATGCTAAACAGCGTTTTGGTCTTCCGAACCAATCCTTACTAAATTTTACGACCTGGACTTCAAGCTGAAATCTCGACTCATTTATGCTGAGTGGCCTAAAAGTATTATTATTATTAAGTTAATTTATTCTTATATCTTAAATGTCTAAGTACCGAAATCTGATAGATATTATTGTAATTTTGGCTCTACTCAGTCGGGTTTATCTCGGTACGGGACTCATTAAACCTAAAACCGTGATCTCTGTCAAGTTTTGATTTTGGTTAAAGTTTACGTAAATGTTAGTCATTAAATAGAAAAGGACTAATTCATAGTCCTTAGTATTAGGCTAATATTTACTTAAGGTTGGACATATACGCAGCCAGAGCTTCAATATCGGTGGCATTTAACTTTTTAGCGACGTCTTGCATCATGCCATTTAAGTCATTATTTCGACTACTATCATGGAATTTATTAAGTTGAATTTTGATGTAATTAGCATGCTGACCAGATACATCTGGGAAGCCCGCCGATTCAGAGCCTTGCCCACTCGGACCGTGACAAGCAATACAGGCTGTAATACCGCGCTCGGCGTCACCACCTTTATAGAGTTTTTCGCCTAAAGTTGGTACGTCTTTAACGTTGATAGGTTGTTTAGTTTGGCTTGAATAGAAAGCTGAAATATTTACAATATCTTCGTCTGTTAGCATCATTGCCATGCCACCCATAACTGGGTCTGCGCGGCCATCTTTACCGCCAGATTTTGCAGCGCTACGAAAATCATGTAGTTGCTTTTTGAGGTAGGTTACTTGTTGGCCAGCAAGTTTGGGGTACATGTCTATAGGGCTGTTGCCATCAACACCGTGGCAAGCAGAACAAACAATGGCTTTGGTTTTACCGGCTTCTACATCGCCTTCGGCCATTACTGGTGAAGACATTGTGGCTAAAATAGATAGCGCAAGAGCTAATTTTTTCATGGCGTTCCAACTTCTTATTAAAATATTTGTCCTGAGCTTACTAGGGAGACCCGCAAGCATGATAAAATGTATTTTATGTGATCGAGGTAATATTTTACACGAAATTGTGAAAATGTAAGCAACTCTTCGATATTTAGTAAAGTTAGTTGAGAAATTTTTGGAGTTAATTGTGAATGAATCTCGTATCGACTTCCGTAAAGCAGAGTTTTTAATAAGTGCACCAGACATTGCACACTTAGATGAATACCTTCCTGGTGATGTTGGGGTGGAAATTGCTTTCGCGGGTCGGTCAAACGCGGGCAAGTCTAGTGCGCTCAATTTATTAACGGAGCAGAAAATTGCCCGTACAAGTAAAACGCCGGGCCGAACTCAGCTTATAAACGTATTTAAACTTGATAAGCATCGCCGTTTAGTTGATTTACCTGGCTATGGTTTTGCTCAAGTTCCTTTAGCGTTAAAGAAGAAGTGGCAGCAGGCGCTGGGCGAGTATTTACTTAAACGTGATTGTTTAAGTGGGGTAGTCGTACTGATGGACATCCGTCATCCATTGAAAGATCTTGATATGCAAATGATTGAGTGGGCGGTTGAAAGTCATATTCCTGTTCTGGCGTTGCTAACTAAAGCTGACAAGCTTGGGCAAAGTGACAGAATGAAAATGGTTAATGAGGTGCGTAAAAAGCTTAGCCATTTTGATGATGCAGTTAAGGTTGAGCCTTTCTCTTCATTAAAAGGGATTGGTAAAAATAAAGCGTTAGCTATTTTAGACCAATGGTGTAAACCTGAATGGTTGTTACAACAATTGGAAGCGGAAGCTGAACAAGAATAACGTTTAACTGACGTTGATATTACGCTCCTATTTAGGGGCGTTTTTTTTGCCTAATGGTTGAGCGATAGGCAAAAAAAAACCGACGGAAATACCATCGGCATAAATTAGCTCTTTTGGGGAGAAGCTAAATTCAACAAGACTCAAGATCTATCAAACTAAGTTGATAGCACTCGATAAATGAAGCATAACCTTTTCCTTATAGTATTTAAAGTAATTACTCTAAAATTTATTTTGGGCGAAAAAAAGCCCCAGCAAATGAAATTCGCTGGGGCGCCATAATTTGGCAATCCACTACAAGGCAGTGAATTTAAAAAAGGTCTGAAAGATAGAACATCTTAACCTCTGTACCCTACGAAACGAATATTACCCTATTAACCGTTTTATGAAAAACAGTATTTGCAAAAAACACACAATAATGTGACGGTGATCTCACGAAAAATGTAGGAAAAATACACGTATTGTGCAGTTTTTCATAAGTAATAATTTAAAAACAGTAGCTTAATTAAGCTTTGGCTAAACAGGCGGGATATACCTGTTATTCCTCGATTAGTTATGTTTGTTGGGGAGCGGTTAAGCACTTTTATGCTGTCGGCATAGTTTAAATTGTGGCAAGACTTTTAATTTATACTTGATAGATTAGGTGTTCAGGTGAAGCTTTTAGATTGGTTTGCTGAAAGTGAATTTCTTGCTAGGAAAAGTACCCATAGGGTGCATTGTATAGTCAAGGCACCCTACGGAGGCTCGGTACGAACCTTTTGTACTCAGCTTGCTATGGGTTAGTGAGCTTGTTCCCAGTTGTCACCGTAGCCAGCTTCTGCAAGTAGTTCAACATCCAGACTTGCTGTTGCTGCCATCAATTGACAAATTTTAGCTTGTAACGTTTCAGCTAGCGCCGCATCCACTTCAAACACCAATTCATCGTGTACTTGCATGATCATGGTTATTTCACCGTTGGTTTCGGTTGCAATCCAGTGAGCAACATCAATCATTGCCTTTTTGATGATATCGGCAGCAGTACCTTGCATAGGCGCGTTAATTGCCGCTCGCTCTGCAGCTTGTCGACGCATAGCATTACGGTCTTTAATCGCTGGTAAATACAGGCGGCGCCCATACAGCGTTGATACGTAACCGAGATCTGCTGCTGTAGCACGAGTTTCTTCCATGTATTTTAATACACCAGGGTAACGCTCAAAGTAGGTGTCGATATAGCGCTGTGCTTCGCCGCGAGGAATATCAAGTTGTTTGGCCAACCCGAATGCAGACATACCGTAAATAAGGCCAAAGTTAACGGCTTTTGCACGGCGACGTTGGTCGGTGGTAACTTCACTGAAATCGACATCAAATACTTCGGCTGCAGTGGCTTTATGGATATCTTTTCCTTCAGCAAATGCTGTCAAGAGGCCCTTGTCTTGAGATAGATGAGCCATAATTCGCAGTTCTATTTGAGAGTAATCGGCCGCGAGAATTTTTTTGCCTTCAGGTGCTATAAATGCATGACGAATGCGGCGACCTTCTTCTGTTCTAATTGGTATGTTCTGTAAGTTAGGCTCGCTGGACGATAAGCGACCTGTGGCAGCATTTGCTTGGTGGTAGCTGGTGTGCACCCGGCCCGTTTTGGCATCAGCCATTAACGGTAACTTATCTGTATAAGTACTCTTTAACTTTGCTAGGCTGCGGTGTTCAAGAATGATTTTTGGCAGCGGGTAGTCTAATGCTAGCTCGATCAGTACTTCTTCGGCAGTAGATGGTGCGCCTTTTGGCGTTTTTTTGATAATAGGGTAGCCTAGTTTTTCAAAAAATAACTCTTGTAGCTGCTTGGGTGAAGCAAGGTTAAATTCTTGTCCGGCTATCTCATAGGCTTTGGCTTTTAAGTCATCAATTTTTCTTGCTAACTCTTCACTTTGTTGTCCTAACAGCATGCTGTCAATGAGTACACCTTGGCGCTCAATGGACGACAAAATATTAATCAATGGTAGCTCTATATCGGTAAATACACTGACCAATTCTGACTGTTTTTCTAGTCGAGGCCACAAATGTTGATGTAAGCGTAGAGTAATGTCGGCATCTTCAGCTGCGTATGGTGCTGCTGTTTCTAAAGGAATCTTATTAAAAGTGACTTGCTTAGCGCCTTTGCCAGCAATGTCTTCGAAACTGACATTTTTATGGCCAAGGTACTTAAGCGCTAAGTCGTCCATATTGTGCTTAGAGGCGACAGAGTTAAAAACATATGATTCAAGCATCGTATCGAATTGAACACCACGCAGTGTGATCCCCGCGTTGGCTAAAATGCTGATGTCATACTTTAAGTTTTGACCCACTTTCTTTATTGCTGGGTTTTCAAGTATTGGGGTGAGCTTTTCTAGTACAAGTGCTTTGTCCAGTTGTTCTGGAGCATCATCATAATCGTGCGCTAATGGTAAATAGGCCGCTTTGCCAGCTTCTACTGCAAATGAGAGTCCAACGAGCTCAGCTGTCATGTAGTTGAGGCTGGTTGTCTCTGTGTCGATAGCTATTAATTCTGCGTTGTTAAGCTTTACTAACCAGTCATCTAATTGCTGTGTTGACAAGATAGTGTCGTATTCAATTTTGATGTCTTGCTTAACAATGGCTTCATCAGTGTCTTTACTTGATGTGCTTGCGCCTGGCTTGTTGTCTAACACTTCAGCAAGCCAGCGTTTAAACTCCATTTCGCCGTAGCATTTAATGAGTTCGTCTTTGTTAGCAGGCTCAATTGTGAGTGATTGCCATTCTTGTTCAAGTTCAACATCGAGCTTTATGGTGGCTAGGTCATAACTGAGCTTGAGCATATCAGCATGTTCAATGATTTTAGCTGGCATGGTTTTGGAGCCGCGAAAACCGAGTTCAGGCATTTTTTCAGGGGCCGCTAAGATTTTATCTACTCCCCCGGCACCAGTTAGCATTGCGAGTGCCGTTTTTTCACCAACACCTGGTAGCCCTGGTATGTTGTCGGCTTTATCGCCTTGCAGTGCGAGAAGGTCAATAATGAGCTCTGGGCCAACTCCAAACTTTTCGGTGACCTCTGCAGGCCCCATAATCGTGTTGGTCATGGTATTAATTAGCGTGATATTATCATCTACCAATTGAGCCATGTCTTTATCGCCAGTACTAATTAATACCGCACGACCTTCTTTACTGGCTTGAGTTGCAATCGTACCGATAACATCATCTGCCTCAACGCCAGGAATACACACTAGTGGTAAGCCTAACGCTTTGATGATTCTGTGCAGAGGCTCTATTTGCCCGCGTAAGTCATCAGGCATTGGTGGGCGCTGCGCTTTGTATTCCGAATACATATCGTTTCGAAATGTTTTGCCTTTAGCATCAAAAACAACGGCCATTTGGCTAGGATTGTATTGATTCAGCAGGCTGCGCAGCATGTTGATCACCCCGTAGACAGCTCCGGTTGCTTCACCTTTAGAGTTTGTC
Source organism: Shewanella youngdeokensis (assembly GCF_033180165.1). GTDB lineage: Bacteria > Pseudomonadota > Gammaproteobacteria > Enterobacterales > Shewanellaceae > Shewanella > Shewanella youngdeokensis. The sequence continues at coordinate 54,891 of NZ_CP136522.1, forward strand.
AAATGTGGGGGAGAATAATAGGCGCGGTAAAGGTATGAAGAACCATCCACAAGAACTAAAGGGTTGTCGGCAATTTTAGGCATAATATGTATTCGTTATCGCATTTCGATGATGGCGCTAGCATGCCATATCAGGGCTGTTTCAGCCATGAATAAATACTGAAGCGCCTGTGGATAACTCTGTGCATGGAACAGGAAAACTTGCATTTACGACTTTTCAGTCGAAAAAACGCCTGTTTATAAGTTATTGAAATTTAGCAGGTAAATCTAAAAGTGTGAACTAGGTGTTGTTTTGAGTAATTAAAGGAAAAATGTGGACTTTTTATTTTAACTCTAATTGCAAATTATATCCTTGGTTAAAAAAGCACCGTTTGATAAAGTGCAGACATAACTTAGCACGATAATTAATCTGATCAAGTGGTTTGTTACAAGTTTATTAAAACAATATGATATATAAATGGAGATTCTAATGAAAAAAGTCGCTGTGCTTTTGAGTGGTTGTGGCGTCTTCGATGGGGCGGAGATACATGAGTCTGTTTTAACCTTGTTGGAGCTTGCTCGTTCCGGTGCTAGTTATCAATGTTTTGCGCCAGATATCGCACAGTTGCATGTGGTTAATCATTTGACGGGTGACATTGATGAAGCTGACCAGCGCAATGTTTTGGTCGAGTCGGCTAGAGTTGCTCGTGGTGAAGTGAAGCCGCTAACCGACATGAAAATTGATGAGTTTGATGCCTTAGTTGTTCCTGGTGGTTTTGGTGCGGCGAAAAATTTATGCAATTTTGCTGTGGCAGGAGCTGAATTAATTATTGATTCTGGTGTTAAGCGGTTTATTACACAGTTCACGCAAGTTGGTAAGCCCGTCGGCTTTATGTGCATTGCGCCAGTTATGATCCCACAATGCTATGAAGCTGGTGTGTTGGGAACTATTGGCTCCGATCCTCATACTGCCGCAGCGTTTGAGTTGCAAGGTGGACAGCACCAAATTACTAAGGTGGATGATATTGTTGTTGATGAGGTTAATAAGGTTGTGAGTACGCCAGCCTATATGCTGGCAGACAATATCGTAGAGGTGCATAACGGTATCACTAAGCTGGTAGCAAGCGTGTTGAATATGGCTTGATTTTTTAAGATAGGCACTCAGTATTCGAGTGCCTTAGAGCTCATGAGTATGACTTACAGCTGCCAATATAGCCTTGTATTATACCTACTAGTAATCCACCAACATGTGCTCCATTAGCAATGGAAAGGCCGAACATGTCGGTAAAGCCAAAGACTAGCCAAAGTAACATAAAGCCAATATACGCAGGTGGAAGGCCAATACCGGCTTCTGGGCGTTTTACCCCCATTATCCATGTGTAGCCAACGACGGCATAAACCACGCCTGACAACCCGCCAAAGTAAGGTCCAGCAATAAAATATTGCAATATACTGGGTAGAGTTCCGCCGACAATAAGTATGATAAACAGTGGTTTGAATCCAATTTTGTTTTCAATTTTCCCGCCTAAGTACCACCACCATAATAAATTAAAGATAATATGCATGGCTGAAAAGTGCAGAAGGCTTGGGGTGAATATTCGCCAAGCTTCGCTAAATGAGGCCGGTGAGGTTGCACCGAAAAATGACAGCGCTTCAAAAATAGGGTTAGAAAGGCCAAGGTTCATGGCGATATAAATGATAACGCAAGCAAAAAATACCACTAAGGTTAGTGGGCCAGCTCCAGTTAAAAACTGGCTGACAAGCAATAGGTTCGGGCTGCCATAATCGAGCTTTGTATTGGCGCTACCGTGATCCCACGATGCTGCTAGGTACTTTTGATCATAAGGGTTAGCGATAAAGGCTTGGTATTCTAGTTGGGCTTGTACAAGGTGTGTTTGATTGTGGACGGTTAACGTAACCCCCTGTTCTTTGTGGGTCAGAGCGCAGCTAATGCCTTGTCCTTTGAGGTAGTCAATCAGTGCTTGCGCTGCTCTTTCATTGGGTAGACTGCCGATTTCGTACATCAATAATTCCTATCTATGCGTTAGCTTGATGCCATGCGCTATAGCCACCATCTAAACTGTAAACATCATCAAAGCCTTGCTCATTTAAAAACGTGGCGGCACTTTGACTGCTGATCCCGTGATAACAAACAACAATGATGGGTTGGTCCATATCTGCTTCGGCAATATAGTGGCTGATGTTCTCATTGTTGAGGTTAAAAGCGGTATCAATGTGTCCGGCAGCAAAACTAGCTGCGTCTCGTATATCAACAATTTGAAGTTCTGCTGTAGATCCCTGCATGTGGAGCAGTTGATTTACGCTTAAGTGTTGGAACGTCGACATAGTTACCCTTTTTGTTTGATCCATCAAATGAAGGGCAGGCCAAGATGCTTGCCCCAATAATTGTAGTGCTAGTCCCAGTTTAAAATCACTTTTCCAGATTGGCCTGAGCGCATAGCGTCAAAACCTTGCTGGAAGTCATCAATATTATAGTGATGGGTGATAATTGGCGAAATATCTAAACCAGATTGAATTAAACTCGCCATTTTGTACCAAGTTTCGAACATCTCACGACCATAAATTCCCTTTATGATTAATCCTTTGAAAATCACTTGGCTCCAATCAATTGCCATGTCTCCCCCGGAATACCGAGCATTGCAATTTTGCCACCATGGTTCATGGTATCTAGCATTGAATGAAACGCAGACGGTACGCCTGACATTTCAAGACCAACGTCAAAGCCTTCGGTCATACCTAGCTCTGCCATAACATCTTCTACGCTTTCTTTAGCAACGTTGACAGCGCGAGTAGCCCCCATTTTTGTTGCAAGTTCAAGGCGATATTCATTCACGTCAGTGATCACAACATGGCGAGCACCAACATGGCGACATACTGCAGCGGCCATAATACCAATAGGTCCTGCACCTGTAATTAGTACGTCTTCGCCGACAAGGTCAAACGATAATGCAGTATGAACAGCGTTACCGAATGGATCAAAAATAGAGGCTAAATCGTCAGAGATATCATCGGGTATCTTAAAAGCATTAAATGCAGGGATCACTAAATACTCAGCAAACGCCCCTTCACGGTTAACTCCCACGCCTGAGGTATTACGGCATAAATGTGTACGACCACCACGACAGTTACGGCAATGGCCGCATGTAATATGACCTTCACCTGAGACGCGGTCTCCTATTGAAAAACCACGGACTTCTTGGCCCATATCGACCACTTCACCAACATACTCATGCCCGACAACCATTGGTACGGGAATGGTTTTTTGTGACCACTCATCCCAGTTGTAGATATGAACGTCGGTACCACAAATGGCAGTTTTACGAATTTTAATTAGAAGGTCATTGTGGCCCATTTCTGGTTTAGGCGCATCAACCATCCAAATGCCAGTTTCTGGCTTTAATTTACTAAGAGCTTTCATGGTTAACCTATGGCTGGCCGTATATTCGGTACGGTCAGCAAATTGAATTTGGTTAAGGCGGCAGTTTGATGTCGCCTTATTGTTGTATTATTTAGCCGATAATGCCCATTTCTTTTGCGATACGGGTAAAGGCTTCAATCGCTTTATCTATTTGCGCTTTAGTGTGAGCCGCAGACATTTGTGTGCGAATACGCGCCTGGCCTTTTGGAACTACAGGGAATGAGAAACCAATCACATAGATGTTCTCGGCTAACAGGCGGTTAGCAAAGTCACCGGCCAGTTTTGCGTCCCCAATCATAACCGGGATGATGGCATGATCTGCTCCGCCTAACGTAAAGCCTGCTGCTGACATTTTTTCACGGAAATAACGGCTGTTTTCCCACACGGCTTCACGTAAATCTTGACCGGTCTTAAGCATTTCAAGTACATGAATTGAAGCCGTCACAATTGAAGGGGCTAAAGAGTTTGAAAATAAGTATGGGCGTGAGCGTTGACGTAACCACTCAACCACTTCTTTTTTAGCTGATGTGAATCCACCAGACGCGCCGCCCAGAGCTTTGCCCAGTGTGCCGGTAATAATGTCGACACGATCCATAACCTCACAAAATTCATGGGTACCACGACCTTCTTGGCCCACAAAACCCACGGCGTGAGAGTCATCAACCATAACTAAAGCATCGTACTTGTCGGCCAGATCGCAAATACCTTTTAGGTTTGCGATGACCCCATCCATTGAAAACACACCATCGGTTGCGATAAGAATATTGCGCGCACCAGCAGCTTTGGCCGCTTTCAATTGAGCTTCTAGATCTACCATGTCGTTATTAGCGTAGCGGAAGCGTTTGGCTTTACATAAACGCACTCCATCGATAATGGATGCATGGTTGAGCGCATCAGACACAATGGCATCTTCTGCGTTTAATAGTGTTTCAAACAAACCTGCGTTGGCGTCAAAGCATGAAGAGTAAAGAATAGTATCTTCCATACCAAGGAAGCTGCTCAAACTCGTTTCTAGTTGTTTATGAATATCTTGTGTACCACAGATAAACCTTACAGAAGCCATGCCAAAACCATGGGCATCAAGTCCATCTTGCGCTGCTTTAACTAGCTCAGGATGGTTAGCTAACCCCAAATAGTTATTGGCACAAAAGTTAATAACTTCATCGCCATTGACAGATATTTCAGTTTGTTGAGGAGAAACAATAACGCGCTCACTCTTATAAAGGCCTTCGGCTTTTACATCGGCAAGTTGTTGATTAATTTGGTCGTAGAATGAGGTTTTTGCCACCAGAATTCTCCTTGATGAGCATTGTTTTTGATTATTGGAGTGGCGGCATTTTAACCTTAAATAGGCTCGCTCTACAGCCTTTTTTTAAGTGTGATAACGAGATAAGGTTGTTTAGGTCTTCAACATGTTTCGGATTAGTTAAACTAATTGGTGTTTTAGTTTTTGAGTATTGAATGCTTGGTAGTCGCAACGTTACAACTTCAATACGCTTGGATGTTAAGCATCTGCCTGACAAAAGACGTTTAGGCGTAGAGTTAAAGGCGGAGAACGCGACAAACGTAGAATTGGCTGTAAATTATTTATTGATAAGGCAAATGACTCAGTATTGGGGTTGTTTGCCTTATCAACAGGATCACTGCTATAGAGCGGGTATATCTGAGTCTTGTGCCATAGTGTGATAATGTTTTTCTAGCCTTTCAAATGTGGCTACAGAATGGGGGGGAGCATAGGCTTTAAAGATCATTATCACCCTTAGTAGCCCTTCATAAAGAGATTCTTTGGTGATGGAACCAATAGATGATTGGCTTAGGGTCAATTGATAGCTGATCCAAAAGCTGACAAGCATTTTCATGGTCTCTGCTAACGGTGCAATGGCATCTTTGTTTATAGCTAAAGTCCCTTCCTCAGATACCTTGGTCAACACATCGATTGAGCGAGCAAGTACATCTTGTTGTGCTTGCACGTAGCGCTTTTTCAATGTGTCGTCACGACTGAGAATATCGGCAAGGTTGGCGTACATAAAACGAAATTGCCACAAGGTGTAAAACATGGCATCAAAGTAACCAATTAATAGGTCGATATCGACCTTTTGGTCGACATAAGGCTGGAAGCCGGACTCTAAATGCTGTTCATAAAGACTAAAAATAGAGCGAATAATGTCTTCTTTATTGCGAAAATGATAGTAAAGATTGCCAGGGCTTATATTCAGGTGCGCTGCAATATGGTTAGTGGTTATAGCTCTTTCGCCATGCTGATTAAATAACGCTAAGCTGGTTTGTACTATCTTGTCTCGGGTTTTCATATTCATCCTAAATGATTAATATCCAATAAATAGCTTAAATGTCGTTAGCGTGTGGCTTGGCGGTAAAAAATGCGCGAGCAACTCTACACTTTCTCGGTTAGGCATCTACGTTAAGTTATGACTATCATGTTAGCATTGATTAAATTCTTCAAGTAAAACTCACCAAAGTCAAAAAAATCATGAATCGTCGCCTTTATTCTGCACTGCTCTACCTTATTTCTCCGTTGTTATTGGTGTACTTAGCTATGCGCGCGTTTAAAAGTGCTGATTATCGTAGCCGTTGGGATGAACGGTTTGGCTTGAAAAGCGTAAAAGCAACCGATCTTTTACTGCACAGTGTATCAATGGGTGAGACGATAGCGGCTATTCCACTGATAAAGCAAATCATGGCGACTTACCCGCACCTTACGATCACTGTAACTACGACTAGCCCAACCGGTTCTGCCGAAGTGCTACGAGCGTTAGGGGGAAAAGTGCAGCATTGTTACTTACCGTTCGATCTTGCTTGGTGTAGCCGGCGGTTTGTAAAACAGGTAGCTCCGAAAACTTGCATTATTATGGAAACAGAGCTTTGGCCTAATTTAGTGCATTACCTGAAAAAGAGTGGTGCGAGCGTGGTACTCGCTAATGCTCGATTATCGCAAAAGTCAGCCGAAGGGTATCAAAAGCGCCATCGTTTGAGCCTACCTATGTTGCAAAGCCTTGACGCGATAGCGGCTCAATCGGATTCTGCTGCTACCCGGTTTATAAATTTAGGGGTAAACAAAGGCAAGGTCGCTGTTTGTGGCAGCCTTAAGTTTGATATTTCGATTGACCAAAAACGTATTGATGCGGCTAAAGCGGTGCGTGCTGGCTGGCAGGCAGAGCAGCGTCCAGTTTGGGTGGCGGGTTCTGTGCATCCTGGTGAATTTGAGTTGATGTTGCAGGCACATACCTTGCTTTTACAGCGCTACCCTGAAGCGTTAATGATACTGGTACCAAGGCACCCAGAACAATTTGATGCCGCAGCTGCGGCCGTTGAGCAAGCTAACTTGCTGGTGGCTAGGCGAAGCCATAATCAGGCAGTGACAGCGGATACTCAAGTGATTGTGGGTGATACCATGGGGGAATTACTAACGTTATATGCCGCTGCGGATCAAGCTTTTGTTGGCGGCACGCTAATCGAGAGTGGTGGGCACAACCCGCTGGAGCCTGCAGCTGTTGGCCTGCCGGTTATGGTTGGGCCTCATCACTGGAACTTTAACGAAATAGCTGAGCTGTTAGTGGCACAGGGAGCGCTAAAGGTTGTTGAATCCAGCGCGCAGTTAGCGCAAGTCTTGGAAGATTTGTTTACCGATAAATTGGCATACCAGTCGGCAAGTGATGCCAGTAAGTTGGTGATAGCGCAAAATCGAGGAGCACTAGAAAAGCAGTTTGCGTTAGTTGAGTCTTTGCTAGAAAAGGCTTAAACCACATTTAGACTTAAGCCGATTTTTCGCCTGCTTATTGAGTTGTTATGGCGTTTTTATAAGCGTTAAGGAGTCGCTGCCAATTTGCCTCTGTAAAAGCTAGATTTGGCTGCTTAGCTAACTCTTTATTAAATGAGCGATGTAAGCGTTCCATATTGGACAGTTGCCAGCTTGAGGAGGGTGTGCGGAATTCGCCACGGTCAAAGTCGATGATGTAAAACTTGTCGTTAGTGAGCAGAATGTTTTTGGCATTCAGATCGGCATGATACACACCATGATTATGAAAACGGGCAATGCACTCACCGAGTAATTGCCATTGCTCATCTGTCATCACAGCTTTAGTTAATCTTGCGACTAAGTCTTCAGCGCCCTCGATCCGTTCGATAATGATATCAGCGCGGTACCACACACCATTGCTCTCGACATTCGCGGCAATAGGTTTGGGCACAGGGAAACCTTGGTTATATAAGGTTTCTAATAAGGATAATTCAGCAATGGCCCGCGTACGAGTTAGTCCAGTGTATAAATACTTGTCGCGAATAACTCTTCCTATCAAACCACCACGATAATAATGGCGTAACACCCACTGCTGCTGAGCAGGATCTTGCATACTGGCATCAACAAACCAAGTGGTATAACGGCCTTTTGCTGAACCTGTTATCGCGGATTTATCACGCCAAAAATCCACACCAAACCAAGATGTTTCAATTTCTTGTGGGGTGAGATCACTATAAGCGATGTTGCCTGATACTGTTTTTTTAAACTTCATAGATAGAATTGTACGCTAAAGCGTGGAACCTACAGCCATTCTACATTAAGATCGGTAGATTATGCCAAATAACCTACGAACATTATGAGCTTAACGACCCCCAGTAATGGCGCAGAACCACAAGCAGGCGCGTTAGACTTAACGAATGCTAAGACTTTGTGTTTACTCAGATTGTCAGCCATTGGTGATGTATGCCATGCTGTGGCAATGGTGCAAGCAATTCAGCGAAGGTACCCAGATCTTAAAATCACCTGGGTGTTAGGTAAAATTGAATATCAGTTGCTTAAGCATCTGCCTGGAGTGGAATTTGTCATATTTGATAAATCTCAAGGGTGGCGTAGTTACTTTAATTTAAGGCGAGCACTTAAAGGGCAAAAGTTTGATGCGTTACTGCATATGCAAGTCGCACTTAGAGCTACGGTGGCCTCATTAGCCATTTCGGCTAAGCTACGCATTGGTTTTGACCGTTTTCGAGCGAAAGAAGGGCAGTGGTTGGTAACGAACCGCCGCATTGAAGCGCAAGCACAGCCGCACGTACTCGATGGTTTTATGGGGTTTGCAAAAGCTATAGGTGTTACTGATTTAACGCCGAGCTGGAATATTCCCATCTTAGCGGCAGACACTGAGTTTGCACAGACGCTGATCCCAACCGGGAGCCGAGTGTTGGTGATATGTCCTGCAGCCAGCAAAGCGGAGCGTAATTGGTTGCCAGAGCGGTATGCTGCCGTGGCTGACCATGCTGTTGAACAAGGTTACCGCGTGATGATCTGTGGTGGCCCTGCACCGCTTGAACGAGAGCTTGCTGATAAGATTCAGGCTGCTGCACAGTCCGAGCTTGAAAACCAAGTGGGAAACACTTCGTTGCTGCAACTGTTGGCTATTTTAAAGCAAGCAAGTGTAGTGATCGCTCCCGATACAGGACCCGCTCACATGGCTGTAACTCAAGGCACTCCAGTAATTGGTTTATATGCGCACTCTAACCCAGGGAGAACAGGACCGTATACGAGTTTGAGCTCGGTGGTGAGTGTTTATGAGCAGGTCATCACAGAGCAAAAACAGGGGCCTATCCCATGGGGAACAAGAGCAAAGGGCCCTGACTTGATGGCGTCGATTAGTGTTGCTCGCGTTATTGAACAATTAGATATGTTGTTAGATTAACTGCATTAGTATAATTTTTTTAGTATGGCGGGCTAGTTATTTGCTATTGTCGTCTGATGAGTAAACCGATGACCTTACCCCGCCCTAAGTTTTTATTTGTCCCTGTGTCTTCTGCTGAAGGTATGGGTGAATATATGCGATCGCTGATTGTGGCTAATGAAGTCAAACAGCGTTGGCCTGACGCCGACATTCGATTCATTTTAAGTCGACATGCCCCTTACGCTGCAACGTGTCCATATCCAGCGGTGCTACTTGATGATACACCGACCAAAAACATTAAAGCGGTTAATGACTTTATGTCTTTTCACTTGCCTGATGTTGTTATATTTGACGCATCTGGAAGGCGTTCGCAATTAGTTCATGCAAAAAAATTGGGTGCTAAAGTTATATTTATTAGCCAGCACAAGCGTAAGCGTAGCCGAGGAATGAAAGTACTCCGAGCGCGTGTGACTGATAGTCACTGGGTTGTGCAGCCTCAGTTTGCCATTGGTGATATTGGTTGGTTGGAACGCTTGAAACTGCGGCTTATTGATAAGGCTGAGCCAGAAATTATAGGGCCTATTTTTGTAAACCCGAGTGAAACTAGGCAAGCGAGATTGCTCGAGCAATACAGTTTAACTAAAGGCGGATATATTTTGTTAAATGCCGGTTCTGGAGGACACCAGAATCATAATGGGTATGTTGTTGAAGTATTTGCCCAAGCTGCTGTAAGCATATTTGCGACCACCGCAATTCCCTGTGTCATCGTTTACGGGCCAAGCTACCCAGGAGAGGTATATACTTCTGAGGGCGTTACCGCAATCACATCGTTAAATCATGCGTCAATGATTGATCTGCTTGATGCTTCTAAAATGGCTATTTTAAGTGGTGGCGACACGTTACTACAGGCCATTGCATTAAAAAAACAAACGCTGTCTATTGCGGTTGCTAGAGATCAGTTTTTTCGTGTCAAAATGTGTAAAGAAAAAGGATTAACATCTAGTTGTCAGCCAAACGCTCAGCAAATAACTGATAGCTTGGTTAAAATGATAGATGGTCACAATAGTGAGTCTTTGCAGGTTGCGTTGGCTAATTGCTCCTGCAAAAACGGGTTAGATATGGGGATGAGCATAATGAGCGATTTATTAAATGAGCCATTACCCCTTAAGTCATAATCAGACGTCAGCAATGTTTAAGAATTAATTGAATAAAAAATTGAAGGAAAGTGATCGTGAATTCAGGCCGTAAGCGTTACCTTTTGTACATATCACAAAATTACTCTTATGCCATTTTAAGGCCTCTTCAGAGTGCCATTAAAGCAAGAGGTGATGAAGCTTGCTGGTTTTTAGAGGGGAATGAGGTGACTTCATCTTTTCTTAAAGCGGACGAGCAACAGTTAACATCCGTTGAGGAGGTAAAAGCCTGGAACCCTGATGCGGTTTTTGTTCCTGGAAATACCGTTCCTAACTTCATCCCTGGAATTAAAGTAGCTGTTTTTCATGGTTTTGATGCGGGAAAGGTCAACCGAAGGGGGCGGGTCGATCATTTTGAAATTCGAGATTGCTTTGACCTGTATTGTACGCAAGGTATTGACACTACACAGCCTTTTACCCGTTTAGCACAAGAGCACGGCACTTTTACTGTAGTTGAAACGGGTTGGCCTACATTAGACCCTATGTTCAAAGGTGAGGGGGAGCATCCATATAGCGTTGAAGGGGATGACCGTCCTGTCGTGTTGCTGTGTTCTACTTTTTCTCGTAATTTATCTTGTGCTCCTGTGATTTATGAAAAAGTGAAGCAATTATCACTGCAAGGTGAATGGCGTTGGTTAGTGCAGTTTCACCCAAAAATGCACCCTGATATAGTTGAAAAATATAAAGCACTTCAAAACGATAACTTAACTTTTATAGAAACTGACAATGTGTTGCCGCTCTTAAAAGCTGCAGATGTCATGTTGTGTGATACGTCATCGGTACTTATCATGTTTTTGCTGGAAGGTAAGCCGGTCGTAACCTTTAATAACCAAACAAAGCTCTCTCATCTGGTTAATGTTGATAGTGTTGAAGATATACAGCCAGCGTTAGAGCTTGCATTATCGCGTCCGGCAGAGTTAATGAGTAAAGTTGATGAGTATTGTACTAGTGTCCATCCGTACCGTGATGGTAAATCTAGTGAGCGCGTTCTAGCGGCTGTAGATGAATTGCTTGAGAAAGGAATGAAAAGCCTTAAGCCTAAACCTGCAAATATTCTGCGTCATTTAAAAATGCGGAAAAAAATGAATTATTGGAAATTTTAAAGCGCCAGCATGGCGAGATGAAAAGGATATACCCTTGGTGTTTGAGCAAGTGAATAAGCAATAGTTGTTTTATTTTGCTCATCAGTATCTACATTTCCTCGCAGGCCCATGCAAGATGCTAAGTATCTTGCATGGTTAAAATAGCCAACTAAGGATAGGGTTTTGCAGCTTGGCTGTGAAGTTTCTTGACCTCTCATGTGATGTCTGGGCTGTTTGCACTATAATTATTCTTAAGCTAATCATTTCTGAAGTATGAACTAATGAACCGCACGAAAAAGATCACCAAAAAATTTATGGGCAAGGCTAAAAAGGCCAATGCTAAACTCAATACGAGCAATAAACCTAAGTATATTTCTAAGGCTGAAAGAGAGCGTTTGGCTGTTTTAGAGACAGTCGAAACAGTATCTGAAGACCTCAAATAGCACAAAAACCATTCAAACGCGTAGCTGTGTCACATAAATTCACATGATTCGGCTATAACTAATGTTACTTACGCTAATGGATGTGCAAGAATGCGCGGCTAATTTTAGCTTTGTAGTCTTAATTACAAAGCCGATGTAACGGATAGGAGTTTCATGAATACCGTATATTCAATCGGAGAACTAGAATCTTTTTTAGTTGCAATAATGGTGCTGTTTATCGGCCATGCAGTTAATCGTCACGTGAGTTTCTTCAAAAAATACAATATTCCAGAACCCATTATTGGTGGCTTGGTTGTTGCTGCTATTACAACAATTTTGCACTTTCAGCATGTGACCTTAGAGTTTTCTTTGCCAATGCAAAAAATCCTGATGCTAATGTTTTTTAGTACGGTAGGTTTAGCGGCAAGTTATAAATTGTTGGTAAAAGGCGGGCGTAAGGTCTTTATCTTTCTTGGTATAGCCTCAATTTATATTGTGATTCAAAACGCTGTGGGTGTGAGCTTAGCAACTGCCTTAGGTTTGGAGCCGTTAATGGGCTTAGTGGCAGGGTCTATCACATTGTCTGGAGGCCATGGTACTGGCGCAGCTTGGGCGCAAACCTTTTCTGACCATTATGGAATGAGCACATTAGAGTTTGCGATGGCTGCTGCGACATTTGGTTTAGTGATGGGGGGTATTATCGGTGGCCCTGTTGCACAACGATTAATTGATAAGCATAAACTGGAATCATCTTATGGGATTGGTGGTAATCACCATAAGGATCACCCAGATCTAGTGACTTATGATCAACTAGAAGAGGATCGAGTCACCGCTAAAAGCGTGATGGAAACATTGTTCATCTTGTTGCTTTGTGTGGCTGGCGCGAGAGGGATTGAACACTTGGTATCCACTTTCGATATCACTTGGTTAAAAATGCCTGACTTTGTATATGCGTTATTCTTGGGCGTTGTTATTACTAACCTAACAGAGTTGACACGGGGCTATAAGACTAACAGTGAGTGTGTTGATATCTTGGGTACAGTGTCGTTGTCATTATTTCTTGCTATGGCATTGATGAGCTTAAGATTATGGGAAATTTTTGACCTGGCCATTCCTTTGCTAGTGATTTTGCTCGTGCAGACCGTAGTATTAGGCTTTTTTGCTTACTTCATCACCTTCAGACTGATGGGATCAAATTATGATGCTGCAGTTATGGCGGGTGGTCATTGTGGTTTTGGCATGGGGGCAACTCCGACTGCGGTGATGAATATGGGGGCATTAGTTTCTCGTAACGGCCCGTCGCCACAAGCGTTTATGGTCGTGCCAATTGTCGGGGCATTCTTTATTGATATCGTTAACCTGATTGTTCTACAGGGCTACATTAGTTTTATCTTGTAGCATCTAGCGGGTCAATAAAATAGCGGCGAGGGTAATAAATACTCCGCCGCTAGTACGATCGAACCAGTGCAGCTTGTGACTTGATTTGAGTTTTGGGGCGAGCACGTTTGCCATGCAGGCATAAATCATCACAAAACTAAAATCGACCACGGCCCAGGTCAACGCTAAAATGGCGAGCTGAGGTGCTTGCGGCGCGCTTATGTCAATAAATTGCGGAAACAGTGCGGCAAAAAATAGTAAATCCTTAGGGTTGCTTATACCAACCAAGAAAGCCTGCTTAAACAGCTGTGTAGGCTTGCCATTGCCTTTGGTAGTCCTCAGTTCCAATTCTTGTTCTGTCGCTTTGGTCAGTAGCAGTTTAATACCGATAAAGAATAAATAAGCCCCGCCACACCATTTTAAAATGGTAAAGCCATATTCAGTGGCACTTAGCAGTGCGCCTAAGCCGGCTGCAGAGGCCATCATTAGTAATAATGCCGAAGTCACACTGCCCAGCGCCGTTGCTAAACTCCGACTTTTGCCATAATGAATACCATGCCCCATTGAGAGCACAGCCATAGTGCCGGGAGAAATGGCGATTAGCATGATGGCGACAAGGTAAAGTAGCCATGTATCAAAGCTCATATTATTTTATACCGTCGATAGTGGTAAACGTTGCTATTTTAGCTGAACTGTTATGATCATAGCTTGAAGTCGGGAAGCTTTTTCGGCCGGCGACCAGTTATTGATCTAAAAAAGCGGATGATATTATCCATGTCCTGCTGCATATCGTCAGTGGTATGCATGGCATCGTTGATCACTATGGTTTTACGGCTAAAATCGAACCCTACGGTTACGATGGGAACTTGGGCTTTACTGGCGATGTGGTAAAAGCCGGTTTTCCAGCGCTTCACAGGGCTACGAGTCCCCTCAGGGGCTAGTGCTAAGCCAAAGTCAGGGTTGTTTTTAAACAGCTCGACAACAGAATCTACTAAATTGTTATTTTTGCTCCTATCGACCGGAGTGCCTCCCATCGCCTTAAAAAACCATCCCCAAGGTGGGATAAACAGCTGGTGTTTTCCTAAAAAGTTAAGCTTTTCAGCTAAAGCTCCACGGGCTATGACACCAATAACAAAGTCCCAATTACTGGTGTGTGGGGCGACAATCACAATGCATTGTTGCTGGGGTGGGAGTGCACCGGAGATTTTCCAGCCAGTGGCTCTGAGTAGGAACCTGCAAAATTTTTGAAACATAAATCAACACCGTCTGTGATAATTGTGTGGCCATGCTATCTGCTGTCTTTTACCTCGTCACGGCGATAATAAGGGAGACGTTAGATGCGTATTACCCCAGAGTACACTCTAAACATAAACCACTTCAAGATTAAGAATTTGTCTGTTTAAGGGGCGTCGATTAATGGCCATTAAGACTGAAATTAAATCATGTAGTAGCCGACTTAGATCTGCTAGTGCTTCTATGTCTATACGCTACAAATCAGAGCTGTTTTTGTGGGGTGATGGCGAGCTTAAAGGTTGTACGTCGCTATATTGTAAAGTCGTCACGACCTAGATTGCGACCTTTACCATCGTAGCGAACCTCTGAAAAATGTAGTTTTGCTTGGTGGTCTTTTAAAATAATACTGGTCGAGCGAGTGCCATATTCAGGGTGTTGGATGTAGATAGAAGATAGGTGACGTTCCCATTCTAAGCTCACGCCTGTTTGTGGCAGGTCGGTATCAGAAGCTTGGGTTTGATCTTTCATTATCGTGAGTAAGTCATCAATGTTAGGCTCGCTGTTTGTACTGATGTGCGCTTCTATTGCTTGGGTTCCCCGAGACATCTTTGGCCAGATATCATCTAGTGCGCCGTTGCTGATAGAGTGGAACCCCGCACTAAGTTGGTTGAGTGTCTTATTGCGACTGTCATAACAATGCAGCGCGTGCTCATCACCAAAAAGTAAATTAAATGGATTATAAAAATGGCTGTGGCGAGAGAGCCATGATGCATCTATTCCTTCGGCAGATAAGGCTCTGAGGGGAAGCTCGCCGCGACTCCTCATGTCTGATTGTGTTAACTCCGGGTCACGAATATTGGTGAGCGCTGCTATCAAACCCTGTTGATTGACCCCAAGCCACGTTCCGCCGGCCTCTAGATCTCTACCTGCAAGTAGTTGCTCGTGGTTAGGCCAAAAGTGGGCGGGTTCGGTGGGGCGATGATGATATTCATCTCGGTTAGCGCAAATAATGAGAGGATATTGGGGGTGCGCTTTTAGAGCCACAAACAAAATGCACATAAGTTAGCCATGAGATGTGTGATACACAAAGACTAATACTCATTTGCCTTAAAAGCTATCGCCCTTATTTTCCCCTGATTTTTAAAGGTGTTTAATGGTGGTGATGCCCATGATTGTGTTCATGTGAGTGTGGCTTTGCTTGATGCTGCATGAGCCGGCTCATAAATTTACGAGGGCCAAGACGTAACAAGCTGGCGGCAAACAAAGCGGCGACTATGCCTAGGCAAGTTGTATTGACAGCATTGGGTAGGTGGCCCAGTGCTTGCCATTGTGGTTGGATCCACTCAATTATAGTGAGTAGACCTAATAGCAATATCATCAATTTTACGCGCAGCGGCCACGCCATTAATTTTAATTGGGCAATGTTAAAAATTGGTGCTGCAATAAGCGGCAGTATCACTGCTATCGTTGTCCAGCCACTGTAGGCAAGCGACAGTGATAACACTGCGGCACCTAGGTTGCAAAAACGCATCGGTAAAAAGACAAGCAATAACACCATTACTTGCACATATGGGCTAGATAAGGGGACGGCTGGGTGACCAATCAAGTTGGCTAGAATTAGGCTTAGAACAATCCACGGTGCACTGCGGTCGACTAAGTGAGCAAAGCCAAAACGAAGTGCTGATGTCGGTAATGAGTCGTGAGGATCCGTCGGTTCGACTTTGCCGTAAGTTAACAAATAGCCTATTGCAAACACGGCTCCGGCTTGAATTAAAGCAAATAAGGGGCCGAGTAACAGGCCGGTAATCACAATGGCCTCAGGCCCAAGCAACCTTTGCAACCAGCGCCTACTTAGTGATGAATTTTGCGGAGATAGCCCAAAGTGAAATCGCAGACTCGCCACGGCGTAGCTCAGTAATAAGATTGGGGCGATGGTTAGCATCCAATCTAGCAAGTGCTCGGTTGAATGGCTGTGACCATGCTGGTGGTCATGGCCACCGGAGTCCATGATTAACAGCAGTGCCAGTAAAGCCATGCCCAGCAAGCTACCAATACCCGCTTGGTATTCAAATTGACCATTTTTGTCAGTATCGGGTTGCCCGTGAGGTTGGTGCAATACCACATGTAATA
This sequence comes from Shewanella youngdeokensis, assembly GCF_033180165.1. GTDB lineage: Bacteria > Pseudomonadota > Gammaproteobacteria > Enterobacterales > Shewanellaceae > Shewanella > Shewanella youngdeokensis. Next base: position 71,408 of record NZ_CP136522.1, read on the forward strand.
TTGACCCCGTTACAAACGCTTGTAGGTAAACGGTATTCTCAAGGCTTAAATGCACCAGCATCTGCTCTCCGGCAAAATAGCCTGCCCCAGTGAGAAGCATCATGCCGGCAAGTACTAGCATGGCCCAGCGGCCGCCAACTTGTGGTTTTAGCAGCCACCATATCGCAACGCCAACGGGTAATCTATGCAAAATAATACCCAGTGCGAGTAACGATGAATTACCGTCTTGCTGGGCTAAAATCATCGCTCCACCATCGGTAATTGTGTGCAATAACAGCCCGCCAATGCCAAGTGTTAGCGTTAAATTATGAGTGACTTCTGAGTATTGATGAAATAAGCGTTCGCTCAGTGTTGGGCCCCAAATACCAATAATGACAAAGATAATGGCAAGAAAGCCGCCGTGTTCTAACAGCTCAGGTAAAATGTGGATCAGCACTAAGCCGCCCAGAGACACGAATATAAATCCGTCTAGGCCTTTTTGTAACCCTGTTCCCGATGATAAAAACCGGTAAAACAGAGGTCCTAAGAGTAGTGCTATACAGCTAGCTAAGAGATACAGCATAGGGATCCCATTTAAACCGCAAGTGCGAAAAAGCGCCACAGTATACCAGTGTTAGGCACAATTAGCAGAGTGATAACTCGAATTTACATTGATAAATCAGTCCGTCTTCCGCCGACTAATTGTGACCCTAATAGTAATTCGTGCAAATTATTTATAACTTATAGTTAGCTTTACAGTAAAACATAATAGAATACTCCCCTTTTTAGTTAACTAGGCTTACCCATTTCATGGATACTTTCTCAGCGGCAGTAATGCTTTTTTTAATTATGGACCCGCTTGGCAACTTGCCTATTTTTGCCTCAATTTTACGGCATATTGAACCAAAAAAACGCCGTCGGGTGTTAATTCGAGAACTGATTTTTGCATTAGTTATTATGCTGTTGTTCTTATTTGCAGGTGAAGCCATTTTAAGCTTTCTTAATTTGCGCTCAGAATCTGTCAGTATTGCAGGCGGTATTATTCTGTTTTTAATTGCGATACGCATGATTTTCCCGCAACCAGGAGGTGTCGTCGGGCTCGCTGCTGGTGAAGAGCCTTTTATTGTGCCGATGGCCATTCCATTGATGGCTGGTCCTTCAGTGTTGGCTGCGCTAATTTTGCTGGCTCATACGGATGAAAGCAGGATGGCCGACTGGACCGTGGCTTTGCTTGGGGCGTGGGCAGTAAGCTCGGTTATTTTATTGTTTTATAAAGTTTTCACTAAGGTGTTGGGTGAAAAGGGCTTAACTGCTGTTGAGCGTCTGATGGGGATGGTGCTGGTGATGATATCGGTACAGATGTTCTTAGATGGCGTCTCAAGCTACATGCAAGCGTTATAATGTTTAACTTGGTTGGCGTGGCATTTGTTGCGCCAATCACACTCACAAATCATAAGGCCTTGGCCGCAATCGCGCCATTAAGTCGATTGCCTCGGTTATAGTTGGCAGCTTTTCCGGTCTGTTCTACTGCTTATTTTATCATTTATCTTGCTAACCTTGTCCATTACCTGTGTGTATGATCTTGTTTTAATTTCTTTTTTTCATCCTCTCCTTGGTAGCTGAATGGTTCGTAGTGCTTGTTGCTGCGTTTGCTTGCTATTTGACTACACTGTAACTAGGTTGAGATTTAACCGATTGAACGAGCGGTAACCTAAGTCGCAACTTAAAAATGGTGAGGTTTGCATTAACTGCCATGACCAAGTGTACAGCGTGTATGTTTAATACGTGAAAAGGAGAGCAGGTATTATGCGGTCTATTCATAAAGGAATCCTTTTCGGTATTGTTAGCGCTATTTTAATGATGAGCAATAGTATTGCGGCACCAATAGTGGCTAGCTCTGCCGATGCTAATATCGTTGATGAAGAACGAGTACTGTATTGGCTTATTAAACGCGGTGAAGTAGCGAGTGATGCATCGGATTTTGAAAAGCAATTAGCCGTAGATGCATTTATCGCGCGTTCAAAACTGCCGAATAAAATCTCGTTACGTGAGGCGAGGAATGAAGCTAAACGCCTGCAGCAGAGCAAACAAGCCAGCAAGCAGCTTAAAGTCTCTGGGGCGGCAACCACTGCGTTGATCAATAAAACCGTTAAAGTGATGGCTGTATTGATCGATTTCCCCGACCTACCTCATGATGATAATGGTTTAAGCAGCAGTGATACCGAGATGTTTTACAGCAGCTACCCCGCAGAGCATTATCAAAACTTACTTTTTTCAACCAATGGCTATGCTGGACCTTCGGGTCAAACGTTGATGACAGGCTATCAATATTATCAAGCTGAATCGGGCCAAACTCTCTTTTTCACCGGCACAGTGCAAGGTTGGTATCGTGCAGCAAATAATGCTGCTTATTACGGTGGTAATAGTGGTGGTGCGGCTGATGATGTCAATGCTGCAGAGTTAGTTAAAGAAGCTGTTGCAGCTGCAGCGGCCCAAATGAACGAGGTTGAACTTGCAAGTTACGATATTGAAGACCCCTATGATTTTAATCAGAACGGTATTATTGATGAGCCTGACGGTGAGATTGACCATGTCATGATATTTCATTCGAGTATAGGTGAAGAGGTTGGTGGCGGGATGTTAGGCGGAGACGCCATTTGGTCGCACCGAGCATCAATCTTTCCGTTCGATATACCGGGCACAGATATGATGTTGAGCACTTATACGATTCAACCTATAGATGCTGCGTTGGGCGTGTGTGTACATGAGTTTGGACATGATCTTGGTTTAAAAGACGAATATGACATTAGCGGTGGGGGGCAAGGCTCGCCAGTTGGCAACTGGTCCGTGATGGCGTCGGGTAGTTGGGCGGGGGCTATTCGTGGCACGGAGCCTGTTGGATTTAGCCCCTACGCTAGGGCATACCTACAGGAAAGATATCAGGGTAATTGGGTTTCAGAGCAGAAATTGTTGCTCAGCTCATTGGATGGCTCTGGGTTAGAAGTTGCGTTGGTTGAAGCGGTTAATCATGAAGGGGTTAATCAGATTTCACTGGATATACCACCTGAAGAATTAGACTTTACAGCGCCTTACAGTGGTGACTATCAATTCTATTCAGATCAAGGGGATTTGCTCAGCCATGCTATGTCACTTGATGTCGAGCTTCCAGTTGCCACATCACTGGTGCTAACCATGCAAGCGCATTGGAATATAGAATTAGATTATGACTATGCACAGGTGATGGTTGATGGTGTTGCGTTAGCTGGTAATTATACCAAAGCCAGTAATGACACTAATTCAGCCAAAAATATTATTACGGGTAGCTCGAGTGAGTTACCAGCTGCGCAAGGTGATAATAGTTGGGTGGAGTTGGAGTACGATTTAAGTGCTTATGCTGGGCGTAATGTTAGGTTGTCTATTCGATATACCACCGACGCCTATGTTGGCGATTATGGTATTGTGATCGACGATATTTCAATTATGCAAGCGGGTGAGCCATGGTTGTTTATTGGTGCTGAAACTACTGGCGAGGCGGCTTTTGCTGGGTTTTTGCGGGTGAGCGATAAACGGCCGGGTAAAGACCGGCGCTACCTTGTGCAGTTGCGAAGTCACAAGGGGGTTGATCAAGGTTTAAGTGATGAGCGTTATGATCCTGGCGTTGTATTGTGGTTAGAGAACAATAATTACAGTACCAATGAAGTGAGTGACCATGCTGGTTACAGTTTGATTGGCGTAGTTGATGCCGATCAAAACTTGATTGGTTACTTGGACTCTGAATTCCAGATGCGCGACGCTGCTTTTAGCCTGTTTAATCAGTCTGCTTATACTCGAAACGGTAGCACTGACAGGCACTTGTCTGGGCATAAACTATTTGCTGACACTAATGACTACAGTGCTCCACTGCAGCCTGAGTCGGGTATGCAACTACCAGAGCTGGGGTTGTCGATGGAAGTTATGGCTCAGGCAGAAGACAGCAGCACAGCAACGGTACAATTTACCTATACCGGCTCAGCAGTGCCATCAACAGAATTAACTGCTGTGATTGAGTATGTCCAGCAAGGGGCGCAAGTGAGTTTCAGTGCCAATGTAAACGGTGGCGACGGAAATTACGAGTATGCCTGGGATTTTGGTGTCGACGATGCAGTTAGCGCGCTAACCAAACCAAGCTATACCTACAGTGAAGAGGGCAGTTACCTGGTCACTCTCACCATTACTGATGGTAATGGAGTGGTATTTACTAATAGCAGTACAGTAACGATTAGTGCAGCGCTAGATGCCAGTTTTACCTCAACAGTTAATGGGCTTGTTGTGACCTTTGTTAACCTTTCTACAGGTGGTAACGGCGAACTCAGTTACCTGTGGGAGTTTGGTGATGGTGTTATAAGTTCTCAAGTGTCACCGTCGCATTCTTATGGCAGTACCGGAGACTATAGCGTCGTTCTCACGGTGACCGACAGTGATGGGCAGCAACAAAGCGAGACGAACATCGTTAGCGTAAAAAGTACGGCTACAACGGATACAACGTCAACCCAAAAAAGTGGCTCTGGTGGCGGACTTGGCATGTTGTCACTGTTGTGTTTACTGTTTTTTGCCAGCTTTCGTCGCACCAAGTCAGTATGTGTTTAAAAGTCAGTCTAGCGTTTAACCGCGAAGGCATAAGCTTTTAATTTGGTTAATACGCTAGCTGCTTCAACGGAATTTTTTCAATTGCTTGCTGGGCGGCTGGCAAAAATATTTCGCTTACGATGAGTTGCTCCTTTGCATGTGAAAAATAACGTCGTCGCCCCCACAGTGAGCTTTTTACATCTTGATTCAGTGATGCTGCGAGCTTGGCTATTTTACTGCAGGCGGTAAAGTGAGCCACTTCAATCTTGCCGGGGGTAAAGTCATCTTTAGAATACAAAAGCTCACCTAATGGGCGCTTGCCTAATCCTAGAAAGTCTTGCTGTTTCATAGCGAGTAATCGACCTGGGATAAGTGTTCTAGCAAATATCCAAGGCACGCCGTCTAGCACCAATAATACCTCTCTTATCCACACTTGCCGATGATCAGGGTACTCGTCTGTTAACGGTGATAAAGTGTCTTCTCCCAGCACTCTGACTTCAAATTGTTGGCATTGTGCTTTTAGTTTTTGGGTCAAACTGCTACTGCTAAGTAGCCAATCTTTAAAGGGGGGCGCGGGTAAGTAAGTAATTTTATCTGGTGAAACCCAGTTAATTGATTCACCATAAGGAAAGCTTAACCTAGTCACAGTCATTTAATTCTCGGTACAATGCTAGAACTGAAGCAGTCTAGCATGCTGAGATCCAATCAGTAAGCAGCACAAAAGAAAAGAGTATAAAAGCTAATTTCATCGAATATGGACAAGGGAGTCATTCATACATGAAAACAATTATTGCAATATTGCTGTTCACCTTGAGCAGTTTTGCGGTGTGTGCTGAAGGGGACAAGCCACGAGAAGAATACGCTTACTACGGGTTTGAACCCGATATTGTGACTAATTATATTTCGAACCAGAATAAACTAGGTTATGTAAAAATCAGCGTCGAGCTAATGGTGACTAATCCAGAAGATTTGTTGAGCCTCGAAAAACACGATCCGCTACTGCGCTCGGCAATCGTCGAAATTTTGGGTAACCAAACCGAAAATAAAGTGAAGTCGTTAACGGGTAAAGAAGAAATTAGGCGTGAATGCTTTGAAATGATTAATCGTCTATTAGTCGAAGAAACAGGTAAAGAGTTAGTGTTTAATTTACTTTTTACCAAATACCTTTATGACTAGTCCAAATACATTGATTTTATGCTGGCATTATTATTAATGCTGCAGAGTGAACATGAATAAACAACATAAAAAGCCGGATAAGCCAGGCACGGTAAATGCACATAAGCCTGCGGCAACGTTAAATAAAGGAATGCACCCACGCAACAAGCATAATGCGGGTTACGACTTTACAGCGTTAATGAGTAGCTACCCAGAGTTGAAACCGTTTGTAAGCCTAAACCCTTACGGTAATTTGTCTATCGACTTCGCCGCGGCGGATGCCGTTAAGGCACTTAACGGTGCGTTACTCAAACACGATTACGGTGTCGACTTTTGGGCTATACCTCAAGGATTTTTATGCCCGCCGATCCCTGGTCGTGCAGACTATATTCATCATGTTGCAGACCTATTAGCGGTAAAAAAAACGAGCAAGAAGCGCATTCCTAAAGGCGATAAAGTACAGGTATTAGACATAGGTACGGGAGCCAATGTTATCTACCCGCTACTGGGGATCCAGTCTTACGGTTGGCAATTTGTCGGCAGCGACGTTGACCCTGTTTCAATAAAAAATGCCCAAACAATATTTGCTAATAATCCAGCTATTAGTGGCAAATTTGCTGCGCGATTACAAAATAATCCACAGCACATATTTCACGGTATTATCGGCAAAAATGATCGCTTTGATGTCACGCTGTGTAACCCACCATTTCATGCATCGCTAGCAGAAGCAACTGCAGGTACAGCGCGGAAGCTGAGCAATCTGGCGGCGAACCGAGCTGCGAAAGCTGGGCAAAAAATGCCAACCGTTTCGACTCAGTCAGAAGCTGACTCGCTTAATTTTGGCGGCCAAAAAGCCGAGCTTTGGTGTGATGGTGGCGAAAAGCAGTTTTTGAGAAATATGATCACTGAAAGTCAACGCTTTGCTGCTCAGTGCTTATGGTTCACCACACTAGTGTCTAAAAAAGAGAACCTAAAGCCGGCACAGGCCTTACTCGAAAAGGTCAAAGCGAGTGAGGTTAAAGTTATTGAAATGCACCAAGGGAACAAAATAACACGTATTTTAGTGTGGACTTTTTTAACGCGACAGCAGCAACAATTGTGGCAACAATATCGTGACCAGCTTTAAGGCTGTTAACGTACTTAATATAGCCTTTTGCTGTACCTCAATTCTAGCTCGCTATCATCACGAGCTAGACTTGATTGCACGCAGCAGCGCTTATATTGACCGTGTTTGCTTCCACTGCATGGCGACACAATACCGCTTACATTAGTTTTTACCCTACTGACCATTCCAAAGCAGCTTACCGGAATCAGTTAAGTCATAACCGCCTAATGTTGCAGCTAGTTGCTGGGTTTGAGGCTCTGCAATAAGGTTGAACAGACGTTGTAGCTGGCGTCTGAAATAGATCCCTTGCGGCATCACAAAGTCAAATGATTCAGTAACTAAAGGAACAAAGCTTAATCCACTTTCGAGTGCAACAGACTGGCAGCCAAAGCCAATGTCAGCATTATTTCTCGCAATGTAGCCCGCAAGTTCTCGCTCACTTTGTGCTACGAGATTAGAGTTGAGCTTCTCAAAGTCGGCACCTTGTTTCATAAGCCATTGCTCTAAATGTTGCTGGCTACCTGCGCCAGCTTGGCGTGCAACCCAGCGCCAAGATTGCTGTGGGATTTTGTCCAACTGTTGGCAGCGATGGTGCATATCTGGACGCATCATTAACCCTTGTTTGCGAGTATAGCCATGTACCATTACCCATTGCTGGTGGTTAGCATAGCCTTGCAATAAAGCGGGGTGCCGAACCGAGCGTTCTTCTACGCTGCCCCAATGTAATGTACACACATCGGCATAGCCACGAGACAGTAAATCAAGGCCTAATCGAGAGCCTGTGGAGCTGTAACTTATTAGTTCCGTTTTACCTATTTGAGACATCATGCGTGACACTAGCATAGACAATAAAGGGTCATCGCTTCCGGTTATATGCATCCGATCTGAAAGCATACCGCTGTGGCAAGAGTCCATCACCCATCGATCAATTAAGATTTTTGGGAATAGCCATTTACCCGTAACTTTTGTCGCTGGAAGAATGCGATCATTGGCCATGGAGTAGACCTTTTTCTCATTGAGATCAAGATACTCTGATACCTGTCTAGCACTCATGTAAACCAGTTCTGTTGCCTCAGTCATTTTCCATCCTTGTGGCGCATAATCGTTTTAGCTTAGTGTCACTGTCTTGCTTATTAAGTTGCGTCAAATTCAATGTTTTCAGCACCGTTGTATATTAAGAAATGGCGACCCTTAGCACGGGCTATCATGGTGATGCCTAGCTTTTGTGCTAACTCTAACCCCATTTGAGTTGCACCACTTCGAGAGAGCAGCACCGGGATCCCCATTTTGGCAACTTTAATGACCATTTCAGAGGTTAAGCGGCCTGTTGTATAAAACAACTTGTTATGGCCTATTTCTTGTTTAAGCCACATCTCACCGGCCAGTGTGTCAACAGCATTATGGCGACCAACATCTTCAATGAACCCTGTGATCTGGTCGTCTTGGCATAAACCACAACCGTGTACCGCACCTGCGTTTTTGTAAGTTTCGTTATATTCACTAATGTTTTTGAGTAGGCTATAAATCATGCTCTGTTTGAGGTGCGGTGTGGGTAAGTCTATTTCATCGAGCCCAGCCATGAACCCACCATAAACCGTGCCTTGACCACAGCCTGAGGTGACGGTTTTTTCAGATAACATGTCATCTAAACCGTCGGTTTTTTCGCTGGTGAGAATCGCCGCAGAGTTTACATCCCAATCCACAATGACCGACTCAAGTTTGCTTAAGTCTGAAATAAAGCCCTGATTCTTTAAGTAACCTAACGATAATGCTTCTGGTCTGGCACCTAACGTCATTAATGTCACAATGGGACGCCAGTTTAAATAAACGGTGAGTGGGCGTTCGCAAGCAATAAATTTATCTACTTTTTCACCTTTTTCATTAATGGCCGTTACCGCAATGGTCAGAGGGACTTCAGAATTCGTTTTGATTAAAGTTGGGTGGCTTTTGTTTGCAGTCATAAGGCCTGTCATCAAGTAAGAAAAAATTATTCGCAACTAAATCCTAAGCAATATCTATACCTAACTTCATCTGGATACAAACTTAGTGGCAGATCACATTTATCAACCTGTAGTCGCCCTTTTATGTCCCATAGCAGATTGCTATTTAGACAAAATGTCCTAGTCTTGGTTGAGTTTAGTTGATCTAGTTCAAACTATTTTATTGCTCTCGTATGGCACATTTATTGCTTAGCTTTAAGCAGTATTTATTTAGCGGACTGCCATAAAGGCTGTCATCTCAAGCAAGGCGGAGACTGAATGCAACATACCGAAAGCCAATGGCCAATGTACGTTTCTCTGAAAAAGATAGAAACACAAGTCGGAAGATGGACCTCAGTGCAGTGGGAAGTTGACCAAATACTCCCCGCTACCCATGCTGCACCAGAAGGGGCAAGCCTTATCTTGCTTGAACTTCACAAAGACGAACGCGGCAGCTACCGAATCAATATCGACATGGATAACGCCATGTTGTACATCGTTTGTGACGAAACCCTAGAAGGTGAATGGATCCCGTCAGCGATTTCCGCCGACCAAAATGTTGCTGCTGGTTGTTTAGAGGCCGATACACCGGTACTGAATATCCCAATGCCTGCAGCAATCGCTTGTTGGATTGAAGCATTTATCACTCGTCATGGTGAAGTTGAAATTAAAGCTCACCGCCGTGCTAAACATGTTAATGGTCGTAAAAATGAAGGCCCAAGCACCAACCATTTTGCAGGTAACTCATGAGTGGTTTGTTATCGCGCTGGAATCTGCGCCGCCAAAAAGTATCGGAAGAAACTGAGACTGAAGTAACAGCGACCGAAGCGGAGCAAACTTCACCAGAGGCTGAAACTCTTGTTTCGTCAGAAGTCGCACCGGCGACAGGCGCCGAGGGCGTCGCTACACAAGCAGCTCCTGAAGAAGGCAAGTTACTGACCGCAGCAGATTTACCCGATCCAGAGAAGATTGAAGTAGGTGGCAGCTTTGCCAGTTTCATGGGAGCAAATGTCGATCCTGCTGCGAAGTCTGCAGCGCTTAAAGCTCTTTGGAAACAACCGCATTACAATGAGTTGGATGGTCTGCTTGATTATGCGCTCGACTACACCAACCAGCCTAAATTGTCGGCTGAGGTATCTAGTGAGTTAGCAAAGAAAGTATTTCGTTATGTTGTTGAAGATGACGATGAAAAAGAAGGTGATGCAACATCAGCACTTGAGTCAGATGAGGTGGCCAGTGCTGCTCCGGCGTTAGACGCCGCGAGCGATGCAGCAGAATCGGACATTTTGGGTGATGACAACGCCGCTCTGTCCCAAAATGAACCACAACACCAAGACATTACTAATAATAAAGTTGTTTAACGTCATTATAGAGTGTTTTTAATTCCATAAATTTGGTATGTGAATTGCTGTATTTATCATATAAAGCTGGCGCGCATTAAAGCGCAACATAAAACAGCAGAATAAGTACAGAAGCAGCCAAAGAACTGTGCAGGAACGCAATGTGAGTAATCGTGAAACGCAAGTTGGACTCAAAGAGGTTCGACAACAGGTACTGGCCGGAAATCAGGTGATTCAAAACCTAATACCGCCAACCGTTAGCTACCAAACCGAGGGCAATGTGCTCGTTATCGGGCCAGAAGATTTGGCTCGCTTAGCTGCCGACAAATTGTCCCACATGGGTAAGTGTGCCATTTTAGCCAATGAATCCATTACAAGCCAAGATGAAGCGCATCTTGAATTAGTAATGAATGCTGCCACAGATGTTGAAAGTTATTATAATAAACTTATCGATATCAAAGGCTTCTTAGGCCAATTTCAAGTAAAAGTTGAGCTCGATGATGGCAATGCTGACTTAAGCGTTGTGGCGATTCGCAAACCTCATTTTGATTTAATCCTTGATTTGAGCATGAGCCCATGCATCAACCTTGAAATGCTACCACCGGGTTATTTCTATGTTGGTCAAGACCAAACTAAGCTAGCTGAAGCGCTTGAGCAGCTACCGGATCTAATCGGCGAGTTTGATAAGCCACGCTACGTAAAAGTGAACAGCGATATCTGTGCGCATAACCGTAACGGTAACGAAGGCTGTACCCGCTGTTTAAACTTTTGCCCAGCTGATGCAATTTCGAGTGTTGCTCAAAAAATTGAAATTGACCCTTACCTTTGTCATGGCGCAGGTAGCTGTACCAATGCATGTCCTACAGGGGCGATTAGTTACGACTTGCCGACTCCGCAAGCGATGCATAGTTACCTCAATAGGCTAGTCACCAGTTTTCGTTCACAAGCGCAAGTTGCACCTGTCATCTTATTTCATGACATTGGCAAAGGCGCGGCGCTCGTTACTGAGCAATTAGCTGGCGATATTATTCCGGTTGAACTTGAAGAGATCACTGTTGCGAGTATCGATCACTGGATGTCATCATTAGCCTGGGGGGCACGCCAAATATTGATCCTTAACACCGACGCGACAGCGCCGACGTTAACTCAAATGTTAAATGGCGAACTTACACTGGCTAACGACATCCTTGATGAAATGGGTCAACCTCAGCGTATAAGTTTAATTAGTGAACATCACCTAACAGAAGCTGGCGCCGCAGATTTATCTGAGTTATTGGTTGCGAGTGCAAGCTGGCCGGTTATTGTTCCTGCTGAATTTGCAGCAACGACTAAGCGTACAACGCTATACGAAGCGATTGACCACCTTAACGAGCAAGCGGCATCTGTCGATACTTGCTTGCATCAAAGCAATATTCCCTATGGCCGAGTGAGCGTTAATACTGAAAGCTGTACCTTGTGTATGTCTTGTGTGGCAACGTGTCCAACTGCAGCATTGACAGATGGCGGTAATTTACCGGCATTGCATTTTGTAGAGCAAGACTGTGTGCAATGTGGTCTATGTGAAGCAGGCTGCCCTGAGAAAGTTATCAGCTTAACGCCTCAGATTAATTTTGATAAAGCTGCGCGTCAGGAGCGTCAAACCCTGCATGAGGAAGCCCCGTTTGAATGTATTACCTGTGGTGATCCGTTCGCGACCCAGTCAATGGTCAAGCGGATGTTAGAAGTGGTAGGAACCCACAGTGCCTTCAGCGCCAATACGCAACGTTTAAAAATGTGTGGTGACTGTCGAGTAAAAGATATGTTTGAAGACATTCTTCAAGACCCTGAAAAGCAACTGCGATAAGAGTTTAGCTATGACCGAATTAGTAAGAGAAGTTTCAGAAAACGATCAGCTACGAGCTGACATTTATCAGTTATTAGCTGCGCTATTGCGTCGCCAGCCAAGCACCGAATTATTGCAGTTCTTAGCGGCTTTAGATATTGATGCTAAAGACGATAGCGATATGACAAAAGCATGGGTCGGATTGAAATTAGCAGCTGAGCAGTTCACAACAGACCAACTAGAAGATGAGTACTTTAATATCTTCCTTGGCGTTGGGCGTGGTGAAATCCTGCCTTACGGTAGCTGGTTTATGACCGGTTCGTTAATGGACAAGCCATTAGCTTTGCTACGTAATGACCTAATACAACTTGGCTTTGAACGTGAAGAAGAGGTGAAAGAGCCTGAAGATCACGTTGCGGCATTGTGTGAAGTCATGGGAACGTTGATTTTAGAAGCGCCAGGTTACCGCCAGCTTGCTTTCTATCAGCGCCATATGGGGAGCTGGATAGCCCGTTTTTGCGAAACATTAGCTAAAGCACCAAGCGCGGCGTTTTATGCCACTGTTGCAGAACTTGCAACCGCTTTCTTTGCTATCGAAGCTAGCGAGTTTGAACAACTAAGCTTAGATATTCCAGTTAACTGCCCAGGCAGCGAAGCGGAAAAAATTGAGCCAAACACCAACGAACTCGCCTCATAAGTTTTTGTTAACTATCTTTATCGATATCTGCTAAGTCATCTTCTTAGCAGATATCGACACCATTTAAGGAGTACCCCCTATACTAAAAGAGTGATGTGTTTAGCAACTTAAACTCTGAACTCAACTTCAAAAACCAAAGGAGACACTATGAAGAAGCAAGCTTCCGACATGGGTCGTCGTCAATTGCTAAAAGCAATGGCGATAGGCAGCGCCGCAGGCGCAGTGGCAACGGTCAGTAGTCAAACGCTAGCAGCGACCCCCAAAGTCGACACCGCAGCGAAAGGCGACGGCTATCAAGAGTCCGATCATGTTCGTAGTTATTACGCATCGTTACGCAGTAAGTAAGCGTTTCGTGGTCAATAATTAAGGAGAGTGTGATGCGATTAACCCGTAAGTCCGATCAGATAGCCACTGGCTCAAAGGCAGCCTTAGGCTTAAACCGACGCCAATTCCTCAAGTCAGCGAGTCTCGCGACAGGTGGTATTGCCGCAGCCTCAATGCTTGGCGCTGGTATGATGCGTAAAGCTGAAGCAAAAGATGTTCCTCACGACACCCCCACCGAAGTAAAACGCACTATATGTTCCCATTGTTCAGTTGGTTGTGGTATTTACGCCGAAGTACAAAATGGCGTTTGGACCGGGCAAGAGCCAGCCTTTGATCATCCGTTTAATGCGGGTGGGCATTGTGCAAAAGGGGCGGCACTGCGTGAGCATGGTCATGGTGAAAAACGTCTTAAATACCCAATGAAACTTGAAGGAGGAAAATGGAAACGCCTTTCTTGGGATCAAGCCATTGAAGAGGTGGGGCAGCAAGCCCTCGATATTCGTAAAGAGTCTGGCCCAGATTCAGTATTTTTTATGGGCAGTGCTAAGTTTTCAAATGAACAAGCTTATATGTATCGCAAATTCGCCGCGATGTGGGGCACGAATAACGTCGACCACTCAGCCCGTATTTGTCACTCTACCACTGTAGCCGGTGTTGCAAACACTTGGGGTTATGGTGCGCAAACCAACTCATTTAATGACATTCGTAACTCGAAAGCGATGATGTTTATCGGTTCGAACCCCTGTGAAGCTCACCCTGTTGCAATGCAGCATATTTTGGAAGGCAAAGAGCGCGGCGCGAAAATTATCGTAGTCGATCCTCGTTTCACCCGAACTGCAGCTAAGTCTGACGAGTTCGTGCATATTCGTCCAGGTACGGATATTCCTTTCATTTATGGTTTGCTATGGCACATTTTTGAAAACGGCTGGGAAGATCAAACGTTTATCGACCAGCGCGTTTACGGTATGGAACGTATTCGCGAAGAGGTGAAAAAATTTAACCCTGCTGAAGTCGAAAACGTGGTTGGGGTACCTAAAGAACAAATGTACCGAGTGGCTAAGTTGTTGGCTGAAACCAAGCCCGGTACCGTTGTTTGGTGTATGGGTGGAACACAGCATCACGTGGGTAATGCCAACACTCGTTCATACTGTATCTTGCAATTAGCGCTCGGTAATATGGGAGTGTCAGGTGGTGGTACCAATATTTTCCGTGGTCACGATAACGTACAGGGTGCGACAGACTTTGGGTTACTGTTCGATACATTACCTGGGTATTACGGCTTAAAGACCGGGTCTTGGAAACACTGGTGTAACGTGTGGGATTTAGATTATGAGTGGGTAAAAAACCGCTTTGATCAAGAGCCGCGATTAGGCCAAGATCCAATGACTTCAACCGGTATACCTTGTTCACGCTGGCATGATGGTGTGCTGGAAGACAAGTCAAAGATTGCGCAGAAAGACAACATACGTATGGCATTTTTCTGGGGGCAATCGGTTAATACCGAAACCCGTGGTCGTGAAGTGCGCGAAGCGCTGAATAAGATGGACACCGTAGTGGTTGTCGATCCGTTTCCGACAATGGCGGGCGTAATGCATGAACGCTCAGATGGGGTGTATTTATTACCAGCCTCAACACAGTTTGAAACTTACGGCTCGGTTTCTGCATCGAACCGTTCACTGCAATGGCGTAGCCAAGTTATTGAGCCTTTATTTGAATCCAAGCCTGATCACGTGATCATGTACAAATTGGCCAAAAAGTGGGGCATTGAAGCTGAGTTCTGTAAACACATTAAAGTGAATGGTGATGAACCGTTAATTGAAGATATGACGCGTGAATTTAACCGTGGTATGTGGACGATTGGTTACACAGGTCAAAGCCCAGAACGCTTGAAAATGCACCAAGAAAACTGGGGGACTTTCGATATCAAATCGCTCGAAGCGCCCGGCGGCCCTGCTAAAGGTGAAACTTACGGATTACCTTGGCCTTGTTGGGGCACACCAGAGAATAAACACCCCGGTACCCAAATTTTGTACCGAACCGGCCGCGAAGTTAAATACGGTGGTGGTAATTTCCGTGCGCGTTATGGTGTTGAACATGACGGCAATAACATTTTGGCTGAAGGCTCTTATTCCAAAGGCAGTGAAATTCAAGATGGTTACCCTGAATTTACCGACAAGATGTTGAAGCAGCTTGGCTGGTGGGATGATCTTACAGCAGAAGAAAAGGTACATGCCGAAGGTAAAAACTGGAAAACCGATATTTCAGGCGGGATCCAGCGAGTAGCCATTAATCATGGTTGTATCCCATATGGTAACGCTAAGGCGCGTTGCATTGTGTGGAATTTCCCTGATGATATTCCGATACACCGTGAGCCACTCTATACGCCGCGTCGCGATTTAGTGTCTAAGTATCCAACCTATGAAGACCGCATGGTTGCGCGTCTCCCAACCTTGTACAAATCTATTCAGGACAAGGATTTTGCCAAGGACTTCCCGCTTGCAGTTACCACCGGCCGTTTGGTGGAATACGAAGGTGGCGGTGAAGAAACACGTTCCAATCCATGGCTTGCAGAATTACAGCAAGAGATGTTTATCGAGATCAATCCTGCGGATGCAGCTGATCGCGGCTTACGCGATGGTGATGATGTGTTTGTTCATAGTCCAGAAGGGGCAAAAATCACAGTTAAGGCGATGGTAACGCCACGAGTTACCGCTGGTGAATGTTTTATGCCATACCATTTTGCGGGGGTATTCGAAGGCAAAAGCCTAGAGAAAAGCTACCCCGAAGGGACAGTTCCTTACGTGACAGGCGAGTCTGCCAACACCGTAATGACCTATGGCTATGACGTTGTGACGCAGATGCAAGAGACGAAGTCGAGCTTGTGTCAGATCAGTAAAGCCTAATTAACTTGATGAGGAGATAAGCCATTATGGCAGTCATGAAATTCTTGTGTGACACCAAGCGCTGCATCGAGTGTAACGGTTGCGTCACAGCATGTAAAAATGAAAACGACTCCGCTTTAGAGTGGGGAATTCAACGTCGACGAGTCGTCACCATTAACGATGGTGAGCCGGGTGAAGCGTCAATTTCAGTGGCGTGTATGCACTGTTCTGACGCACCTTGTATGGCCGTTTGTCCGGCAGATTGTTTCTACCGTACCGATGACGGCATTGTCTTGCACAACAAAGATACCTGTATTGGCTGTGGTTACTGTTTCTATGCTTGCCCTTTTGGTGCGCCACAGTTCCCACAAAAGACCGCATTTGGTAGTCGCGGGAAAATGGATAAGTGTACTTTCTGTGCCGGTGGCCCAGAAGAGACACATTCAGATGCTGAGCGGCAGAAATATGGTGCTAACCGTATTGCTGAAGGAAAGTTACCTATGTGTGCAGAGCTTTGTTCTACCAAGGCACTGCTAGCGGGTGATGCTGGTGTGGTATCAGATATTTACCGCGAACGCGTTGCTGCCAGAGGAAACCCTGGCGCAATATGGGGTTACACCCCAACCACTGGCGCGTAAGGCTGAGTTGGGTTGTGCACTTCGGTGCACAACCTTGTTAAGGAGTGAATATGTATATGAAATCACTACGCAGCCTGATCGCGTTGTTAGTTATCCCCTTTGTGTTATCGATGGGGTTGAGTGTATCTGCGATAGCGGCAGATGAGCAATCGAGTCAGCAGCAAGCAGGTAAAACCAACGATGCAGATCTTTGGCGTGCCGTTAAAGCGGGTGACTCTGGCTTTACGACCGATAATGGTACTGAAGCCAATGTGTTGATCAATGTTGCTGGTAACCAAGGTAAAGAGCTGAGGAATAATTACTTAACTCCCGTTATGGGCATCGCAGTAGTGGGTGTTTTTGTGGCGTTCTTGTTTTTCTACTTAGTGAATGGCCCATCAAAATTGAGTAAGGGCTTTTCTGGCAAGATGCTGCAACGTTGGACTAAAGCTGATTTATGGATCCATTGGGTTATGGCGTCATCGTGTATGGCGCTGATTTTTACAGGCCTTAATATCATGCTGGGTAAACACATTTTACAACCTTGGGTTGGGGAGGGCATTTGGGCCGCTTTGATTTACGGTAGTAAAACCATTCACGATTGGGTTGGGCCGATATTTATCGTGTCTTGGGCCTTATGTGTGGTCAAGTGGATGCCGATGCAGACGTTTAAGATGTATGACCTAAAATGGTTTTTAGTGGTGGGAGGTTATGTCAACTTCGGACCGTTTAAAGGCAAACATCCTGACAGCGGCTTTGCCAATGCGGGCGAGAAAATGTGGTTTTGGGCATTAGCTATATTCGGCTTGTTTATTGTCGTTTCGGGTTTAATGCTGGTCTTGCCAGGGTTAGAGCTCCCCCGTGAAGCGTCTATGGCGGCGTTATTGATCCATGGCATTAGTGCCATCATTATTATTGCATTTACGATAGTGCATATTTGGATGGCAACGGTGCTGAGTGAAGGTGGTATGGAGTGTATGATGTCGGGTTATTGTGATGAAAACTGGGCCGCTCAACACCACAACGTTTGGTACGATGAAATAAAAGAAAACAACTCAATTGTCTATAAAGACTAGCTATTGTTGTTAGAAAAAACGCCTCGATAAATATCGAGGCGTTTTTGTTTTTTGTCATAAATATTTCCACTTTTTTGGTTGCTTTACGCGGTGGCGTTAACCCGAATTTGAACTCCCTTTTCAATAAACTGCTTTTGCCTTTGTGATAGTGAATGGCATCTAAAAAAACTTCCAAATAACAATCGTTATCATTTACTTACGGTTCGGTAATGTGTTGAGTTGGTTACATTTAACCAACATTTTTATCGGCGTAAATTCAGTTGTTTCTCGCATCGAATTCTGAACGGATCTTCAAACTTGTTCTGCTTAACACTTTTTATAAAATTCGTACTTGGTCGCGGTTTTTATCCGGTTTAGATCAATCTTTTTTAAGGGCTTTTTCTTTATATTACCGGGGCAATTTGTTGGGTGTTTAAGATCGATAAATACTATCGGTATTTATCCTGTTGCTTCGTTACATAGTGTTAACACTGTTGGCGTGGCAAAAATTTTAAACACCTTGGTTTTATAACGAAGTATTCCGTTTTACTAGGAGTAAAAATGAAGAAGCAACAGCCTGATCTGAACCGCAGATCTTTGCTGAAAGCACTTACCATTGGTAGCACCGCAGGTGTTGCTATCGCCGCAACCGGCGTAAGTGTAGCTCAAGCAAATGAGAACAATGTCAGCACTAAGAGTGTAAATGGCTATCAAGAAACTGCACATGTACGCAGTTATTACAATAGCTTACGCGGCTAGTTTAGGAGAATTTAAGCGATGCAATTAACTCGCAAATCCAACGCGGCAACTACTACAGTAGAGAAAAAAACTCTAGGTATTAGTCGTCGTCAATTTATGAAACAAGCAGGTATTACATCAGGTGGTATCGCAGCTGCTTCGTTGTTAGGTACTGGCATGATGCGTCGAGCTGAAGCTAAAGACGTACCATACGATGCACCAACTGAAATCAAGCGTACTGTATGTAGTGCTTGTGCTGTAGGTTGTGGTTTATACGCTGAAGTACAAAATGGTGTGTGGACTGGTCAAGAGCCTGCTTTCGATCACCCATTCAACTCAGGCGGTCACTGTGCTAAAGGTGCTGCACTGCGTGAACATGGTCACGGTGAGAAGCGTCTTAAATACCCAATGAAATTGGTTGACGGCAAGTGGAAGAAACTTTCTTGGGCACAAGCTTTTGACGAAGTTGGTGACCAAATGCTAGATATCCGTAAGGAATCTGGTCCTGATTCTGTTTACTTCATGGGTAGTGCTAAGTTCTCGAACGAAGGCTGTTACATGTACCGTAAACTTGCGGCAATGTGGGGCACGAACAACGTCGATCACTCTGCTCGTATTTGTCACTCTACCACGGTAGCTGGTGTTGCTAACACTTGGGGCTACGGTGCGCAAACTAACTCTTTCAACGATATTCAGAATGCAAACGCAATCTTCTTCATCGGTGCTAACCCGGCTGAAGCGCATCCTGTTGCAATGCAACATATCTTGCTTGCGAAAGAGAAAAACAACGCTAAATTAATCGTTGTTGATCCACGTTTCTCTCGTACTGCTGCACACGCTGACTTACATTGCGACCTACGTCCAGGTACTGATATTCCATTCATTTACGGTATGCTTTGGCACATCTTTGAAAATGGTTGGGAAGATAAGACGTTCATCCAAGAACGTGTTTTCGAAATGGATACTATCCGCGCAGAAGCGAAGAAGTTCCCACCAAAAGAAGTGGCTCACATTACCGGTTGTAGTGAAGAGTCAGTTTACCAAGCTGCTAAGCTAATGGCCGATAACCGTCCTGGTACTGTTATTTGGTGTATGGGTGGTACTCAGCATCACGTGGGTAACGCAAACACTCGTGCTTACTGTATCCTTCAGCTTGCCCTTGGTAACATGGGTGTTAAAGGTGGCGGAACAAACATTTTCCGTGGACACGATAACGTACAAGGCGCGACGGATTTAGGTCTGTTGTTTGATACGCTACCAGGTTACTACGGTCTTAAGACTGGTTCTTGGAAGCATTGGAGCCACGTTTGGGATCTAGATTTTGATTGGGTTAAAGGTCGTTTCGATCAAACCTCATATCTTGGTCGCATTCCAATGAACACTCCTGGTATTCCTTGTTCTCGCTGGCATGACGGTGTTTTAGAAACGCCTGAAAAACTAGCGCAGAAAGATCGCGTTCGCATGGCATTCTTCTGGGGTCAATCAGTTAACACTGAAACGCGTCAGCGTGATGTTCGTGATGCACTAGATAAGATGGAAACTGTTGTTGTTGTGGATCCGTTCCCAACAATGGCTGGTGTAATGCACCGTCGCCAAAATGGTGTTTACCTTCTTCCTGCAGCAACTCAGTTTGAAACTGAAGGTTCTGTGTCTAACTCTGGCCGTAGTCAGCAGTGGCGTGAGAAGGTTATCGAGCCATTATTCGAATCTAAAACCGACCTTGAGATCATGTACCGTCTATCTCAAAAACTTGGTTTTGCTGATGAGTACACTAAGCGTATTGCTAAAGATGCAAATGACGTTCTTGTTATTGAAGACGTTACTCGCGAAATCAACCGCGGTATGTGGACAATTGGTATGTCAGGTCAAAGCCCAGAGCGTTTGAAACTGCATACTCAAAACTGGGGAACATTCAGCAACAAGACTCTTGAAGCTGAAGGCGGCCCAGCTAAAGGTGAGACTTACGGTCTACCTTGGCCATGTTGGGGTACTCCAGAGCAGAAGCATCCAGGTACTCAAATCCTTTACAACACACATAAGCACGTGCTTAAGGGTGGCGGTAACTTCCGTGCTCGCTACGGTGTTGAATACAAAGGTAAGAACCTATTGGCAGAAGGCAGCTACTCTGTTGGCTCTGAAATCCAAGACGGTTACCCAGAATTTACTGCCGACATGCTTAAACAGCTTGGTTGGTGGGATGACCTAACTGCTGTTGAAAAAGCAGAAGCTGAAGGCCGTAACTGGAAAACCGATTTATCTGGTGGTATCCAACGTGTGGCTATGAAGCACGGTTGTATTCCATACGGTAACGCTAAAGCGCGTTGTATTGTATGGCACTTCCCTGATGCATTCCCTGTTCACCGTGAGCCGCTTTACACGCCACGTCGTGATCTAGTGTCTAAGTACCCAACATACGATGACATGCAAATTCACCGTCTACCGACGCTATACAAGTCAATTCAACAAAATGATGTGACTGGTAAGTACCCACTAGGTCTTACTTCTGGTCGTCTAGTTGAGTATGAAGGTGGTGGTGAAGAGTCTCGTTCTAACCCTTGGTTGGCTGAGCTTCAACAAGAAATGTTTGTTGAAATTAACCCTGCTGACGCAGCTGATCGCGGGATCCGCGACGGTGACACAGTATGGCTAGAGGGTGCTGAAGGTGGTCGTATTAAGATCAAGGCTATGGTCACTCCACGCGTTAAGCTTGGTGTAACTTGGATGCCTTACCACTTTGCGGGTGTTATGCATGGCGAAAGTCTTGAGCCTAACTACCCAGAAGGCACTGTCCCTTACGTTATCGGTGAATCAGCTAACACTGCATTGACTTATGGTTATGACCCTGTGACACAGATGCAGGAAACCAAGGCATCGCTTTGTCAGATCGTTAAAGCGTAATTGCAGAATTAGCTAGGAGAATTGCCAGAATGGCTACAATGAAATTTTTATGTGATACCAAGCGCTGCATCGAGTGTAACGGTTGTGTCACAGCATGTAAGAACGAAAACGACTCTGCTCTTGAGTGGGGAATCCAACGTCGTCGCGTAGTGACTATCAATGATGGTGAGAAAGGCGAAGCCTCAATCTCTATCGCTTGTATGCACTGTAGTGACGCTCCTTGTATGGCTGTTTGTCCTGCAAACTGTTTCTACAAAACTGAAGACGGCATCGTACTTCACGACAAAGATACTTGTATCGGTTGTGGTTACTGTCTATACGCTTGCCCATTTGGTGCACCTCAGTTCCCTCAAAGCGGCGCCTTTGGTGCTCGCGGTAAGATGGACAAGTGTACTTTCTGTGCTGGTGGCCCAGAAGAGAACTTCTCTGATGCTGAGCGTCATAAATACGGTGCAAACCGTGTTGCTGAAGGCAAGCTTCCTATGTGTGCCGAGCTGTGTGCTACTAAATCGCTACTAGCGGGTGATGCTGAGATTGTTTCTTCAATCTTCCGTGAGCGTGTTGCATACCGTGGTTCTAAAAACGCAGCTTGGGGTTAATTGACTTAGGTTAATTACTTCCAGCAATACGACCTGTGGGCTCACTGCCATGAGCCTACGGGTAGTAACAGAGGACGTATTATGAACAAATGGTTTAAACACATAGGTATGGCTATTGCACTGTTATTCAGTGTGACGGTTTTTGCCCATGACGGTGCAACCCATGAGCATGCTGATGAAGTTAATAATGGCCAAATTTGGTCACAACTTAAAGCAGGCGCTGAAGGTCGTACTACATCGCTAAGTGAGTTTCACGTACAACCAATCAACACGTATGACTTACGTGTACTTGAGCTACGTAGTGACTGGTTAGCACCTGGCTTGATGTTTGCCTTGTTTGGCATGCTCATTATTTTTGCCTTGTTTGTTAAAGTGAACGGTATTTCTAAGCTTCACGGCGGCTTCTCTGGCAAGATGGTGTATCGCTGGTCTAAATTTGACGTGTCAATTCACTGGTTAGGCGCTATTCCGTGTCTACTATTGATTCTGACGGGTCTAACACTGTTGGCAGGACGTTTCTTCTTCCAGCCATACATTGGTGAAGGCTTGTGGTCTAATCTAGTCTATGCAGCAAAACAAGTACACGACGTCATGGCATTTCCGTTTATGCTTGGTTGGTTGCTTATGTCTGTGCTTTGGGCTAAAAATCAGCTACCAAAAATGTACGATTTAAAATGGATGTTGGTTGTTGGTGGTTACATTAACTTCGGTCCATTTAAAGGCAAGCACCCTGACTCAGGTTTTGCGAATGCTGGTGAGAAGTTGTGGTTCTGGGCCTTTGCGTTATTTGGTCTAGTGATCTCGGCTTCTGGCATGTTGCTGCTATTCCCGAACTTGTTCGAGCCTAGCCGTACATTAAGCTTGATTGCACTGGTTCTTCACTCTGTTAGTGCTATCGTTATTACTGCTTTCTCAATCGTGCATATCTTTATGGCTACGGTTATGTCTGAAGGTGGTATGGAATGTATGGTTTCTGGTTACTGTGACGAAACTTGGGCAAGC
Source organism: Shewanella youngdeokensis (assembly GCF_033180165.1). GTDB lineage: Bacteria > Pseudomonadota > Gammaproteobacteria > Enterobacterales > Shewanellaceae > Shewanella > Shewanella youngdeokensis. The sequence goes on from NZ_CP136522.1 coordinate 94,205, forward strand.
CAACACCATAACCTTTGGTTTGACGAAATCAAAGAAAATGGAACGCTTAAATACAAAGAATAATTCTTTAGTATTGACGGCTTGAACTTAAAACACCTCAGTTGATTAATCAGCTGGGGTGTTTTTGTTTATGGGCGATCTACACTCATAAATGCATATTAACTAAAGCATGACTCACTTAACAAAAAGCTCTGAATTTTGTGATTGGACACGCTAAGTTATAACCAAATCACGTTTTACTGTAGTTTAAAGTGTTAATTTTGCTCTCCGCTGGTTCATTTCGATACACCTCTTTTTTTGAACTGCCACCTCTGATAGGAATCTTTATGTCTCGAATTATTTTGCCTGATAGTGCTAAACCTTATAAAGCCAATATCACCACGCCAGCTTGGATGATTACTGGCATGGAAAAGGTGATGCAGTTCTATGTCGATCGTAATCTTAAGCTCGATACAGTGTCAGCAGATATGATGCCGAGCCCTATTGAGGGGCGAAAGTACATGCTGTATGCGCATATCCCTTTTTGCCATACTTTATGTTCATACTGTACTTTTCATCGCTTCCTCTTTAAAGAAGACAAAGCACGTAGCTATTTTGTGTCGTTGCGTAAAGAAATGGATATGGTTAAAAACTTAGGTTATGACTTTGACTCCATGTATATCGGTGGTGGTACAACTACCGTGCTTGAAGATGAACTCGCACGCACAATTGAGCATGCCAAAAAACTATTCCCCAACATTAAAGAGGTGTCTTGCGAGTCTGATCCGCAGCACGTCGACAGCCCTGGCTTTAAATTGCTTGAAGGCTTAGTTGATCGCATGTCGATTGGTGTGCAAAGCTTTAATGATGATATTTTAACCATGACCGATCGCATTGAAAAGTTTGGAAATGGTCAGCAAACTTTTGACAAGATCATGGCGGCAAAAGAGCTGTTCCCGATCATCAACATTGATTTGATTTTTGGTTTCCGTGGTCAAACTGACGAAGTGATCCAGCAAGATTTGGACATGGCATCGAAACTAGATCCACGCCAAATTACCACTTACCCGTTGATGGTCACACACCAGACTCGTAAAAGTGTTAAAAGTAAATTAGCCGCGCCAAGCGGTGACATGATGCGTCAATACCATCAAATTCTAAACACGCTAAATGGTCAATATAACCAGCTTTCTGCATGGGCTTTTGGTAAAGCTAATAATGAAGGTTTTGATGAATACGTCATCGATTATGACGAATACCTCGGGGTGGGTTCGGGTTCATTTAGCTTCCTTGATGATACTTTGTACGTAAATACCTTTTCATTGAAAAAGTACCATCAGCAAATTAACAGCGGCCGAATGGGTGTTGAGCAACAGAAAAATTATGGCCGTAAAGAAGTGATGCAGTATCGCTTTTTACTGGGCATGTTCTCTGGTCGTTTATCGCGTAAGTATTTCCGCGATACGTTTGGGGTTAACCTTGATACCGCTTTATTTAAAGAAATGGCATCAATGCGAGCTATCGGTGCAATTAAAAATGACCCTACCGATCCTGACAACCTAATTATTACTGATAACGGTAAAATGATGGGCTTGTTGATGATGAAAGAGTTTTACTCAGGTATGGACAACGTTCGTGCGCAGTTACGTAAACCACTTGCTGAATCTGATATGTAGTCGAGCTTGAGGTTACAAACTAGAGTGTAACCTACCGAGTTCAACTATCGGTTTGCCAAAAGTTAAATGCTCAAATTAAACGATAAGTGCGTTAAAGTGCTTGTCGTTTTTTTTGGGCCAAATAACTTAACCTGAGTTAAAGCCGTTAATTCATGTTTGCAATTTCGCGCTCAAGTTTCGCTATGTCCTCTTTTATCTGTTCGGTAAAGGCATCTGAATATTGCATTTGTTCAAACTCGTCAAGGCAAGCTTTATAGCGTTTTAGCCTAGCTTGTGGTGTTTCTGGGCGTTGTGGAATTTCATCCATAATCATAATTGGGCACATTTAATTATCCTATTACGTTGGGATGTGGCAATGTCGCAGAACCTCAATTAGGCTCAGCGCCGTATTTGAGTATAGTCAAAGCATGCATAATTGCTAAAAGCATGCTGTTGTGTTGTTTATTGTTTCGGGCGCTAATGAGGGCGTGCGTTTAGTGCTTATCGAGTTTTGTTTTCTAGTTTTAATGGCTCCATTTAGCGGCAGGTAACGCTTGCCATATTTGTAATATCTCAATGTTAATATGGCGGCAAGCACTGTAAATAAGTATATGGCTTGGCGCAGTAGGGTAAATCTCTTACTATCAACTTACCGCTTTTTATTATGTGTTGTTATGGCCAATATTTTACTGGTAGCAAATTTAAATTGTGATCGTATATTCACTCTAAACCAACCACTTAAAACCGGTGGCCGTTTCCATTATCAAGATGGCGGGCAGCGTTTGGGTGGTGGCGGAGCTAATACTGGGATTGGTTTGGTGTGGGCAGGGCATCAAGTCACGTTGGTGACCGAAGTGGGACGTGATGACATAGGCGATTGGTTACTCGCAGAAGCAAGCACACAAGGCATTAATTGTAGCCGGGTGCAGCGACGCCCTGGAGCGACCAATGAAATGCTATTGATGATGACCCCTGATGGTGAGCGCACCATTATGCGGCCAGAACGGCCCAAGTTTAAACTACCAGCACCACCACAGTGGGATAATATTGACGCCTTTTATATCAATTCATCATCTGAAGGTGTGGCGAAGTGGGCAGCATCTGCACTCGGGCATTGTTGGGTTGTTGCGCAGCTTGCTAAAGATGAGCGGGCTCGGCCTTGCGATATTTTATTAGCCTCATTAAGTGATATGCAGGGACGGTGTAAGCAGAGCCCATGGCAATTTGCTCAATCCATCGCGGGTGACCGAGTGCAGTATTTTATTGTGACCGACGGTGAAAGAGGTGCGACGTTATACTCTGCCAGCGAGCAACAACAGGTTGCAGCGGTGCCGACCCAAGTTGTGGATACCACTGGTGCTGGTGATGCTTATGCTGCCGGCTTAATTCATGGGCTTGTCAATAATTTAACGGTAGTGCAAGCCATGCAAGAGGCTTCAATTTGGTCTGGTTATGCTGTTGCGTGTGACAGTTCAATTCCTGGTGAAGGTTTGCAGCAATATTTAGCGGCACAGTTGTAATTGTTTTTTATATAGCCGTTGCTTTACAGGTGTTTGTCACGGACTTAATTAGCGACTATTGCTACTTTAATCATCCGTAAAGGGATAATAATATTAAAATTAAAGGACTTTATTGATGGTGGCAAAGGTGCTGGTTCAGCAAATATCTGGGTTATATCGTGGTAGTCAGCTCGCCACTTTTGACACGGTTAGCAGTGGTATAGGGCAAAAATGCCGTAGCAAAAAATTAGTCGTCAATGCGGTTACGGTTGATGGTGATAGTCAAGCAGACCCAAACCATCATGGTGGTTCAGACCGAGTGTTGCACCACTTTCCGCGTGAGCATTATGGGCAGTACCGACGCTTGGGGATGATTTCAGGCTTTAAAGATGCTCCCGCAATGGGTGAAAACATTAGTACAGTGGGGCTCGATGAGTCTCGGGTGTATATCGGCGATATCATTCAAATCGGTACGGTGTTGTTGCAGGTTACCCAACCTCGCTCGCCGTGTTTTAAGCTTAACTTACAATTTGACCATAATGAGTTTGCGTCCACGATGCAGAGCAGTGGTCGATGCGGGTGGTTTTATCGCGTGTTGCAGCCGGGCACAATTGAAGAAACAGACCATATTAAGCTAGTTGAGCGGCAATCAGATATCAGTGTGGCAGAAGCCATGCGGATTTATTTTCTAGCCCAATTCGATGCCGAGCAGTACCAGCGTTTAGCCCGTTGCACAGGGCTCGCTGCCTCTTGGGTCAACAGTTTGCAACGCAGGCTGAGTCAGAATGTCATTGAAGATTGGCAAATGCGGTTATACGGAAGGGCACAAGATTAAGTTTTAGTTTACAGATAATCGTCACTAATAATTCAAGGCGTGAGGGGATGCAAGTTGAAAAACATATGGAAATGTTAGTGCATTTAATCGCGTATTTGACCCGTTATTTGTGTGGCTAATGAAGCCAGATGAGTAGCCGTTTATTGAAGGTCGCTGTCGTAACTGCTTATATTTTAAAGTCAGCATTACCATTTATGTGTGTTTAGCAATATTTTAGTATTTATTGGGGTTGGGTTTACCTATTCGCTTTATTCGCAATTTTTGATTTTGTTTGCACGATAATAGCGGCCATCAGAGCCAGTGAAGCTAAAGCTATTCGTACCCGCTGACGATTAAGCCGAACAGTCAATTTTGTTAGGGGCTGAAATAAAAATACCTACTATTAATGTGAGTAGGTATTTTTTAGGGGTTGTTTGCGTGTATTACATATTGGGGTAGTTTGGTCCGCCACCACCCTCAGGAGTTACCCAGGTGATGTTTTGGCTTGGGTCTTTAATGTCACACGTTTTACAGTGAATACAGTTTTGACTGTTAATCACAAACTTATTCTCGCCAGCCTCTTCAACCACTTCATACACGCCAGCAGGACAGTAGCGCTGTGCAGGTTCGTTAAACTTAACTAAGTTGACATCAATTGGAATGCGGGCATCTTTCAAGCGCAGATGACAAAGCTGGTCTTCTTCGTGGAAGGTGTTCGACAAATACACTGACGATAATTTGTCAAAGCTCAGTTTACCGTCGGGTTTTGGATAATCGATTTTGCTAAAGGCACTCGATTCCGCCATTTGGGCGTAATCGGGTTTATCATCTCGAAGGGTGATTGGGAACTTGCCCCCAAACCAATTTTGGTCAACAAAGTTAAACGCGCCACCAAGGTAGGTACCAAACTTGTGCATTGCGGGGCCAAAGTTGCGCGAGCCATGCAGCTCTTTTTGCAGCCAGCTTTCATTAAAGCGATCTTCAAGGCAGTGTAGATCTTTACCCGGTTCAACCCCCGCAAGAAGTGCTTGCGCTAGCGTTTCTGCAGCTAACATACCGCTTTTCATTGCAGTATGGGTGCCTTTAATTTTGGCAAAGTTCAAGGTGCCAGCGTTACAGCCAATGACCATCCCGCCTGGAAATGTCAGTTTAGGTAATGAGTTTAAGCCACCTTTGGTAATCGCGCGTGCGCCGTAAGATATGCGTTCACCACCGGTTAGTGTCTTGGCAATAACAGGATGGGTCTTATAGCGTTGAAACTCGTCAAACGGGCTTAGATGGGGGTTAGAATAGTTAAGGTCGACAATCAAACCAACTGCAATTTGGTTGTTCTCAAGGTGATACATAAAACCACCGCCAGAAGCGCCCTTAGTTAAAGGCCAGCCACCGGTATGAACCACTTTACCCAGTTCATGTTGTTCGCTAGGAACTGTCCAGATCTCTTTAAAACCAAGACCATAGTGCTGCGGCGTTTTACCGTTATCAAGTTGAAATTTTTCAATAAGCTGTTTGCCTAAATGACCTCTACAGCCTTCACTAAACACAGTGTATTTGGCATGTAACTCCATACCTGGCTCATAGGCGTCTTTGGGTTGGCCGTTTTCTCCCACTCCCATATCGCCAATCTGAATGCCTTTTACGCTGCCATCTTCATTGTAAAGCAGCTCGCTGGCCGGAAACCCTGGAAACACCTCAACCCCAAGCTCTTCAGCGCGTTCAGCTAGCCAGCGGCATAGGTTTCCCACGCTAATAATGTAATTGCCTTCGTTATGCATGGTTTTGGGGACTAAGGCGTTTGGCATGGTGCGTGCGTTAGTCGCTGAGCTGAACATGTGAATTTCATCTTCAGTGACCGCTGTGTGAAGCGGCGCGCCAGACTCTTTCCAGTCATCAAATAGTTCGCCGAGTACTTTGGGTTCGAAAATTGCGCCAGACAGAATATGCGCTCCGACTTCAGACCCCTTTTCGACGACGCAAACTGAGATTTCTTGATCACTGCTTTTTGATATTTGCATTAAACGACAAGCAGTTGCTAATCCTGAGGGACCAGCACCCACGATCACAACATCGAATTCCATCGATTCACGTTCCATTTGTCATCTTCCTCCATTGCCCTCGTTGGATTATAGTGCGCGAAAATGTCGCAGCGTTATAAACGAGTGTTTTAATGTCTTAACTCACCTTACCTCAAAATTGAGCTACGTCACAGAGTTTAAACGTTGTTGTCGTAGGTTTTTTAAGCATTATTTTTGGTGATGGGGGTCACATAAACTCGATACTTGCTCATATTTAACGCTTTTCATTCTCGGCAGGCTATGGTTTGTCGCCTAAATACGCCTATAATCAAGTCTGACGGTTCTCCGAGCTTCTAATCCTACGTCGAGACAGATACGGGTTTTTAGCCGTGGCAATAACGCCACCGGGGTGAGACAAGAAATTTTCTCACCTCCCCTTACTTGGAAAGGTGATCATGTCCCAACTACAAGACAATTTTGGTCGACGGTTTCATTATTTGCGTATGTCAGTGACTGACGTATGTAACTTTAAGTGCACTTACTGCCTCCCAGATGGTTACCGCCCCGACGGTAAACCTAAATTTCTCGATCTCAATGAGATAGAGCATCTCGTTTCGGCCTTTGCTGAAGTCGGTACGCAAAAAATTAGGATCACCGGTGGTGAGCCATCCTTGCGTAAAGATTTCACCGATATTATTCGTATCGTTAAAGACAACGACAAAATCAACACCATCGCCACAACCACCAATGGTTATCGGTTAGCTAAGCATGCCCAAGAGTGGTATGACGCAGGGCTCAGGCGTATCAATATTTCAGTTGATAGTCTCGACCCCAAAATGTTTTATCAAATCACGGGTGAGAACAAGTTTGACGAGGTGATGCGCGGCGTAGATGCTGCACTTGAGGCCGGTTTTGAGCGAGTAAAAATCAATGCAGTACTGCTCAAAGGGCTAAACGATAAAGATTTACCTCGTTTTTTGCATTGGATAAAAAGTACGCCCATTGATTTGCGTTTTATCGAACTGATGGAAACAGGCTTAGGGCATGATTACTTTAAAGCGCATCATTTAGCGGGTGCAGACATTAAAAATCAGCTAGAGCAGGCAGGTTGGCAGTTTGATACGCCTGCAGTCGACGACGGTCCGGCACAAAACTTTAGTCACGATGATTACCAAGGCCGAATTGGTTTAATCATGCCGTACGCCAAAAACTTCTGTGCTAGTTGTAATCGTTTGCGTGTTTCGGCCAAAGGTAAGTTACACCTGTGTTTATTTACTGAAAATGGTGTAGATTTACGGGATCTACTGCAAACCCCTGATCAGCAAGCTGAGCTAATTGGGCGCTTGCACGGCCAGCTAGCGCAGAAAAAACAAACCCACTTCTTACATGATGGCATTACGGGTGTAACGCAGCACCTTGCCTCTATTGGTGGTTAGTCGTTGAGTTGATGCCAATACTAGGTCTCAACTGCACTATTTTTATTTTATTACTTAAATATCGTTATTTTTAAAGAGACCGTTATGGGCCATTGCACTCAGAGCCATTTTTTGCCACTAAATATTGCTGTTTTAACCTTATCTGACACACGCACCGTCGACAATGACACCTCAGGCCAGTATTTAGCTGATGCCTTAATTGAAGCCGGGCACCATCTTGCAGATCGCCAAATCATTAAAGACGATAAATACCAAATTCGCTCTGTGCTCTCGCAATGGATCGCTTCTAATCATGTGCAAGTGATCATTACCACTGGCGGTACCGGATTTACTGAGAGAGACAATACACCTGATGCGGTTAAACCTTTATTTGACCGTGACATAGAAGGTTTTGGCGAACTATTTAGGCACATTACCTATACCGAGCTTGGCACCTCAACCGTGCAGTCTCGGGCGCTGGGTGGCATTGCTAACAAAACCGCTATATTTTGCCTTCCAGGTTCAACAGGGGCATGCAAAACAGGTTGGAATAAAGTGCTCAAAGAGCAGCTCGACGCCACGCATCGACCGTGCAATTTTGTGATGCACGTTAAGAAAGTAACAGATTAACGAATCGATAGCCTCTGCTGTTAACCGTTGTTATTGTAAGGTGAGCAGGCAGTCTATACGGTATTTTGATAAACATAATGATTTGGAAGGTTTAACTCGAATGACAAATGCTTTTACCCACATAAATGCAGATGGTAATGCGCACATGGTTGATGTAACCGATAAGTCCGTAACCGAACGCGAAGCAAGAGCAGAAGCTTATATCGAGATGGACAGCGCAACGCTCGACATGATTATGAACGGTAGTCACCACAAAGGTGATGTTTTTGCCACTGCACGTATTGCAGGTATTCAAGCCGCAAAGAAAACCTCAGATTTGATCCCGCTATGTCACCCTTTAATGCTCACAAAAGTGGAGGTTGAGCTTGAAGCACAGCCAGAGCATAACCGTGTTTGGATCCGCAGTTTATGTAAACTGTCAGGTAAAACCGGTGTTGAGATGGAAGCGCTAACTGCAGCTTCTACAGCGGCATTGACGATTTACGATATGTGTAAAGCGGTTCAAAAAGATATGGTCATTTCTCAGGTTAGACTCATTGAGAAGCGTGGCGGAAAATCAGGTCATTTTAAGGTAGAGAAATAATGATAAACGTATTATTTTTTGCACAAGTAAGAGAATTACTCGGCACAGCAAGTATCAAAGTTGAAGCTGGCGAGCACACCCAAACGGCAGAAGGCTTGCGCGCAACATTGGCTGCCACTGACGACAAATGGGCTAAGGTAATGGCATCTGACAAGCTATTAGTTGCTGTTAATCAGACGATAAGCCAATGGGATACCGCCATTGTCGATGGCGACGAAGTTGCCTTTTTTCCGCCAGTAACCGGAGGCTAGGATGATCCGCGTTCAAACAGCAGATTTTAGCGTTCCTGATGAATACCAGCTTATTAGTCAAAATAATGCCGACGGTGCCGTAGTGACTTTTGTGGGTAAAGTGCGAGATTTCAATGATGGCAGTGCTGTTACCGATCTCACCCTTGAGCATTACCCTGGAATGACCGAAGCAGTATTAAATCAAATTGAAGCCGAGGCGCGTGAGCGTTGGCCGCTAACCCATGTCACCATTATCCACCGTGTTGGCTTAATGACCTTAGGTGAGCAAATCGTGTTTATTGGCGTGACCAGTATGCATCGCAAAGCCGCTTTTGCAGCTTGCGAGTTCTTAATCGACTTTCTAAAAACCAAAGCACCATTTTGGAAGTTAGAGGCCGGAGAGCAGGGTGCTAGTTGGGTTGAAGCGCGTGATTCAGACGAGCAAGCTGCCGATGTATGGAATAACAAATAAACATTACTGTTAGGGAGCTGCTTGATGAAGCTTAGAATGGCTTTGCTGTCGGTATTAATGCCGCTATTACTAATCAGTAAAGGGGTGTTTGCAGCCGACGATGTACCAGCGATTGCTGCAGCGTCGAGTATTAAATTTGCACTCGACGAAGTGGCTCAGCAGTTTAAAGCTGACACGGGGCGCAAAGTTCGCATCACCTATGGGTCTTCAGGTAACTTTGTTGCACAAATAAAGCATGGTGCGCCATTTGAGTTATTTCTCTCTGCAGATGAACGCTACACCCAGCAGCTAAGTCAGGCGGGCAAAGCCCAGGGGAACGGTGTTATTTACGCGGTCGGCAAGCTGGCGCTAGCGGCACCAAAAAACTCGCCCTTAGTGTTAGATGGTGATCTTAACGGGCTTAAACAGCTAATTAAAAACCAACAGCTTAAACGTTTTGCCATTGCTAACCCTGATCACGCCCCCTATGGTGAACGCGCGAAAGAGGTCCTGCAAAATCTTGGTTTATGGGACACGATTCAAACGCAGCTGATTTTTGGTGAAAATGTCTCGCAAGCTGCGCAATTTACTTTGAGCGGTTCTACTCAAGGTGGCTTGGTTGCTCTGTCGCTGGCATCTGCAGCGCGTTTTAAGGCGCGAGCCCATTATGTGGTGATGCCGCAATCGTTATATAGTCCGCTTAATCAGCGCATGGTGTTGACCTTAAAAGCAGGTCAAACTGCCAGCGAATTCTACCGTTATATTCAAACCGATAAAGCACAGCAAACCTTTGCTGAATATGGCTTTGGCAAAGTGGTTAACTAATGGATTGGGAAGCACTGTGGTTATCGATTAAATTAAGCACCGTTACCGTTGTTATATTAATTCCAATGGCTATTTTTGCTGGGCGATTTTTAGCTTATCGGCAATTTAGGGGCAAGTCTTGGCTAGAGGCTCTGGTTATGGTGCCGTTGGTGTTACCGCCAACCGTGATCGGTTATTACCTGTTGGTGGGCTTAGGTAGTGAGTCTTGGCTGGGTCAGATGTTAGAACAGTTACTCGGTCAGCAGCTGGTGTTTCACTTCTCCGGCTTGGTTATCGCCTCCATTTTGATCAACATCCCGTTTGCGGTTCAACCGATCCAGCGTGCCTTTGAAGCAGTGCCTGAAGATGTTAGAGACGCCGCGGCCTGTTGCGGCATGACCGGACCCAAAGCTTTCTTTAAAATAGAACTGCCCATGGTGTGGCCGGGTGTGCTTACAGCCATGGTATTGTGCTTCTCGCATGTACTTGGTGAGTTTGGTGTTGTACTGATGATGGGCGGTAATATTGCCGGTGAAACCAAAACCATTGCGATATCGATATACGACAGCGTGCAAGCGTTCGACTTTGCGAGTGCGGGTAATATGTCATTGGTATTGCTGTTATTTGCGGTGACTGTATTGGCACTAACTACCAGTTTGTCTCGGCGAATCGGGGGTCAGCATGTCGCAAATCGTCGCTGATCTTTTCTGTCGTATTAAGCAGTCTAAGCATATCAATCTCGATGCTGAATTTACCTGTAAAAAAGGTGAGGTGTTAGCGGTTGTCGGGCCATCTGGCGGGGGAAAGTCTACTTTACTGCGCATGATTGCAGGCTTAAACCAGCCGCAAGCTGGCGAGATTAGCTATGGGGGAGTTCATTGGTTTAGTGATGAAAAGTCGATTCAACTTACGCCACAGCAGCGACACTTAGGTTATGTACCGCAGCACTTTGGTTTATTTCCTAATTTAACCGCATTAGAAAACGTCATGGCGGCACTAGATCATATTCCAAAGTCTGCCCGTGAAGCACGAGCAAAAGATTGGCTTGAGCGGGTAAACTTACACGGCTTGCCTGACAGACTGCCTGCGCATCTTTCCGGTGGTCAACGACAACGCGTAGCATTGGCGCGCGCGTTGGCTCGAGAACCGTCAGTCTTACTGCTTGATGAGCCTTTCTCTGCTGTAGACCGAGAAACCCGTGAGCGTTTGTATCTTGAGCTTGCCCGCTTGAAAGAGCAGTTATCTATCCCTGTTGTTATGGTGACACACGACTTGAACGAAGCCTTGTTACTGGCTGACAGCATGATTTTGATCAGCCAAGGTAAGCTGTTGCAGCAAGGCCCCCCAAGAGAAGTGCTTACACGTCCGCGTACAGAGGCAGTTGCCAAGCAGATGGGGCTGCGAAATATTTTTGATGCTGAAGTTATAGCGCAAGAAGATGAGCGCAAAATTACTTGGCTCAAATTTGGTGAGCACCATATTGCCAGTACGTACTTTGAAAGCTTAGAAGTTGGAACCCAAGTGCGTTGGGTGATCCCCAACCAAGGCGTGCGATTTAACTCGATTAAACAAGGGCGTTTGTGCCGCAGTTTTAATAAGCTCGATATTACTGTCGACTCGATGTTGGTTATGGGCGAGACCGTACGTGTATCAGCAAGTGTAATAGGCGTTGAGCATAAAATTAACGCTGAGGTGTCTATACATCTAGCGCAAGAGTTAGAGCTTGTGGTTGGGTGTAAAACCACAGTCGCGCTTAAATCAGAATTGATCCATATTTTAGATGCACCAAATTTGGCTTGAAAGTGTCTACTGTCGCAGTCATAGCCGCTGCATGATCAAAGTTTAATCTTTGCGCCACCTTGGTGTTAAGTGGTTTTGCATACTATTAATACCTAAATAAAGGCATAGATTACTGGCTATATTCAAGCTCTCACTTAAGCACTGATAGTGCTCACTCATACTATTGATGGTGTTGATTTTTGAGTTAACCGTTAAAATGGGAAGCCCAACATTTATCAACATACAAAGTGCGGTTGAAGTTGGCTTAAATAGAATTTGACACTGAACGTCTCGTGTCTCAATAATTCGGTATTATACGTTATTCAGTGTTTTATTTTTCGGAGGGGCCATGGCTCGTTGGCTGGTAGGATTGTTATTAGTGTCGGGTAGTGCATTTGCAAGCCAAGGCATGTATTCACTGATGTCGACAGGTGATTTCTTATCGCCGATTGAAATGGTGAAAAAGTTAGAGCAATTGCACCCGGGGGTTATTTCTGAATTCGAAGCTGAACTTGATGATGGCGAACTCATTTATGAATTTAAAATCATCAATCCAGACGAAAATACTATCAGTGAATATGAGTATCGAGCTACAGACGGTAGCCTCAAAAGTCGTGATATTGCCCCTTTAAGACACCGCAACCAAGACGAACTCGCTGGCACTCTAATGCTACAACAAAGCGGGCTATCATTTTCTGAAATGTTGACCATTATCTGCAAAGACCGCAGCGGACATATAGTAAAAGCCGAGATTGATAGTGACTTGGGGATCAGTTACATCGAGTTAGAAATATTAGATGTTGACGGTAAGACAAAGCTTGCCTTCGACATGGAAAGCAAACAATTACTACCACTGCTCAAATGGGATTAAAGCATGAAAATACTCATGGTTGAAGATGATGCGACCACCATCGAATATGTTGTTAAAGGGTTCATTGAGCAAGGGCACAATATTGAAACGGCCACAGATGGTCACCAAGGTCTATTGCTCGCAACGAGTATGCAGTACGACTTAATTATTTTAGACCGCATGTTACCGCAGTTAGATGGATTAAAATTGTTAGGAGCTGTGCGTGCCACAGGTAATCAAACTCCGGTATTAATTTTGTCAGCATTAAGCCATGTTGATGAGCGGGTTAAAGGTTTGCGTGCGGGCGGCGATGACTACATGACTAAGCCGTTTGCGTTTTCTGAACTGTTAGTGCGCGCCGAGAAGCTCATGCAGCGCGGCGAATCAAAACCCATGGTGACGGACTTAACCGTGGGCGCGTTAAACATTGAGTTATTAACCCGAAAAGTCACCTTAGACAGTAAAGAAATATTGCTGCAACCTAAAGAATTTCAGTTATTAAAATACTTGATGGAACATGCAAATCAAGTCATTAGTCGCACCTTATTATTTGAAGCTGTGTGGGATTATCATTTTGATCCTCGTACGAATGTTATCGACGTACACATTGCCAAGCTTAGACGTAAGTTTGAAGAGCTAGGTCACGGCGAGTTAATTGAAACGGTTCGAGGGGCAGGGTATCGCCTACGCGAAGGGCATTAAGCCGTATCAAAGTAGTGCATGGCGCATTACGATAATATTCTCAGCCTTGGTGACGGTGATTATCGGCTCCTTATTGTTAGGCATGTATAGTCAGTTGATTAACGAGCAAGAACATCAACTGGACCAACATTTAGACGCTGAGAAAACTCGCTACCAGCAGATGGCGCTTACGCTTGATAGGCGTAGTTTTGCCACGCAAGTGCGTAGTGCCGACCCTAAAGTTGCCCTCATCGTCTGGCGCAACTCCTACGATCTTATCGGTTCATTAAGCATGATCCCAAAAGACATGCCGCTGTTACCCGAAAAACGAGAATTCCCAGTATTTACCGGTGGTCCAGACAAGCTGCACATCATTTCGGGTGGCATGGTAATGACCCGCTATGGCCCCGTATTAATCGCGACTCGCGTCGATCAACTCGGTGCGCTAATTGATAAGTTCTCCAATGCGGCGATAACAGCATTAATGATCACTTTGGTGTTAACGTTGGCGCTTGGTTATTTGTTCTCGAAGGCAATTTTACGCAGGTTAGTGCAATATAATCGCTTAAGCGAGCAAATAGAAAAAGGCCAATATTCTACACGGCTACCGGTGAGTTGGCGCCAAGATGAGTTTGATATGTTAGCGCAGCAGTTTAACCGAGTGCTAGACACGTTAGAGCAAAACCTTGCCGCAGTGCGGGGCGTGACAGACAATATTGCTCACGACCTGCGCACACCGCTGTCGCATCTTCGTATTGGGCTAGAGCAACTGCCTGATAAACCTGTCGACGAATTACCGGAAAGCTGCGCCATTATCACCGAAGAGCTCGATCATTGCTTAGCAACGTTCGATGCCATGTTGTCGCTCACGCGGATTGAAGAGGGTCAGCAAGCATTAGAGCTACAACCGCTAAGTCTGCATCAAATTAGCCAAGATTTATGTGAAATGGCAGGTGTCATGGCTGAATTTAATGGGCAGTCACTCGAATTATCGTTAGGTGAAGATCATACGGTTAGTGGTGACAAATATTTGCTGTTTCAAGCGTTGTTTAATCTTGTTGATAACGCCATTAAATATTCTGGTGAAGGCGCTAAGATTGTGATTGCGCAGCACAGAAACGTTATCTCTATTGCTGATAATGGCCCCGGGATCCCAGAAGGCTCCCGCGATAAAGTCTTTGAACGATTAGTGCGTTTAGATCCGAGTCGGCACCATAAAGGCACAGGTTTAGGCTTGTCGATGGTTAAGGCGATTCTGTCGCGTCATAATGCTAAAATAGCCTTAATGGATAACCAACCGGGGCTGAAAGTACAGATAACTTTTTGATACCCGTGCATCATGGTTGTTAAACTGTTTACGCTAGCTTTATGAGACTTTCACTATATGTATCAAGTCATTGCCAACGAGGCTGATTTTATTGTTATTAGTAAATCGGCCAATGTCCATTTTCATAGTCAAGATGGTTCAGCAGGCGTTGTGGCGCAGGCGGAGCTTGATCTCGGCATTAAGCTTTATGCGGTACATAGGCTCGACACCTTAACCTCTGGCTTGATCATTTTGGCTAAATCTCCTGCCGCTGCTGCAGAATTTACCCGTCAGTTTAGTGAGCACCAGGTCCAAAAGTACTACTTGGCACTGGCTCAAGGCAAACCCAAAAAGAAACAAGGTTGGGTGATTGGCGATATGGCTAAGTCGCGCCGTAGCATGCACAAATTGCTGCGCACTACAGTGAACCCCGCAGTAACGCAATTTTTCTCGCAATCAGTCGGCGACGGCCTACGGCTTTATCTACTTAAACCATTAAGCGGTAAAACCCATCAGCTTCGCGTTGCTCTTGCCAGTATTGGCGTACCTATTTTAGGCGATGAACTCTATGGCGGACAGGCGTCTGACAGAGGGTATCTGCACGCTTATAGCTTAAACTTTAATTATAAAAATCAGGCTTACCAGTTCAGTTCACTGCCTCAAACTGGGGCGGCTTTTAGTCGAGACGAGGTGCTACAGCAGCTTAATGTTTGGCAAAAGCCAGATAGCTTGAATTGGCCTAAAGCCAAGTCGTAATATTGGCTCTGGTGCGTAAACGGCTAAACGGACTATTTTGATGACCGACCCTGTCAGAGGATTATCTGGGTCAGTGCATTCACAACCTTGCTAATTCCTTGTAGGATAGTGGCCTTAAAACGTTAAGCGTTACAGGCGTGTAGCTAAAGTATTTGACTAAAAACGAGTAGATAATTGTGCATAAAAAAGCCATATACCCAGGAACATTTGATCCCGTAACCAATGGTCATGCCGATCTTATTGAGCGTGCTGCTAAGTTATTTAAGCATGTTGTTATTGGTATTGCTGCTAACCCCTCGAAAAAGCCAAGGTTCACACTTGAAGAGCGTGTCGAGCTACTTAAAACCGTGACTGCCCACTTAGACAACGTCGAAGTTGTTGGTTTTACCGGGTTGCTGGTGGACTTTGCTAGCGAGCAGCAAGCCAGTGTATTGGTGCGCGGCTTGCGCGCGGTGTCCGACTTTGAATACGAATTCCAGCTCGCCAACATGAACCGCCGCCTCAGCCCAGATTTAGAAAGCGTATTTCTTACGCCAGCAGAAGAAAACTCTTTTATTTCATCGACCTTAGTTAAAGAGGTCGCCCACCATGGTGGGGATGTAAGCCAGTTTGTTCATGCCGAAGTTGCTCACGCATTAATGGGTCCGGTTAAGTGAACCGACTGTAATAGTGAAACAATTAGTCGCTTCGCTTTTCATCAACGCCGTGGTTAAACCTCTTATATTATTAATTATGATGCACTGTGAATATTAAGCTTTTGCTCCGGCTGTTAGGCTTGGCCTTTATCATCGTGATTGTTGGTGTGGCACTGCAGCAAGGTTATTTTCAGCGCCTAAGCGACAGTCAGTGGATTGTGGACTATGTCGATAACCATGGTTCGGCAGCAGTGTCGGAGTTAGTTTTGCTGGGGGTGCTGTTTTCTTGTGTTGGTGGCCCGCGGCAGATCCTCGCCTTTGGATTTGGTTATGCGCTCGGTGGGGTTAACGGTGCCTTGCTTGCGACTTGTGCAGCATTAATAAGCTGCATTGTGCTATTTTATTTCTCTCGTTTTCTAATTCGTGCGCATATTAAACGCCGTTTTGAGCACAAACTCGTGCGGCTCGAAGCGCTGCTTATTCATAAAACGTGGCTTAAAGCCTTAATGATCCGCTTACTACCGTTGGGCAGCAACTACATTACTAATTTATTGGCTGGCACAACTTGCATCAGCCCATGGCAGTTTTTTGTGGGGAGTGGCATTGGTTTCTTACCGCAAATGTTCATTTTCAGTTTTGCTGGAGCAGGAACGAGCCTTAGTGACGCGCGCCACTTGCAATTAAGTGGCGGCTTACTGGTGATTGCAGTGCTAATAGGTGTATACCTTTATCGCACCCGGTTGGGTAAGCAGTTAAACCAAGCGGTAAAGGCTGAACGGTAGCATATAAAAAGGCGATTAACGTGGTTGGCAGATACTACAAAACACCGTCGCGCGCTGGCCTAAGCGTATTTCACTGAGTAATTGTCCGCAATGAGTACATGTTTGTCCACCACGGCCGTATACATGTAGTTTTTGCGCAAAGTAACCAGGTTTACCGTCTGCATTTATAAAGTCTTTTAAGGTCGTGCCGCCTTGCTTAATTGCGCGTGCAAGGATCTGCTTTACTTCGGTAACGAGTATGGTTAGGCGTTCAACATCCACTTTACCAGCCTCGGTTTGCGGGTGAATACCCGCTGCAAATAATGCCTCGTTAGCGTAGATATTACCGACTCCAACCACTATATGGTTATCCATTAAGCAGAGCTTTATCGCTTTTTTCTTATTGCTCAACGCCTTAATTAAATACTCAATATTAAAGCCTGACTCTAATGGTTCAGGGCCTAATTTTGATAATAACGGATGTGCATGTTCAGGCAGCTCGCACCATAACCATGCGCCGAAACGTCTAGGGTCGTTGTAGCGTAGTATTTTTCCGCTGGCGAGCACTAAATCGATGTGATCGTGTTTCTCAACAGGGGTATTAATTGGCAGAATACGTAAACTACCCGACATACCCAGGTGTACGATGGTGGTGCCGGCATCGGTATCGATGAGCAAATACTTTGCTCGGCGGCGCACTGCCCTGATAGTTTGACCAATAATTTGCTGTGCGATATCGGGCACCGGCCAGCGAAGTGAAGGGTTGCGTACAATTAGGTCGGTTACTTGATTGCCAATTAGGTAAGGTGATACACCTTGTTTAGTGACTTCAACTTCAGGTAATTCTGGCATTTAGCCTCTCTTAGATAAAAGCAATATCCATTGATAAGCAATTAAATGGCTTATTCGCGTAGCGTCGGTATTAACGCTGCACGCAAATTGGCGGGTATTTGATACCAGTTACCTGTGGGCGATTTGAGTAAACCTTGGCTATCAAATAGCACCCATTGGAGCTGGGTATCAATATCAGCAATTTGAATAATTAACTCTTTGGCTTTGCCCACGGTTTCAGGCTTTTGTGTCACGGCAGTCATGCGCACTTGTTCCCATGCGCGGGCCCATTCAAGGCAATTAACTACTTGTTCGCTGCACTGCCAGCCTGACTGACGTTTCTGTAACCAGTGCTCGCCTAGTTGTAATTCTGATAAGGGAGCGGATAAGTCAAACAATGCCTGTGTTGTGACCTGTTTAGAACGGCGCTGTGTTTCGAGAACCGTAAGGACGCAGATCATTAAAATAGAAGCAATGATGATAATGCTATTCCACTTTTTTCGGGATATTGCCATGAGAATTGAGTTCAGTTAGTGACTTAACTAATTAAGTGTATCCGCTCAGTATTGAATTAACAAATATCTTGGGCATTATCATTTAGATAACGCTAATTGTGAATGGGTAAGCCGCAGTTGGTTGAAACCGCATTTGTCGTTAGAAGTAATGAGTATAGGCATTGGCTATAAAGATAAAACCCGACGCTGTTGGCGTCGGGTTTTATGCTTAAAAGTATAGAAGCGGGTCACAGTAAAAATCCCCGCTTTTAATGCTCTTAGCCGCCAGTCGCATTCATAAATCGCAAGATTTGGGTCTCGCCATTGGTATCGAAATGGTGCTCTTTAGGTTTGTGTTTTATGCCATCTAAAATTGCGGTTTTCAATTTGCCGATATCGCCAGGATACTCACGTACAATGGATTTCAAGTCGACGGCGTTTTCGTTACCTAAACACAGTAGTAATTGACCTTCGACAGTGACGCGCACACGGTTACATTCGTGGCAAAAATTATTGCTATGTGGCGAAATAAAACCAACGTGAATACTGCTGTTAGGTAGGGTGTAATAACGTGATGGGCCACCAGTGCGACGGTCGGAAATAGTTAATTCGTACCGCTGACGAATAATGGTTTTTATTTCGTCGCTGCTGCAGTGACGGCTGCGCTTGCGCTCATCTATTACGCCTAATGGCATCTCTTCGATAAAGGCGATATCGAGTTCACGTTCACGGCAAAATTCGATTAAATCCAGAACTTCGTCATCGTTTTGACCGCGTAAGATCACCGCATTGATTTTGATTTTCTTAAAGCCTGCAGCGCGCGCAGCGTCAATGCCGGCAATGACTCTATCGACTTTGCCATTACGAGTGAGGCTAGTGAATAAGTCAGGTTTTAAGGTATCTAAACTAATGTTGAGTCTATCAAGGCCTGAGTCATGCATGCTTTGTGCAAAACGAGATAGTCGAGAACCATTGGTCGTCATTGACAACTCTTTGAGTCCAGGCAACTTACCGAGCAGCTTTACTAGTTGGTCGCAGTCCGTTCTAACGAGCGGTTCGCCGCCAGTGAGGCGTATTTTTTTTACGCCTAACTCAGTAAAGGCTTGCCCTATCCAAGCGAGCTCTTCAAGGCTCAGTACGTGATCTTTGCCTAAAAAGCATGGATCTTCGCTCATGCAATATACGCAGCGAAAATCACAGCGATCGGTTACTGATAGCCGTAAGTACTCGACGGTACGGCCAAAGTTGTCAACTATCAAACTCATTACTACTTACTCAATATGATCTTTAAAGCAGATCGGCAAAAGGTTGAATATACACTGTGTCACCGGCTAATAACTGGTCATCTTTTTCGCTGATTACGATGAGACAGTTTGCTTTGACCATAGAGCTGAGCATTCCTGAACCTTGCGCGCCAGCGGTGCTGACATGCAATTTACCGTCAGCGGCAAGATGGTAAATACCGCGGGTAAATTCAGTACGGCCAACACGGCTTCGCAGGGGATTGTCGGTGATGGCTGGTACCATTGTCGGTGTCCAGTTTTGCTCTCCGGCAAGCTTGCGTAGCGCAGGTTGTACAAATTGTAGGAACGACACCATCACAGCGACAGGGTTACCCGGTAAGCCAAAAAATAGGCTGTTATCTATTTGCCCGAAGGCGAGCGGGCGACCCGGACGCATGTTTATGCGCCAGAAGTTAATTTGGCCGACTTGTTCAAGTGCTGTTTTAATGTAGTCGGCGTCTCCAACAGACACACCACCTGAACTGATCACAACATCAGCTTGCTTGGCGGCCTTGGTGAGCGCTTCGGCGAGCGCTGCTTCTGAGTCTTGGATTATACCCAAATCAATTACGTCGCAGCCGAGCTGTTTTGCCATCGATTTAATGGTGTAACGGTTAGAGTCATAAATACAGTTAAGCTTAAGCGGTTCACCCGGTTGGCATACTTCGTCACCCGTAGAAAATACTGCCACAGTAGGGCGTCTAAAGACCGGTTGCTCACCAAAGCCTAATGATGCAAGTAAACCTTGCTCTGCTGCAAACAGTCGCGTATTGGCGGCAAGAGCGGTTTGGCCTTGGGCAATGTCTTCGCCGGCTTGTCTTATATGTTGGCCTAATACGATGTCACCTTCAAAGGTCACTTGACCGTCTTGCTCGTTGGCTAATTCGCGCAGTTGAACTGTATCAGCACCCGCTGGTACCGGTGCGCCAGTCATTATGCGTACGGCTTCGCCGGCTTGCAGTGTGCCTGCGTATGCGTGGCCTGCCATGACTTCGCCAACCATTTTGTAGGCTTGGTTAGCATCGCCAAGTTTAAAGGCGTAACCGTCCATTGCAGAGTTGGTGTGTTGTGGCACATTGACCGGTGAAATCGCGTTACTGGCAAGTATGCGATTATCGAGCTCGTCAATTTCAAGGGTTTCGGTTGCGGTTAATGGGGTGACATAACTCAGAATTTTATCAATACCTTGGCGGACTGACAGCGTTGTGCTGTTGTCGAGCTCACAGCCACAGCTTGGCGCCATAGGTAGGTCGACAGGGCAAGGCTTCCAGTTTGCTATATAGTCACAAACGTAGTCTGCAATTTGCGGTACATTATTAATGTCTAAGCGTTTTAGCTCGCTCGGTAGCTCGGTGTCATCGCAACAAGCCACGGCTTGAATGTGCTGATCATGGGTGTGAATAAACGGTTTTCCATGGGCGCTGCGATGCAGTTCAATTTTGGGAAGTTCTAATTTTTTAAACCCTTCAACTAGCACGATATCGACATGGTCGCTGTCTATTTGTTTAAGCAAATGTGGCAGTTCAGGGTCGGTGTCTTTGGCGTCTTCAGTCATTAAGGCCCAGCGCACATGCGAAGCAACAAGCATCTGTTTAGCGCCTGCTTTACGCATTTCAAAGCTGTCTTTACCCGGAATATCAACATCAAAGTTGTGGTGAGCATGTTTGATCACGGCAAGGCGAACGCCACGGCGATTTAGCTCAGGGATTAATTGCTTCAATAATGTGGTCTTTCCGGTGCCGCTATAGGCACAAAATCCGAGAACAGGGATAGGTAACGGATTGGTAAAGGGTATGCTCATTTACACCTCAAGTTGTTCTTTTCGCTGGCGATGGCATCGCTCAGTTGCTGTTTTTGTTCTGGCGTGTTGACGTTAACAAAGGCATTTGGCTGGTCACTAAATTCGGTTACAACATAGTTATGCTTGGCGTACCAAAAATCTATTTTGCGCTCTCCGGCGTCTAAAAATGCTTTCATTGACGTGCGTAAGCTTGGTGCCAATAACATCACTACGGGCTGTTCGCGTTTACCGTCACTTGCAACTGCAAGCTCGGCACCGGCAGCAGTTAACTGTGTCAACATTCTGCTGACCAAATCAGTCGGTAACATTGGACAGTCGCATGGCACAACCATTAAATACTCTGCTTGAGTGTGGCTCATTGCCGTGATCATGCCGGCTAACGGGCCTAAATAACCGCTATCTTGATCACTAACCACTTTAAAGCCAAATTCAGAATACACCTTTTGGTTGCGGTTTGCGTTGATCAGGATCTCCTTAACTTGAGGTTTAATCCGATCAATTGCATGTTTGATCATCGGCTGGTTGTCTAGTTCAACCAGACCTTTGTCGTTGCCACCCATGCGTCTGGCCATTCCGCCTGCAAGGATCACAGCATCAATCGTTGTTGTCATCAGATATTCCTGTTATTCAGTACCACTTATTTAACTATAGCGATTATACCTCTTCACTCAGCAAGTTAATGCAGGTGGAGTAGCATTTTTAGATGGCTATTGAGCGTTGGTCGCTGGCATATTGGGGTTGATATGCACGGCTAAAGTGGGTGTTGTTACCTGTTGTATTGTGTCAGTCGTGCTAATTTTGTGATTATTGATGAGCCAAGCGTGGTCGCAAAGTTGTGTTAGCAAGCAAGATTGATGGCTGCTAATGAGTATGCCGGTACCTTGTTGTTTTAAGTCAGTGACCATCTGTAGCACTAATCGCTGGGAATGCTTATCCATATTAGATGTCGGCTCATCGAGCATCAGTAGTTTGGGTTGAATAATCCACGCCCGGGCAATAGCCAGTCGTTGTCGTTCACCGCCCGATAAACTTGAGGCTAATTGAGGAAGTAAATGGCCAAGTTCTGCCATTTCAATTGCTTGTTCAGTGCGAGCTGCTAATTGATGCTGGTCGCGATCTGAGAACGCAAACGAATAAGTCAGGTTATACAGTACGCTGCCTTCGAACAGGTATGGGTGTTGGTGTAGGTAGATTGCTTTACCGACAATATTATTGCTGCGCCACCACGGAGCTAATGAATAACCAATTGCTTGCACCTGCCCTTGGCTGGGTTTGATTAAGCCTGCAAGTAGTTTCATTAGTGTGGTTTTGCCACAGCCGTTATCACCTTGTAGGTGAATGACTTGCTGCTCTTGGAAAATGAGCTCTTGAGTAGTAAAAAGCGTTTTGTCACCAAAACGCATCTCAAGATCATGTGCAATAATTTTTGCCATCTAAATCTAATGACTCCTAGGCTCAGCTTTGCCTCTTAGGGTACCTAAGGCAAAGTTTAGCACGAGTGCCAGCACTAACAGTACTAGCCCTAGCGCAATGGCTTGGGCGAAGTCGCCTTTGCTGGTTTCTAAGGCGATAGCTGTAGGAATGTTACGGGTAACACCGGCAATGTTACCGCCCACCATCATTGAGCACCCAACCTCGGTTAATATACGGCTAAATGCAGCCACTACCGCTAATAACAGTGGAACTTTAAGCTCGCGGCACACGGTCCAAACAGCTCGATACCAAGGTGCACCAAGTGTTCTGGAGGTTTCCCATGCGCGGCGGTCAACACTAGTAAACGCGGCTTGGCTTAGTGCAATAAGTACAGGCGCGCAAATCAACATCTGGCCTAAGATCATTCCGCTTTGGGTAAATAGCCACTTCAGATCGCCCAAAGGCCCCATTCGGGTGAGTAACAAATAGACGAGTAAGCCAATCACAACCGTGGGAATAGATTGCAACGTTTGAATCAAGTTGGTGACCACCCAACGGCCAGGAAAGCGCGAAAAAGCTAATAAAAAGCCAAGCGCAATTGAAGGTAGCAAAGTAATTGCTAGCGCAGCAAAGGATACCGCAAAGGACACAGAGATAATCGCCCAGACATCTGGGTCTAACGAAAACAGCAGGCGCAAAGCCTGCTGTGTTAGGGCTAACCAGCCTTCATTCATTTGTTATAAGTTGCCTTGAATAATTGTTCGCCTTGCACCTTGTAGTTATTGATCATCGCTTGCGCTTGATCGCTAATCAACCAGTCACTTAATGCTTGAGCGCCTTTATGGTTTAAGTCGGGGTATTTGTCGGTGCTAATGAGCATAATTTGATACGGGTTTGCTAATGCCGCGCCGCCGTCAAAATTAACTGCCAGGTTAACTTTACCTGAGTAAGCTACAAATGTTCCGCGATCAGACAAAGTATAACCTTCTAATTCATCGGTCATTAAAAGGGTTTTACCCATACCTTGCCCAACTGCAGTGTAACCTTTAAATTTAGGTTCAATATTGGCGTTTTCCCATAGGATAAGCTCTTTCATATTGGTGCCAGAGTTGTCGCCACGTGAAATAAACGGGGTGCCAGATTGCGCTATTTTTGCGAAGGCTTCTTCAGCGCTTTGACTAGAGCGAATTTTCGCTGGGTCACTTTTAGGACCAAGTACTACAAAGTCATTCTCCATTATGCCGCGTGGCAGTCTGCCATAACCTTCTGTAACAAACTTAGCTTCTGCAGCTGGGGCGTGCGTCATCACGACGTCAACGTCACCTTGGCGAGCTAATTTTAGTGCCTTACCAGTACCTGTCGCAATGACTTGCACTGTGTAACCGCTGTTAGCTTCAAAAGTGGGTAACAGGTTTTTTAGCAGGCCTGAATTTTCAGTACTCGTGGTGGTTGCCAGCTTAATAACATCATTGGCGCGTACCGGTGTTGTGAGCACTAACGCGGTTGCAACGGCAAAACCAATAACGCGTTTAAGATTTAACATTGTTACTCCTTGGAAGAACGGGGCAATGGGTTGGCATTGGCCACCGTATAAAAAAGTGAACTAACTTAGCTGGATAGAGCAATTATAATGCCATTTTCACATAGAGTGTGTTTTGGCTCTCGCAACCGGCCATACCGTGAGCTGGCTCTCGTAGCAACCAAAAACCGAGCAGACAATTTGTCCCAACGTGCGCAAACCATGGTTCATAGTGACCTATTTGTCTGTATTAGATGTTAGACTTTCTTAATAATGAGTCAAAATGTCCTGTCTGAGACAAGATGGGCCAGAGAGTGAATAATATGAAGCCAATTCCTTCCGCTGTATCGGTACTTATCGTTGATGATGAACCGGGTATGCGCAGCTTTTTAAAAAAGGCACTGACTAAGAAATTTGCTTTAGTCGAAGTGGCCTCTAGTGTTGAAGAGGCTGAGCAATTAAGGTCGCGTTGTCATTTTGATCTATTAGTGGTCGATATTCGCCTGCCGGGCCGTTCGGGTATTGAATGGCATGAAGCGCTAAATGATCAAGAGCGCCGTTCAGACATTATCTTTATGACCGGCTATGCCGATATGGATGTGGCAATTAAAGCGCTACGTGCTGGCGCGTCGGACTTCATCATGAAGCCATTTCATCTTGAACAGATGATGAAATCGGTAGACCGTTGCATTGAGCGGCGCTTACTAAAACGCGAGAACTTAATGTTGCGTCGCGAAGTGTCGTTTAATCAATCTTCCACCATTATTGGTCAAAGCGATGCAATGACCGAAGTGAAAGATGTTATTGCCCGCGTTGCGCCAACTAATGCCGTGGTATTAATCGAAGGGGAGTCCGGTACAGGTAAAGAGTTAGTCGCGAGACAGCTGCATGTTTTAAGTGGCCGTCAAGGGCCATTTGTTCCTGTCAATTGTGGTGCTATTGCGCCAGAACTACTTGAAAGCGAGCTGTTTGGTCATTCAGCTGGGGCGTTTACAGGGGCAAAAGGTAACCGTGAAGGCTTATTCAGCTTTGCCTCAGGTGGCACTATTTTCCTCGATGAAATTGGTGAAATGCCACTTAAAATGCAAACCGCGTTATTGCGCGTGTTAGAGCAGCGCACCATTAGACCGGTGGGCAGCGAAAAAGAGATCAATATTGATGTTAGAGTGCTTGCGGCATCGAACCGTAAGTTATCGGAAGAGGTCGAAATCGGTAACTTTAGGCGTGATCTGTTCTACCGCCTTAACGTGCTCGATATTGTGATCCCGCCATTACGCGACAGACCCGAAGATATCGTTGAGCTAACCCATCACTTTACCTGCCAATTAGCTGCTGAACTGGGGGTTAAAGAGGTGGTGTGGAGCCATGAAGACTTGCTCAAGTTACAGCAACACGAGTGGCCAGGTAATATCCGCGAGCTGCGCAATATGATTGAGCGCTGCATATTGCTCGGTAAGCCGCCGGCAGAGTATTGGAAAACCCAACCCAAAGCGGAAGTGGTTGCTGAGTCGGGCTATCCGCTGCAGTGGGCCTTAAAGGATGTTGAACGTGACCATGTTACCCGTGTCGTTGACGTACACGGTGGCAATAAGTCTGCTGCTGCAAGGGACTTGGGGGTATCGCGTAAAACCCTAGACCGCAAATACAAAGAGTGGTTTGGCGGCGAAAAGAATATTGAAGAATAGCAACAGTATGGCTAGGAGAGTTTAGGTGTCTTTATTTTTCAATACCTTTGGTGTCAGTTGGCAGCAGATGCGCGCCAAGGTGCGTTATCGCATTCTTATTTTGACGCTGTTACCGATCTTACTCACACTCGTAAGTCTGGTGTTTATTACCATTTACTGGAATATCAGTTACACCGGTAATCAGTTATTTATGAAAGTGAGAGCTGACTTAGGGGTGGCTAAAAATACGCTTGAGTCGGTACAAGTTATTCAAGAGAAACGACTTGAACTTGTGATGCGCTCTTGGCCATTTCAAAATAAATTTAGACATATAGAGGCAGATAAAGACAGGTCGATTGAACTGATTAAGCAGCAGCTTTTTCATACTAAACTTGAAATGGATTTAGACTTTTTACGGCTGTTGTCGGTGGCCGAAGCTGCTGCCGACCCTGATTTGCGCCAAATGCTGCCACTTATTGAAGGCACAAAAGCAACATCGGGATTAATGGTGCTGTCGCCTAGCCGGCTTGCGAATATTGATCCGTTATTGGTTGAGCGTGCCCGTGTGCCGGTAGTCAAAACCGAGCGAGCGATAGACCCAACCAAGCAAGATGAACATCGTGGCCTGCTGAGCCGATCGTTACTGCCGATCCCCGATGCAACGGGCGCCGTTGCTTGGTATCTCGATGGCGGTATTTTACTTAACCGAGACACCCGTATTGTCGACCATATTCGTGATTTGGTTTACGACGAAGGCACCCTACCTGAACGCTCCATTGGTACTGTAACGATATTTCTCGACAATATTCGCATTAGTACTAACGTTCCGCTGCATTTTTTCCCCAAAGGCGAGGCTAAGCGCGGTCGTGCGCTCGGTAGCTTAGTGTCGACAGAAGTACGTGAAGAGGTGCTTAATCAGGGGCGGCAGTGGGTTAATCGTGCCTTTGTATTTAACGAGTGGTTTATCTCGGCTTATGCGCCGCTGCTTGATGTGCAAGGTAAGCGTATTGGCATGATCTATACCGGCTTTTCTGAGTCGCCATTTATCCATAATTACCTACTTAATATTATCGAACTCGGTACTATTTTAATGCTGGTTTTACTGGTATCTGGCTGGTTAGTTTATCGTGGTGCTTATAGTCTATTACAACCGATAGAGCGCATACATCATGTAGTGAAGGCAGTGCAATCGGGGCGTAATTTACGCATCGGTTCACTTGGGCTTGAGCGTGATAACGAATTATCTAATTTGGCGAGCCAATTTGATCGCATGCTTGATTTGTTGCAACGCCGTAACACCCAAATTCAAGCCGCTGCCGAGCAGCTCGAGGTCAAAGTTGAAGAACGCACGCGTAGCCTGCAAGAAAAAACCGAAGAGTTACAAGCCAACGTAGTGTTGCTCAATGAGACCCGCCAACAGTTGGTCATCAATGAAAAACTGACCGCTCTGGGTGAACTTACAGCGGGGATCGCGCACGAGATTAATAACCCTACGGCGGTTATTTTAGGCAACATGGAGTTACTTAAATACGAACTTGGTGATAATGCCGACTGTGTTGAAGAAGAAATAGAGCTTGTTATACAACAGGTTGGGCGGATTAGTACTATTATTCGTAGCTTACTGCAATACAGTCGTCCCGGTGAATTTAATGCACCATTAGAGATGCACCAACTTACCCCGATTATTGAAGAGATGTTGGTACTGGTGCGCCACTCGATTCAAAAGCAAGAGGTGGTGCTTAACCAAGAGCTCAATGCCAGTTACCCGATCCAGGTTAACCGTCCGCAGTTACTACAAGTGCTGATTAATATCGTGGTTAATGCTGCCCATGCTATCGACGGCAAGGGCAAGATTTGGATCCGCACCTATGACTGGATTCAGGGCGGCGATCCGGTTGGGGTGAAAATTGAAATCCAAGATGAAGGTAAAGGGATCCCTGAAGAGGAACTTAACCGGATTTTTGATCCCTTTTATACCACTCGTAAAGACGGTACAGGTTTAGGCTTGTCGTTAAGTTACGGCATTATTAAGCGTATTGGTGGCACAATCGAAGTGAGCTCGACTGTTGGAAAAGGCAGTTTGTTCACGATTGGGCTATACCACAAGGCGATTGAAGAGCAGACGAATATGCCGTATGAAGGCTTACAGTTACATGGCGAGCATATATAGCCTGTAAAACATGACTGTGGTTGTGAGCTGCGGCCAAAATTAACGCAAAAAAAAGCCGGGGATAATCCCGGCCACTTAAGAGTGTGAGCAATGATGTGCTTGATAAAACTCAAATTTTAAGGAGATGAGGATCCTTAGTTTGTGAGTGTTGGAACGCATGTAAATAATAATCATTATCATTTGGTTGTGCAAGTAATATTTGCTGTTTTTTAACCAATATATTTAGTAAATCGAACCAGCTATTTTAACTGGCTGATTGTATTGTATTTATTGCTGCTTTGTTTTTAAGGTTATTGGTACTGATGCTGTTATCAGTTGGGTTTGCATTAAATGACAGGCAAAAAAAAGCCGGAGAAAAATTCCGGCCACTTAAGAGTGTGTGAGCAATGTTGTGCTTAATGGAACTCGTTGCCATATAAAGATGATGAGAGCTTTATAAGTTGACTAGAGTTCCGGAACGCAAGTTAACAATAATCATTCTCATTAAGGTTTGCAAGTTTTATTCGTGATTTTATCTCAATAATATTAAATTTGTTTTTGCAGGTG
Source organism: Shewanella youngdeokensis (assembly GCF_033180165.1). GTDB lineage: Bacteria > Pseudomonadota > Gammaproteobacteria > Enterobacterales > Shewanellaceae > Shewanella > Shewanella youngdeokensis. The sequence goes on from NZ_CP136522.1 coordinate 122,769, forward strand.
CAATTTGTTTTGGCTTAAATCTTGGCTATTGGCCTGTACAGCAGTGATTTGATAGCGTTGGCCGATCAACATGTTCAGCATGGCAGGAAAGCAATTTCGTGTTTTAACTTCAATGCAGCAATAGCCCTGCTTGGCAGCCCAACGCTCTTGGTGTTCAAGCATGTGTTTTGCTAAACCAAGCCCACGGTAATCGGGCGTAACGCCGCCTAACCAGCTATAAAAAGTGTTGTCAGTAAGTTGGTAACCTAGCTTAAAACCTGCAATGTCACCTTCAATGCGAGTGATCAACAACAGTGCGCGGGGCGAATCCTGCAAGCGCGTATTGATCTCTTGCTTAGAATAACCGTTATCAAACTCCGGAATGGCATCATAAGCACGGCTTAGTAATGCTAAAACGTCGGGGGTAAAATCAGTGAACTGTTCAATATCAATAGTGTACATTTTTAAATCTCATCTATTTAGCAGGCTCACTTTTTACGCCTCAGGCAGAGGCGTAAAAGGTAGACTAATTGGCTAAATGATAACAGGTCTGGTCAGCCATTGTTAAGACCGACCTAATGTTATGCCAAGGTCTGCTTGCTTGGCTCGCTGAGAATTTTATCTTGCAATACTTTCAGTAGGACGCCATAAGCGGGTAAAAACAACCCAAGGCTAATAATGAGCTTAAAACCATAGTCTACAGTGGCGATTTCTGGCCAGTTAGCAGCCATAAAGCTATCTGTTGAGGCGTAAAACGCCAGACCAAAAAACACAAGGGTATCAACTAGGTTACCAATAATTGTAGAGGCAGATGGTGCTACCCACCAAGACTTAGTTTGTCTTAGCTTGGCAAACACAAAAATATCCATCAGTTGGCCAATCAAATAGGCGGCAAAGCTGGCAAAAGCGATTCTAAACACAAAGCTATTAAACTCGAGTAATGCTGCTGCACCTTGAAAGCTGCCTTGATGAAACACAACACCGATTAAATAAGAAATAACCAGTGACGGTAGCATGGCTAGAAAGATTATTTTTCTGGCAGCTTGCTGGCCAAATATTCTGACGGTGAGATCGGTTGCAAGATAAACAAAAGGAAAGCTAAATGCGCCCCATGTGGTATGCAATTCAAATATCTGAAAGGGAAGCTGCACCAAATAGTTACTGGCGCAAACAATGACGATATGGAAGCTTGCTAGAAGCAATAACGCACGGCGAACCTGCGTTGAAGATAACATTAACATTTTGTGGCCTTTTTAATAAATCGGGCGGGGTGAGGGAACCCGCAATAGCGTTAAACGCTATAATTTTACAATTTTAAGTGAATTAAAGTCTTTCATGCCCAATATAGGGGAGGCAAATTATAGAGAAGATTTGTAACAGAGCAAGCACAAAAAACATGTAGCAAGAAAAATCCTGCTACATGCCTTATTATGTGATTGATTTTAAATCTTATTGATCTTTTATAGTTCGGTCAAAATTGACAAGATTGTCGCAAGTTTATTTTCCAGCTCGGTCCATTCAATATCTGGCTCAGAGCCTGCAACAATCCCCGCCCCGGCAAATAGGTTAATGCGATTAGGTTCGATAAGGGCGCTACGAATTGCCACGGCAAACTCACTTTCGTGCAGGTTAAAGTAACCGCAGGCACCAGCATACCAACCACGCAGATAGCCTTCTTCTTGGCGAATAAAGTCAATCGCAGATTTTTTAGGTAACCCCCCGACTGCCGGTGTGGGGTGTAGTGCTTGGATCACCTGAAAGTCATTAACTTGCGCTTTTAACTCAGCTTGAATTGAGCGGTGCAGATGTTGAATATGGCTCAACTTAAAGATAGTTGGCAGCTCGTCAGCATCCACGTGGTTGCTGAGGGGATTGAGTTCATCGACAATCTGTTGGCGTACTAATAGGTTCTCGTGAGTATTTTTTTTGTCGTCTAGCAAGGCTTGTGCAAATGCCTTGTCTTGCTCCTGGTTAAGGCCGCGAATCGTGGTGCCAGCCAGAGCTTCGGTAAACAATGAGCGCTGCTTACGGTGGTATAACCGTTCAGGCGTACACGAGATAAAGGCCTTTTCAGGGCTAAATTGAAACCCAAATTGAAAACTGGTCGCGTTTCGCCCTTGCCAGCAAGCAAGTAGGGTCCACGGATCGACCGATTCGCTAACTTCTAATTGGGTTTGACGTGATAGAACCACCTTAGGGGTGTGTTCATTAAAGCCGGGCTCAGTGACTTGCTTAATCAATTGGTCCCAGCGGGCACGGCTAGGGGTGTCATTTCGGCCCATTAAAGCCACTTTTTTTAGTGGTGTAAGTGGCTTAGGGTTGTCTAGCAATGAAATTGCAGCCAGGGTGCTAGCGATCTCTTGCTCAAGGCTGGCCTCGGAAATATTGAGATTGACGATGAGCTTGTATTCGGTGGCGCTACGGCGCAATTCAATTCGTGGCAATATAAAACGTGCTTTACCAAACTCAGGCCAGCTTTCATTTTTACGATCAAATGCGACGCCACCGTAATAGCGAATATTAGGGTTACTGGTGAGTTCACGCTGTTTGAGGTATTTCTCCGACAGCTCTATGTCATCCACGTCATCGCCAAAAAAGAAATCAGTACAGCAACCAATTGCCGCCACTTCCTCTTCGGTATCCCGTCCCTTCCAGTAGAGTCTTGGGTAGGTTGACTGGGCAGCTAACCACGCAATAAGCGGGATCGCTGCAATCGTCACTGAAACCTGAATGATAGGATCGTTAGCAGGTTGTTCAGATAAAGATTTTAGCTTGTCGGTTAAAGACTTAATCGCGTGAGACAGCAAGGGGGCGGTCAATAAAAACTCCAAATAGCATTTCGTTCAGGCTGGGTTGCGAAAAGGTGTTGGACCTTGAAATTTGTGCAGCCAGTTTCAAACTAGGTAAGGCAATCTGTGTCACAAAATAATAGCCAGTGGGAATAGTGTCAAGTTGATCGCCGCGCAGCTGTGAGCTGTCGCTGACTATTTTATCAACACGCTATCTATTTATTGAGTTTATACAAAAAGGTTTCACTGAACCTGATGTGAGTCGCCGCCAGATGTCCCTTTTTGTCTATTTTGTTTTTACGCATGGACATAATGTCACATCCAGTAATGCGCGCTCACTGCCATTGTGTGAATTAGTTGATCTAGGTAGTTATTCTACTTTGCATTACTTGTGCCTTGGTAGGCTCTTTCTGACAATAGCGCTTATTAAACGGCAGATGATGGCAAACCATATGAAAAATAATAACGCGTTGAAGCTCTCTACAATTGCGCTGGCACTCGGCGTCGCTTTTCAAGCTCAAGCAAGTGAACTAGAGCGTGACCCCATTTTGGATGTAACCGAAGTGATAGTTGTTCATGGTGAGCAACCCGCTGCAATTGAGTCGAGCACAACTCACTGGAGCCTTGATGCAGAAGACATTAAAGCCTTAGGCGCACAAAGCTTAGACCAGCTGCTAAAAAATGTTCCGGGTTTATACGTACGTGTGGGCGGCGAAGGCACCCCGCGTGTTGATGTGCGTGGCTTTAAGGCGCGACACGTTGTTTATTTGATTAATGGTGTACCGGCTAACGGCGCTGAAGAGGGCCAATTTGACCCAAGTTTAATTCCTGCTAGCCAAATAGCGTCAGTAGAAGTGTCTGTAGGGCCAACATCAGTGCTTTATGGTCCAGGTGGCGCCGGTGGCGTGATTAATATCATTACCAAAAGAGGTGACAACTCGCCGTCACTATCTGGCCGCTTAGAAGTCGCAGATGACGATACCTTTAATGGTGATATCAGTGCCGCTGGTAGCGGTGAAAAGTGGCAAGGTATGATCAACTATACCCACCAACAAACTGATGGCTGGGCGATGTCTGATGATTACGAAAAAACCGAATACCAGCAAGATGACACCCGCCAAAATGCAGATAAAACTTTAGATAACGTGTATGCGCAAGGTAGCTATCTATTGAGTGATGATACTCAGCTACTGGCCAACATGACTTACCGCCAAGGTGAATGGGGCAAGCCAAGCCGTGATGGAACAGGCACTGGCACCGTTAAATTTGAAAGAGTAGAAGATTTTGAAGAGGTCACCGCTCAGTTAGGTGTCGCACATAAGTTTAATTCAATGTTCACTTTGCGTGGCTTTGCTTACCACAACCAAAGTGACGTCATCGAAATTCGCTATAAAAATGATAGCTTTGATACCATCAAAACTTATCAAGATGGCCGTTCTGTAGTGCAAGGCGGCAACGTACAGTTTATTTCTAATTTTGACCAAGCTGGCATTTTAACCACAGCACTTATTGCTGAAAAGCAGGGCTGGAAGTCGCTTTCTGAATCGCCAAGCAGTTCGACGGTATCGATTCTGGGTGACGGCAGCGGCGGTGGCGGTGGCAGTGGTGGCGACGATGGCATTGAGCGTTTAGATGATGATGCATGGCTATATACCGCCGCTTTAGAGTACCAATATCAAGGCGAAGGTTATGGTTTTACGCTCGGTGGCGCAGGTCATGAACACGACCGTGAATTAGTATCTGAAAGCGATTTCTCTGGCCAAGTCTCTGGTTACTGGCAGCCACACAATGATACTCGCATCAATATGGGCGTTGCACGTAAAGTGCGTTTCCCATCAATGCGTAATCTTTATGCGCTTTCGTCTGGTAATGCTGAGCTGCAACAAGAGGTGTCGCAACATGTTGAGCTAGGTTTAGTGCAAGCAATCGGTAATGCCACTGAGTTTAATATTGCTGGTTACTATACTGACGCAGAAGACTACATTGCCAAAGACACATCGAGTGTTTACCAAAACATGGGGGACTACGTCTTTAAAGGGGTAGACCTTCAGTTACAAAACAACAGCTTCGATAATTTATCCATGACCATTGCCTACAGTTTCTTGGATACTGAAGACAAAACTGCCGCGGCAGACATGAAAAACTTAGAGCACAGACCACGCCATAAAGTGCACTTTAATGCGCAATACCAATTACCTTTTGCAATGCAAATCAACTTAAATGTTGAGCGTATTATGGATCAAATCTATTACGCAGAGCAGGAAGTTGCCGGTGTTGACATGATGGTTGAGCAGTCTTTAGCCGATTACACCTTGGTTGACTTAAACGTTGTGCAACCGTTATTGGACGACAAGCTAGACCTGTACATACGTGCTACTAACTTGCTAGATGAAAGCTACTACCAAAGCGAGGCGTTACCGCAAGCGGGTCGCCAAGTGTTTATCGGTATTAACTGGCAAATTTAGTCTGTAGGAGAGTGGTATGAGCCTGATTGAGCTGACAGGGATCCATTTTGGTTATGGCGTTAACCAAGACCTGATATTAAATGATCTTAACTTGTCAGTGAGTCAAGGTGAGTGCCACTGCATTAGCGGGGTTACCGGAAGTGGCAAGTCCAGCATTTTACATCTGATTGCTGGTGGGCTTTCACGGCCCTTTGAGGGCGAGATGGTACGCCATCCGTCTTTAATGGTCGGCCTCGTAATGCAAGACCCAAATGTACAGATTTTGCGTCAAAGTGTGGGGGCAGAAATTGCTTTTGCTTTAGAGAACCTCGGCACGCCGTCGGATCTTATGCTTGATAAAGTGCAAGATGCCCTGCGGCGTGTTGGCTTGTATATCAGTATTGATACTCCGGTTGAAGTGCTGTCTTTAGGGCAAAAATATCGGTTAATGCTTGCAGCGCAACTGGTGTTTGAACCTAATCTATTATTGCTTGACGAGCCATGGACTCAGCTCGATAACCACGGCGTACAAGAGTTGTATTTTGTGCTTAAAAACCTGCTTGATGAAGGGGTGGCGATTGTCATGGTTGAGCACCACCCTCAAGCATTTAAGCAATTGATTTCCCACATGTGGCATATAGAACACGGCAAATTAGCAGTCGGTCAGCTTGATATCACGGCCGCTAATTGCTGCCATTTATGTACGTTGGCGGCCAATGATGCACCGGTGACGGAGCGGCGAGTGCAACTGTTACCGCATCGTTTTCAATTTTCAGGTCAAGATGTCTTGTTCGGTTGCCCTGAAACTCTAACCATTTCGGCGGGCCAAATTGTGGCGCTCAGTGGTGATAACGGCAGTGGTAAAAGTAGCTTATTAAAGGCGTTAGCGGGGATCCAAGCGGATATCGGTCAGCTGCCGGTAAAGGTATTAAATCGTCGCCCACAGCGCGGTATATACGGTGCTGAAGTTTGTATCTTGCTACAAAGGCCCAGTCGGCAACTATTTGAACAAACCGTATTGAGTGAAATGCAGTTTAGTTTACGCCGCTACCAGCTCCCACTTGTGCGCGCTGAACAAATGCTTGCGCAGTTATCTTTATCGCATTTAGCTGGCGCATCACCGCATAAATTGTCCTACGGCCAGCAACATATTATTGCCTTTGCCTCGTTGGCCTGTTTACAACCCAAAGTGCTGTTACTCGATGACCCTTTTGCAGGCTTAGACGGTGTGTATGTCGACATGGTGTGGACGTTACTGCATCAATTGCGTCAGCAAGGCTGCGCTATTTTACTGACCAGCCACCGAGAGGTGTCATCAGAATACATTGATAAAGCTTGGCATATAGAGTCAGGCTGCTTGTTAGAAAAGGCGCTGTCATTAGCGCAGCGCAATGCAAGTTAAGCGTGGCAGTAGCATGCAAGACAAAGTGGTATGTACTGCGCGATTGTTAAATAAAACCAATGCATGCGCTTTAGCGATGGTATTTAGTTTACTGCTATCTAGCAGTGCGTTTTTTATTACCGTTGAAGCGCTGTGGATTGTAGTGGTAATGAACATTGGCCTGGTTTTGCACGGGCTAATTTTAAAGAAAAAAATTCGTATTTTGGTCCGCTTAGCCTTAATACAGTTGGTGACCACCCTAACGCTCTATTATTTATTTCATGGGCAAGGGCAACTGCTTGAGGGCGCTATTGTAGTGCTGAGAGTGTTATTGGCCATGGTGCCAGGCTGGTGGTTGTCGAATACGCAGAGCCCTGAACGATTAGGGCAGGTGCTTAGCTGGGGGTTGCCGCATAAATGGGCTTTCGTGATAGCCGCCTCACTGAGTTTATTGCCGTTTATGTCGCGAGAGCTGAACGAAATTTATCAAATTCAATGTATGCGAGGCGCAAGGATCAGCCCTAAAGATTTACGTAACCCAAAAAATTGGTCTGAGTTTGTGTATTGCGTGTTGTTTCCGCTGCTGATCCAGCTATTAAAATTATCCAAACAAATGGCGATGTCAGCTAAGTTGCGTCATTTTAACGAGCGTCGCCGTCCCTCTCATTGGCCCGCGACCAGAGACAAATAATGAAACTTAAATTTGAGCTACAAGACGCCCTATTTATAGGCTTTTGCGCCACGTTACTCGTGGTTATAAAAAGCATGCTACGCCTTAAACTCGGGCTCAGTGGGCATTCAATGTTTTTAATGACCTTTTTCTACTTGCTCTGTTATGGCGCGGTGGGTAAAGCCGGCTCAATTACCGCTTGCGGTTTACTCGCTGGGGTGGTTGCCATGCTGCTGAGTGTTGGTAAAGGTGGGCCGTTAATTTTACTCAAATTTGGCCTTCCAGCTGTGGCAATGGACTTGATTTTATTACTAATATCCGGTGCTTTTAACTTGCGTTTACAAAGCGTAATAGTGGCATTGGTGGGTAGCTTTGCATGGGCAAGCAAAGGCTGGGCTGAAAACATGCTTGCCGGAATGACATCGCAAATAGCGTTAACCAAATTTGCACTTAACTTTTTGCAAGGTGGTGTATTTGCTGTTGGAGCTGCGCTGCTAGTCCCGAGCGTACTAAAGCGGCTACAGGCACATGATTTATTTGAAGACCACCACAGTAAAAAAAGTAAGCACTGAACAGAACAATACTGAACATTAGGAGTGACCATGAAAAGCTGGCTAATCTGCATCGATGATACGGATGATATCGGGACTAAAGGTACTGGTGAAATCGCAGAAGAAATAGCAGCGTTGCTCGCTGAAAAACATGCTAATAATGCTGAATGCGACGATAAATGCTTTATCACTCGGCATCAATTGTTTGTGCATCCATCAATTCCGTATACATCGCATAACAGTGCCATGTGTTTTTTATTTAAAACGCACCTTAGTTTCAGTGAAATCAAACAGACTTGTGTGAGCCACTTACTGAAAGAATCCGCTGGAGCTGCTGACCCAGGCCTCGCCATATTAGACATGGCGTCTACCTATAATATGGCAGCATTAATTGCTTTTGGGCAATCAGCAAAAGTTGAAGTAAAAACAAAGCAGCAAGCCTACGATTTAGCTAAAGAACAAGGTGTTGATTTAACTGAACACGGCGGCACTGGGCAGGGGGTTATTGGCGCACTAGCGGGTATTGGTTTGCGATTAAGTGGCCAAGATGGCCGCGTAAAAGGTCATTTTAATCTCTGTGACGACGCTGATGACGAGCCTGCTCGAATCAATTTGAGTGTTGATGAGATTATTGACCGAACGTCGCTGCATGCGGTTATGAGTGTTGATGGCGCCGTATTAGCGGGTCATGAGCGAGTGATACTAAGCGGTAAAATTAAAGCCGTTTATTGCCAGCACCGATTTGCATTATTGGTCAATCGCCACAACGAAAGATGGGTTAATGCGTCTAAGCAGCTGCTAAAGTCTTATTAGAGATGAACATGGATAAATGGTTTAACTATGGCGATGGAGTATGGCGGTTTAAGTTTGATGCCGAATCATACTCAGCCTCACAAGAGGCTGCTAAACATTGTAATTACTTTGCTGCAGACGATGAAGATGAGCAGACAGACGACCAGTTACGCTCTTGCTTTAATTGCCTTTTTCGTCGCTGGCACGTTAATGGATTTGATTGTTACCACAGGCCGCCTCAAACATAAGGTAACGCTCTAAGCCATATTTTATATGAAAATATCTTACTAAAGCCGCTTAAACGTAATGCGATTGTTTGTTACTCTAAATAGAGTCTTAACTCTATTTAAGCCGAGTGGTGAATTTTAGTGCATTTTATGCCGCTAAATCAGCCGTAAAATCACAATAGCTTGGCTTTTTGTTGTAACACAATACAGCTTGAAGTGATCGATATAATGGATGATGTAGCCGAAGCGGCCCCTTTACTAAAAATCGCTGTTGAAAAACTGAGAGTCGGCATGTTTGTCGATTCAATGGATGGCTCCAATAAGCAGATTAGTATTGCTAACGCAGGCCAGATCCACGATCGAGCAGCCATACTCAAATTACGCCGTAGTGGCATTAGCCATGTTTGGGTTGATGTCGAGCGCTCATCAAATGATAGTGGTTTGAAAATGCCCGTTTCAAACCCTACGCTAGCAGTTAAAAAACTTGCCAAAGATCGCGTGACCAACATCAAGCATGCTAAGGCGTTAATGGCTGAAGCAAAAGGCTTGCTGCAAAAAGTAATGTCAGAAACTTTTGAAGGCAAAATGGTAGAAGTTGAGCCATTTGAAGATCTTGCTGACAGCATGATTGTCGCGGTGCTGCGGGATCCAGATGCACTCAAATGCGTGTCGGCATTGCGCACTAAAAATGCTTACCTGCTAGAACACTCCGTAAATGTGGCTTTTTTGCTGGTTACTTTTGGTGGTTATTTAGGGCTTGAAAGGGAAGTGCTGCGCAAATTAGCGATTGGTGGTTTTTTACATGATGTGGGAAAAATTCGAGTCGACTGCAACATATTAAATAAGCCTGACAAGCTTAGCGATGAAGAGTTTGAGCAGGTCAAGCTACACCAAAACTATGCAATCGAGATCATGGATAAAGCCCAAGGCGTGTCGCAGATCAGTAAAGACATTTGCTTAATGCACCACGAAAAATTAGACGGCACCGGCTACCCGCGCGGCCTAAGTGGTGATGATATTCCGCTTTATGGGCGTATGAGCTGTATTGTTGATATTTTTGATGCACTCACTGCCGCGCGCTGCTACAAAGAGGCAATGAGCCCGGCTCGCGCATTTAAAATGCTACTCAGCCTAACGCCATTCCATTTAGACGAAGCCTTAGTTTATGATTTTATCCGTTGTGTCGGGGTTTACCCGGTTGGCTCGCTAGTTGAGCTGTCGGATGGCCGCGTTGGTATTGTATGGGAGTCAACGCCAAATAATGTGTTGCACCCCAAGGTAAAATGCTTCTATTCCAATTTTCAAAAACGCTACACTGAAGTGGTGATTGTTGACCTGCAGCAGTCTGATTTTTATATTGAAAAGGGAATTTCCCCAAGTAGTTTACCCGTTGACCCAGCACCTTTTTATTAACTAATTTAGCCGTCGGCATAGTGATGACGACGGTTATAGCTTGTTAGCCTTATCATTCCAGCCATTCGGTAAAACATAAAAATAAGGTTTTTAAACTTATTTAATAGCGTGAGCTGAATAAGCAATCTCTCAATGTGTCGTTATTCAGTTATAAACAAATAGTATAGTCTTAGCTGAAAAAGCTATTAATTAGTAATAAAGGATCTTGGCAGAAAAGATAATCGTCGCTAATAATTGCGCTTCATTCTTGGTATTGATTAGGGGCGCGCATGAATAAAGGCTTAATTTTACTATGCTGCTTAGTATTGATCAGTGCTTCATTGATGACGACAGGGCTGACGCGAGCATTAATCGATCTTGGTGCATTTAGCGGATTGTTGTGGTTGGTGTTACGCGATCAAAATAAGATGTCTGAATAAGCATCCATTCTAACACGTGCTTTCCACTCTTAATGGCTGCTACCACTTAAGTCGCCTATCTATTACAGCCTAGGCGCAATAGTGTTATGCCGGCTTTACCATAAAATATACATTAACGAACAACTGCCAATAGCCAGCCATAACATTAGCCCAAGAACCAGAGGCTTAGCTCCGGTAGCTTTCATTTTCTTTAGGGTGATCCCTGCGCCGATTAAAAACAAACACAGTACCAACAATCGTTTCGATACCATAAAAATCACTTCATAAACCGGCGCGCCTTGCGGCAGCCAGTAAGCAATAGCGATACTGAGGCAGTAAAAGCCAATAAAGTATGGCAAGGCGATTTTGTTTTTATCACCACTAAAGAGCATAGCGCTAACCAAAGCGACGGGAATAATCCACAACGCTCTGGCTAATTTAATGGTGGTGGCGGTAGTGAGGGCTTCGGTGCCGTAAGCTGACGCTGCCCCAACGACTGACGAGGTATCGTGTATGGCAATGGCGCTCCACACCCCAAAATCATGCTGCGTCATCGACAATGCATGACCAATAGCCGGAAACAAAAATAGCGCAATCGAGTTAAGAATAAACACCGTAGCTAAAGCAATTGCGGCTTGCTCGCTATTAGCCTTAATTGCAGGTGACACTGCCGCGATGGCGCTGCCGCCACAAATTGCAGTACCCGAGGCAATTAAATAGCCCGTTTTAGGGTCAAACTTCAATAAGCGTGTTAACGAAACACCCAATACCAAGGTAAAAATAATAGAGCCGATAATTAACGGTAAGTTGTCTAAGCTGACCTCAACCGCAGCTTCTAACTGAATACCAAAGCCTAAACCGACAATGGAATAAGCCAGCAGTTTTTTAGTTAATGACCCCAGCACTTGTGGCGCAGGTGCCCAGCCTATACTCGCAATGGTAAAGCCTAAAATAAGTGCCACCGGCGAGGAGATAAAAGGCAGCAGGCATAACAGCGCAACAATAACAAAAATAGCTCGTTGAGCTTTTGGCTGGTGCAATATGGTCATTAAATAAAACCTAAGTTTCGACTGCAAATGAGTTGGCGATTATAACGGTTGTGATTAGTTTAATAAATTAAATAGTGGTTAGTTAAAATGTAAGTAAAGTTATATGGTTAATTGGTATTTGCTGACCAGTATTACAAGGATGGTTCATCCTATCGAGGGTAGCTAACTTAAATAATCTAGCGTAGATGCGGGCGTGACCGTCGATGGTGCCCGTAGCTGCCCATGCGCCTGCTGCAGGCAATTGAAACCCCAATTGGGGAAGCTAACTCACTCATGCTCTAAAGTGAGTTAGCTTTAAATTAAACGTGGGTTACGTATTCTCATGTAGGTTGAAGTGCAGCTGGATATTTGTACAGGTATAACTGAAAATGAGTAAAACACCGATTTTGGCGCAAATAAAGATGCCAAAAACAGTGCTGCTAGGCATCGATAAATTTTTAACATTTCACAAAATCTATAAAAATCAGCATTATGACAAATGTTAAAAGGTGATACACGGACCCATTGAACACCCTAGGCTCTCTTTCTCCGCACTCAACAAGGCAATTTATGCTGCCTGGGATTAGGAATTATCTATTTGCAACAATACCTTAGCGGTGGTAATTTGTTAAAAAATCAACGAGTCGCTAAGAACGTTATCGAGCGACTAATGAATAAGCTGTTATACGAATTACGGAATGGTCTTCATTCTGCTGAAGGTAGTAGGATTTACATTGGAGTTTAAATGCTAAAAGAAATAGATACATCAATACTGGATTGGGCTCCAAAATTCATGGATACCTCCAATGATGAAGACCAACTGATATTACCAGCATCTATAAGCTTTTTAGAACTTGCTAAGTATGTATCAGCCATAGCGAATAATAATGGTGGGAACATATTATTAGGAGCATACTCTGAAAAGGGTTATGGGGCTGGTTTTCAAAATGTAGATGCTGAATTAGTCAAAAAATCACAGAATATTTTAGAAGCTGTAGAACTAAAAATTAGTTCTCACCAAGCAAGGCTTCAAAATATCTATTTGCTAGAAATTGAGAAAAGTGACTCTTTAGCGTTTGCAGATAGTAGCCCTTATATAATGAAAAATGGAAAGCCAAAATTGATGTCTGAACGACAGCTGATAGAAAAGTTAGGACTAGGTGTCGACTCTTCATTAATAAATATGGTCTCAGAACAAATTACTAAACAATCAGCCAAAGTTGATGCTTTAAGTGAAGAGCTCAAAGAAAAAAGTAAACTTAAGAATCAGGTTCGTGGTCTATTAGTAGGTGGTTTCGTAGGTTGGCTTCTTTCGACAGTATTAAATGTTATTTTTAATATTGGTGGTCAAGGTTAAAATTCGTATAACAAGCAATTCCATGTGACGCCTACGGCGCACCTGAATTGGGCGTTATGCGTAATCGATGGAGTACCGAGAGTTAGATGGAAGTAGTAGAAGCGGAAAAATCGGATTTAGATTCATTCTTTGTGTATCTAGAAAATCAGCTGTCTGAAAATGGTAATGGAGAAGTTCCTCTTTTCCAGCCAATGTCCAGAGAGCAAAGTGCAATTCCAGAAGCAACAAAAGATAAGTTTATCCAAGGCTTTTCTCATCAGTTTGGCGATTTAGGTTGGAGAAAGCTTTGGGTTGTAAAAGACACTTCTGGAAATATCAAAGGTCATATTGATCTTCGCCACCACAGTGATGAAAGCCGTTCTCATAGGGTTCTATTAGGTATGGGCGTAGATGTTTCTTGCCGGAAGCAAGGTTTTGGTCAAAGACTCATTGATGCTGTTATAAATTTCTGCCAAGAAAAAGCTGAAATTGACTGGCTTGATCTTTGTGTATTATCAGAGAATTTCCCAGCAAAGAACCTCTACCTAAAAGCAGGGTTCAATGTTGCTGGAGAGTTCAAAGATCAATATAGAATCGACGGTTTGTCAGTCTCGGAAACAGCAATGACAAAGTACGTCAAAAATTACGCATAACAAGCAATTTAAGAGGGATTCACAACACTTGGCATTTTTGATTCTACTTCAAATTTAGTGTTTATGGCACAATGCTTTAGGTTTGGGTGGAGGCGTTGTTCACCCCTTAATTGGGCGTTAGCACTCAGGAGTATTAATGAACTACGGCGAATATCAAATAACATTACTTATCGCTAAAAGAAGATATGAAGGGAGTACTATTCATTTTGATATAGACCGCTATGCTGGTGTTGCTTTTTTCATCGGTAACGAAGGGAAAATTGCAACATGTAGGCATATAATTGAAATGGTTCAAGAAGATGAGGTTCTACTTGGTAAAAATTTAATTAGTGGTGAAATTGATGTTATCTACAACATAAAATCACATCCTAAATATGATTTTGCCATTGGAAACTTTATCAAACACCAAAGCTACAAGTGTTTTGAACTTAATGACACAGAGTACCTACCAGGTCATGATGTAAGAGCTTTTGGTTTTAATAATATTGGGCAAAAAAATAAGGTTGTTAATATTAATGCACGAATGCTAAAAGGATATGTAGTTAGTAACTCGGATTCATCTAACCACCCATTGGCTCATACAACTACAGAATTATCTTTCCCTTCCTTAAAGGGCTTTAGCGGTAGTCCTTTGGTTAGCGAGCAAACAGGTAAGCTAGCTGGGATGTTATTCAGTAATCATGAATCATCAATAGAAGTTCATTCCTTTACAGATGTTGAAGATAACGGAGATAAATTTGCTGAGAGTATTTATCGCATAGTTGAATTGGGTTTAGCGCATTCCGCTAAAGATCTTATTAAGTTTATTCGTGAAATTGAAGAGTGCTAACAAGTTGCTCAAAAGGACAAAAAACAGTTGGCTGTTTTCGTTCCTCAACATTTTAGCCAACAATTTTTTGCCTCTTAGCAAGGCGTTATGTTGTCAGGCCAGCTTGGTAGACTTTTTGCTTCATCATTACACTGGAAACGTGTCTATGGATTGGTTTGATATTGTTACCGGAATTGCAGCAATTTTTGGTCTAGCCGCACTCATTTCTATATGGTATCAAGCTTGGCCTTTCATAATATTAGTCGCAGGGATATTCCTCGTTAATACATATACAGTCTACGCGATGATTATTATTCAGATATTTGGCACGTTTATACATTTATATGATCCGGTAACTAAGGGACGAAGAGCTGGCGTAAGAATCATTGATGCAATATTCGATGGTCTTCATGTCACTTTCGGTGTTGTCGCCACCGCCTGGTTTGTTGGACTATTCCTCTCTGGATGAGACTAAGACAACATAACAATGCACTGTAGGCGGATTTCAGCCAGCCCGGCTCTGCTCGTGCCTCGCAAGTTTAGCCGGGCAGTCTGCTCCCGCTAAGTGGAGCGTTAAATTGAAGCGAAGATTCATATAGGGAATTTAGGATATGTGGGAATTAGTATCGTTCATGATCGCCTTTGGGATCTTAATGTTAGTAATGAACTATTTTGTAGATCCTCGGCAGCTCATTGAAGACGTAAGGGAACTCAAGGGAGCCGACAAGCGAATTGAGGTTTTAGAAGAGCGAGTAGCTAGGTTAGAAGCCGAACTTCAGAAACAAAATAATAGTGCTTCAAGTTAACAAGGCACTGCAGGCGGATTTCAACCAGGCTGGCTCTTGCTCGTGCCTCGCAGATTGTAGCCAGCCAAGTTGCTCCCGCTGAGTGGAGCGTTATATGCCCCCGAAGTTTGGATGATATTTTTAACCATGTTCAAGTATAAAAAACACTTAATAATTCTTCTTGTTATAGAAACGGTTGTAATTCTATTACATAACATCCTAGGGGCAAAGATTCAGTTTGATAACTTATTTTCATTATCTAATTGGACTTATTTGTTAGGTTTGGTTTTGGGATTATATATAGTGATTTATGCTTTAAAGTTAGGCTGTACACATTGTGGTGCAAGATCCGTATTTAGAGGCTTAAGTATTTTCTCATTACGTTGGCCTCAAGAACATTGTCATAAATGTGGTAAGCGAATTGAGTAGTGCATATAACAAGAGACTAAAGCAGGACGCAAAAAGCATGGTTTGCGTTCGTGCCTCACTAATTATAACCATGCATTTTGCGCCTCTTAGTCGGGCGTTATAAGCCCTTGGAGTATGGAGTTAATCGATGGCTGATGATATTCAACAAATAAAATGGATGTTGTATGGAATTTACTTAATTCTATTCATTTTAGGATTCGTGCTAATCGGCAATTATCGTTTAAATAAACGAAGAGTAAATTCATTGCTTCGCGAGGACTTTTTCAACGAAGCCCAGTGAAAATACTTAGACACCCATCATTAAATGGCAGGAAAAAATACTTAGACACCCATCATTAAATGGCACAATTCTCCCCTCCGACTAAGCTTGCTTGATAAGTTTTAGTTGGAGGTTGAAATGCCACGCCCAAGAAGAACTCTAGTGAGTCTTGAAGACACACCTTATTACCATTGCTGCAGCCGAGTCGTTCGGCGCGCATTTTTGTGTGGTGACGACGAATACACAGGCAAGAATTATGACCATCGCCGAGGCTGGGTTGAAACCCAAATACTAAAATTGACTGAGGTGTTTGCGATAGATGTTGCCGCTTATGCTGTGATGAGCAACCATCTGCATGTAGTGCTGTTTATCGACATAGATAAAGCAAATCAATGGTCTGACAGAGACGTTGTTATGCAATGGCATCAGTGTTTTAACGGTACTGCTCTGACGCAAAAATTTGCCAAAGGTGAAGTGATTGACGAGCACTTAGTTGCGCAGTTAAAGCATCAAATAGCGATTTACCGCTCACGTCTTAGTGATATTTCATGGTTTATGCGCTGCCTAAATGAGCCTATTGCACGGCAAGCCAATATTGAGGACAACTGCACCGGACACTTTTGGGAAGGACGATTCAAATCCCAAGCCTTACTCGATGAAGCCGCCGTTCTGGCTTGTATGACTTACGTCGAACTTAACCCAATTAGAGCTAAAATGGCTGATACGCCAGAGCAATCAGACTACACCAGCCTCAAGTTAAGAGTTACCGCAGCCCTTAAAGGTGAACAACCAAAAACGCTGTTACCCTTTATTGGTCACGAGCGCGAACACCAACCAAAGGGTATTGCGTTTATGCTTAGCGATTACCTTGAATTGGTTGATGAAACAGGCAGAATCATTCGTGATGATAAGCGCGGCGCAATATCTGCCAATGCCGAAAGCATCCTTAATCGATTGAATATCCCAACAGCTAACTGGGTCAAAATTGTTGCTGAATTTGGTCATCTATTTCATGGCCCAGTAGGCACATTGCAAGAGCTCAGTCGCTACTCAGAACACCTTGAAAAACGCCGACGGCATTTTGCAAAAAGCTGTCAGCACTTGCCGCTAGAGTAAACTCTACTCGCCATCCAAACTTCAACACCACAATCAAACTCAGTCAAGGAACAGAGTTAACAGCACGCGCCTAAAATTCACCATTTTGGCCTTTTAAAGCGCTGCTTTAGCTAGAAATCCACAATCAGCATGCCAAATATTGTTTTGTATCAAACGAAAGGTCACTCGTGCATTGCTGTTTGTTTTAAAGGTCGTTATGTTATTGATTAACAATGGCTGGCAAGTGTTTATCTGTTTTGAACGAAGGAAAGTTACTTCCTAAAATTGTTGCACCAATACCATTAAACCCAGAAGCAATAAAACTTGAACGAAATACATTAGAGTCATTTGATAAATTTGATCAAAAGTTGAAAGAGTTCTTTGGTCAATCGAACGATGAAAAACAATCACACGATATATTAACTTACTCAAAAACTGTAATGGTTAATTTTTCAAGCTTCATCTGGGAACTGTCGGAAGAAAGCCCATATAAAGGCATAAAGCATACAATTACAGATAATGATGTTATCGGTAAAATAAAAATAGTTAATCGGTAGCTAACAAGAAAATCAACAAGGACTAAAAACAGCGGGCTGTTCGCTTCGCTCCATTTTAGCCCACTATTTTTAGCCTGTTATTTAGGCGTTAGGTTACTTTCAATAGGTTCTGTATGAAAATCGACTTTAAACAAAACTTCGAAGAAAAAATTAAATTAATTTTAATTGATTCAAACTCTATGTTAGAGGATAAGTTCGATCTCATGCTAAAAAAACATGCTGCTCATGGTTTGCTTCGTTCTGGAAATACAATAAAAGAAACCATGGATATTATTGCTGAATTAACTGCAAAAATATATTCAGAAATCCTTTCTTACATTGATGTATTAAACCTTAAATATTACTCATCATTAGAAGAAGATGTTTCGAAATTAGCACATGAGGCACAGAAACAATTCAAAATTGAAACAACAGCCAAACTAAAAAAGAGTGCTGAGTTGGCTGGTAAACCACAACTATTTGAAAGGATGCTTCCTGATGTAGAAGCTGAAATGGCAAATAGTTTGGCCATATTTCAAAATAACCTCAATACCAAAACATTAGATTTAAAACTAAATACCACCAAATCTCCAGCGGAAAAAACTCTTTGGACTGTAGAGTTTATCTTTCTTGCTATATCCTTATTTGTGGCTGGGATGTGGTTCAATGACCCAAGTGGTAATTACGAGCCATTTATAGTTGGTTTAACCTCAGCTATGCTTTTAATTCCTCTAATAATCAGGCGTATAGGTAAACAGTAACCTAACAAGAAAATTAAGCGGGACTGTTAACAGTTGGCTAGGTTTCGCTCCGCTTCACATTTTAGCCAACTATTAATCAGCCCCTTATTTGGGCGTTAGTTTACAAAGGGAGTTTGGTGGTGTTTGAGAGTATTGCGGTCTATTCAGGATTAATTGCAACAATCTGGATTTTCATTGGTGTTTATGTAGCAAGTAGGTTTTATGCTGGTTACAGCCATTCTAAGCAATTTTGTAGTGAGTTAGGTGCGACTGGTAGCCCAACTGAAAAACTGTCTCCTTTAATTAATAATTATCCTCTTGGTTTTCTATTTTGCTTTTTCGGCTGGTATCTGGCTCAACTATCAAATGTTTCAACTTTAGTGAATGTTGCGGGTTGGTTAGTTATAGCTCATGGTGTCGGTACATGGGTCGCAGGTTACTTCCCAATGGACGCCGATCCATTTACTAAGAATCCAACTTTTAATTGTAAGGTACATTCTTGGGCAGGTTTTATCATGTTGCTCTCATTAGTTGTAGCACCAATATTAATTGCTATAAGTCCAACAACTGAAATTATCCCATTATATTTCCGTATTTTTTCATTGGTTTCTGTTGTCGCTGCTGTTTATTATCTTTTCGCAATGGCTAAAGCAGTAAAATCCCAAAGCAATCCTGGCATCCATCAGCGTATTTCATATGGCTTTCAGCTAATTTGGCTTAGTGTTTTTTCATTAGTATTGGTGTAATTGTAAACTAACAAGTCACTCAAAAGGTCAAATAACAGTTGGTTTTTGCGCCTTCGTCGCTTATTTTAACCAACTATTATTTGCCTCTTAGTAAGGCGTTAGGCATTAATCAAAAATCACATTATGGAGAATTAGGTGATAGTAGTAACTAGTAATGAAATTTCACAAAAAAACATCCTTGAGTATCATGGGATTGCAAAGGGGGTCGTAGTCAGACAGCCAACAATTAAGCAGGGCTTTAAAGGAGCCTTCACCCTCGGCGGTAAAAACGATGCTTATACAGAAGCATGTGAACAAACTCGTCAGCAAGCATACGATATGATGGTTGAAGATGCTAAAAAACTTGGAGCAAACGCAGTCATTGGTATGCGGTTTGACGCTTCAGAATTTATGCAAGATTCAACTGAAGTTATAGCTTATGGTACGGCGATTACAATCGAGTAAATGCCTAACAAGAACTTCAAGAGGGACAAAATAAAGTTGGCTGTTTTGTTCACTCCGTTCACCTATTTTAGCCAACTCTATTTTGCCCCTTAAGTGGGCGTTAGGTGTAGAGAAAGTTGAGAAGTAAACATCAGGTCAAATTAAACTTTATACTGGCGTTACTTGTAACAATTTTTATTGGGTACGGGTTATTTGCTGACTTAAACCAAGGTTATACATCTCTGCAGGGTTCTAAATATTATTTAAACCAAAGCGCCACTATATTTTGGGCATTTTTTGCTTTTCGTTTAAGTATTTTAATATTTTGCTGGTTGCACGCGTTCAATAAACTAAAGCGTCAATCTACACCTAACAAGTAACTAAAGTGGGACAAATAAAGCTTGGCTTTTGTCACTGCGTTCCAAAATTATAGCCAAGCATTAATTTGCCCCTTAGTTTAAATACATAGACACCCATCATTAAATGGCACAATTCTCCCCTCCGACTAAGCTTGCTTGATAAGTTTTAGTTGGAGGTTGAAATGCCACGCCCAAGAAGAACCCTAGTGATTAACAATGGCTGGCAAGTGTTTAATATTGGCTTGTTTATCTTTGGAGGTATTCTTTTGTTTATATTATTGCTGACGGCAGGTACCTAATAAAGCGTTTAAGAGTGACTCCAGCCCGCGCCGGTTTCGCTTCGCTCACAGTGTGGCACGCTATGTTTGTCGTACCTTAATGCGGCGTTATTGCATATCCGTTTGTCATACTTTCCTTAATGAAATTCATCAATTGAGAGTTTCAGCTTTACCTCAATCGACCTGCGCCTTTCAGTAAACTGAGTATACAAAAAAGCACAGCCAATGCTGTGCTTTTGTGAGTTGATATGCCGTGCCATAAATGGCTATTTCATGGTAACAAACTCTTCGGCACCAGTAGGGTGAATCGCAACTACGGCGTCGAAATCAGCTTTGGTTGCGCCCATTTTCATCGCTACGCCAAAGCCTTGTAAAATTTCGTCCATACCAAAACCAATACCATGAATGCCAACCACTTTTTGATTGTCACCGGCACAGATTAGTTTCATTTTGCATGCTTGACGATGCGCAGTTACCGCGGTGTACATGGAGGTAAAGCCTGAGGTGTACACCGTGACGTTGTCTTCACCAAATTTAGCTTTTGCTTCAGGTTCCGTCAGCCCCATGGTACCAATGGCCGGGTGGCTAAAGACCACGGTTGGAATGCAGTCGTAATCCATTTTCGCATCGGTCATGCCGTTAAATAAGCGCTCTGATAATAAGCGTCCGGCTTTCACCGCTACGGGGGTAAGTTCAACGCCGCCTGCCATTATGTCACCAACGCAGTAGATGCCTTTGTCTGTGGTGTTTTGTTGGGCGTCGGTAATGACATAGCCTTTTGCATCAAGCTCAACGTTGGTGTTTTCAAGGCCAATGTTAGCAGTTGAAGGTTGGCGTCCAATTGCCCAAATGAGGCAGTCAACCTCATAGCTTTCGCCATTTTCAATTTTTAGCGTTAGGCTGCCGTCGGCATTTTTGGTGACCGATTCTGGCGTACTGTGTGTATGCAAGGTTGGGCCGTCAGTGGCCATTGCGTCGACTAATGCTTCACTGAGCATGGGGTCAAAGCTTCTTAGTGGTGCATGTTTACGCACAAATAAATGTGTTTCACTGCCTAAGGTGTGTAGCACTCCGGCAACTTCAACTGCGATATATCCCGCACCAACCACTGCTACTCGTTTTGGTTGTGTTTTTAGGGCGAAAAAGCCGTCAGAGTCGATGCCGTATTCGGCGCCCGGTATATTCGGGATTGTCGCAGCGCCACCGGTGGCGATAAGAATATTGTCGGCAGTGTACTGTACGCCATCAACCTCTATAGTGCGGCTATCAACAAAGCGACCATAGCCACGAACAAGGGTAATGCTGTTACTGGCTAGTCCACGGTCATAAGCACCGTGAATACGGTCAATGTAAGCTTCGCGACTCGCAACTAGGGTGCTCCAGTCAAAGTTGTTTACGGTAACGTCAAAGCCGTAATCTTTAGCGTATAAATGCATGGCTTCGGCCACTTGCGCGCCATACCACATCACTTTTTTCGGCACACACCCCACATTTACGCAGGTGCCGCCAAGCTCTTTTGCTTCAATCAGTAAAACTTTTGCACCACGCATGCCCGCTCGGTTAGCCGATGCAATGCCGCCGCTTCCTGCGCCAAGACAGATATAATCAAAATGTTGAGCCATGTGTATCTCCAAAAGGTTATCTACAGACTGAAAACTAAAAAGGGTTGAGCTGTGTTTAGGTTACTCGGCCCTAGCGCAAATTAACTGTTGCGTAAGCCGCTGTCGCCATTGTATTGGCCCATTGTAGAGTGATTTATTTATTTGAACCAGCAGCTTGTTTGGTGCTAACTCACTTACATTGGGGTAGGCGAGTGAAAACTCAAGACCTTGCCGTATGCGCGAGGTAAGGGCGATATTATGCTGCACCTCAATGGCTATTGGTTATCTTAGTCTCTGCAGGGTTGTATTACCGTCGATGTTGGCAGCGATTATGGTCGCTTGGGGCGGGGCCTTCTGCGCCGCATTTTAGGCATTGCCACTCGCTTTGCCTAATGTTGAGCTCTTGTTGTTGGTGCTGGTTGCGGTGATTAACTCCAAGCCTTAGGTGTTTTTCTAATGCGCTCATTCGGCTGTTAAGCCAGCGGCAGCCTGGGTCGTTGGCTATGGTCTGCCGGCTGGCTAATTGCTGTTTACGGCTTTTTGGTTTGGCTTTTTTTATCGGTTTATTGGTCGGTTTTGAATAGCTAGCTTTACGGGGCTGAGTGTTTGTTTTAATTGCTGGCGGCGTGTAGTTGAGCGCGCCGTTTGCTTGGGTTGGTATCGCTATTGGTTGGCCTTTATCGTCCAGTACTACGCCTAAAGGTAGCGCTGCTGGTTTAGTGTCGCTGGCTAAGCTGGTGGGGCTTAATAGAATTAACGCGCAGCAAGTGCGCAGGTGTCGAGTCGGTAACATTCCGTGTCCTTTTTTGTGGCGAGTGCTGCTATCCGTTGCAGCTAAAGTTAATTGATTGCGGTAGCCATTTTTACGATGAGGCCATTTACGATAAAGCTATTATAGTGCAGTTCACGTCGTTCAATTATTAAAGCAATCGCTGATTGCGCTGCAACTGTTGTGAGCGGTCAAGTTTTACTTTCATCAAACCGTGAACTTTTAATGGCAAGATGTAGCGTGAACGCTAAGTTTTATTATCAGTGCATTGAATATTGTCGTGTTCGCCCTTATCTCTTATTTATCAGCATCGAATGTTAAGGACTCAACCATGAGCAACCCCTTACTAAATAGCGCCAAACTTCCACCGTTTTCAAGTATTAAACCTGAGCATATTCAGCCGGCTATTGAGCAAGGTATCGCCAATTGTCGCGCCACTATCGAGCAAGTGCTGCAGCATAAAGGTGGTTACACCTGGAATAATTTGGTTGCCCCTTTGGATGATGTCGATGATGAACTCGGCAAAATTTGGTCGCCGATTTCACACATGAATTCGGTTGTTAGCAACGATGCTTGGCGCGCTGCGCATGATGCCTGTTTACCGCTATTGTCGGAGTACGGCACTTTTGTGGGTCAGCACCAAGGTTTGTACGAAGCCTACAAATCACTGGCTGCATCGGCTGAGTTTGCCGATTATTCGCAAGCGCAAAAGAAAATGATTGAAAATAGCCTGCGCGACTTCGAACTGTCGGGCATTGGGTTAAGCGATAGCGATAAGCTGCGTTATGGTCAATTAGTTAAGCGTATGTCTGAACTCACCAGCAGTTTTTCAAATCAGTTACTGGATGCGACTCAAGCGTGGACAAAATTGATCACCGATGAAGCCCAGTTAGCTGGTTTGCCAGAGTCTGCTGTGGCGGCCGCCGCGGCTATGGCCGAAGCGAAAGAGCTAAAAGGCTGGTTGTTCACATTAGATTTTCCATCTTACTTACCCGTAATGACCTACAGTGACAACCGTGAATTACGTGAAGAATGCTACCGCGCCTTTGTCACGCGTGCATCAGATCAAGGGCCAAATGCTGGCAAATTTGATAACGGCCCGCTGATGGATGAAATTTTAGCGTTGCGCCATGAGTTAGCTAATTTACTGGGCTTTGATAGCTACGCTGACAAGTCACTTGCCACTAAAATGGCGGAAACACCTGCGCAAGTGCTGGCCTTTTTAACCGAGCTGGCTGCCCGCTCTAAAGCGCAAGGCGCAACTGAGCTGCAAGAGTTGAAAGACTTTGCAGCAACAGAATTTGGCGCGACCGATTTAGCCGCATGGGATTTAAGCTTTTACGCCGAAAAGTTAAAGCAACATCGTTACGAGATCTCGCAAGAGTTACTGCGCCCTTACTTTCCTGAAGACAAAGTATTATCTGGCCTGTTTTATACGGTTTCGCGCTTATTTGGGCTAACGGTGACAGAGCAAAAAGAGTTTGATAGCTGGCATGACGATGTGCGCTTTTTCCATATAACCGATAGCCAAGGTGAACATCGCGGTAGTTTTTACCTCGACTTGTATGCGCGAGAAGGCAAACGTGGCGGCGCATGGATGGACGATTGCCGCGCCCGTCGCGCCACCTCAGCAGGCTTGCAAGATCCAGTAGCTTATTTAACGTGTAACTTTAACGCGCCTGTTGCAGGTAAACCGGCGTTATTTACTCACGACGAAGTGACCACGTTGTTCCATGAGTTTGGCCATGGTATTCACCACATGTTGACTAAAATTGACGTCGGCGGTGTATCGGGGATCAGCGGTGTGCCGTGGGATGCTGTTGAGTTGCCGAGTCAGTTTATGGAAAACTGGTGTTTTGAAGAAGAGGCGCTGGCTGAGATTTCGGGACACTTTGAAACCGGCGAACCGTTACCTAAAGCATTGCTAGACAAAATGTTAGCGGCTAAAAACTTTCAGTCTGGCATGATGATGCTGCGTCAGCTCGAGTTTTCGCTGTTTGATTTTAAAATGCATTTAGAGTTTGACCCAGCCGTTGGGGCGCAAATTCAAGCCAAGTTAGATGAAGTTCGTAACTTGGTAGCGGTGGTTAAAACACCTGACTTTAATCGGTTCCAACATGGTTTTGCACATATCTTTGCTGGTGGTTACGCTGCAGGTTACTACAGCTACAAATGGGCTGAAGTGTTGTCGGCCGATGCGTTTTCGTTATTTGAAGAGCAGGGCATTTTTAACGCTGAAACCGGTCAACGTTTCCTTGAAAATATTTTGGAAATGGGTGGCAGTGAAGAACCTATGACGCTGTTTAAACGTTTCCGTGGCCGCGAGCCAAAAACCGACGCTTTGTTAAGGCATAGTGGCATTAACGGTTAATGTTTAAGCTTGTTTGACATTTTAAAGGCGCTAATAGCGCCTTTTTTATTGCGTCGGTAAAGCTGTTGCACTACGAGCCTGGTGAAAATGCCATTGCTACCGTGTGCTTACATAGTCGAATTGAACCCAACAGGTAATGTTTAGCTTGGTGGCGCGTTTATTGGTTGCGCCTTTTAGCTTTAGTGGGTTGTGAATAGATTATCATCTTGTTATCGGTTATGAGCTCTGATAGCCTCAGGCCTCTAAATTATCAAGCTGTAAGGTCTGTTGTAAATGAATCTCTATTTTAGACTTATTTGGTTACTTACTTGGCGAATCAATCGAGCTAAAAAAATAGGCCTGTTGCATACCAGTAAGCTTCGCTATCGGGTGTTGCCGTCTGATTGCGACGCTAACCTGCACCTGACAAATTCACGTTACCCCGCATTTATGGATCTGGCGCGTATTCACATGCTGTCGCAAGTCGGTGTGTTAAAACGCTTTATGACGCTGGGCTGGATGCCAATCGTTAATGCGGTTGAAATGACCTATATTCGCGATATTAAACCGTTTGCTAAATTTTCTGTCGAAACCCGCATGGTTGGATGGGATGAAAAGTACTTTTACATCGAGCATCGTTTTGTCAGTGATCGTGGTTTGCACTGCATTGCTTTTATTCGTGGTGTGTTTGTGTGTAAAAGAAAAGTGGTGCCAATTGCGGATATGTTAGCGGAGGCCAAGTTTGATGGCCCATCGCCAGAAATTCCGGTTGAAATCGCTAAATGGAAAAGCTTTTTAAAGCTAAAAAAGGCACAAAACCAAACGTTATAACCCTTGCTGCTTATTGTTTTGCGTTAACGCAAGAGCGACCTCTTCTTGCACTTGGTTTACCGCACCGCGCAGTTTAGCCTGGATCCAATAGCGACCAATATGTTCGTAGTCGAGTAGATTAAACTCGGTTTCTAATGCCAGTAAACACGGAATGGTAGCGCAGTCGGCCAAGCTAAAACTGTCGCCACAGAGCCAGTGTTGGGTGGCAAGGCGTCGGTCGAAATTATCTAAGGTGGTAAGCAGTTCGTTTTCGAGCTGTTTGAGTTTTATTTGGTTACTCAGCCTTTGGCGCTTTGCAATGACCCAATTGTCGATCACGCTATCTAAGCGTGTATCACTTAGCCTGTCATACATTCTTACTTGCAAAGCGTCTTGCGGTTGCTGTGGGATCAGCTTCGTTCCTTGCTCAATATTTGCGTCAATATACTCGATGATAATGGTGGCATCGGGGATCACTTCACCTGAGTCAATTCTTAGTAGCGGTAGTAGGCCGCTGGCGTCTATTCGTTGATATTCACGTCTTGCATAGGGGTCTGTTAAATCGACAACATGAGGATAAAAGTGCGCTTGTTTTTCATATAGCGCAATGAGAGCTTTTTGTGATTGTCGTGACAGTGGATGGTAATACAGATCCATGGTCGTCAAAAATTCCTGTAGTAATAGTAAGATTAACTCTAGTAGCTAAAATCAGGACTCACAATGTACGATGAAGGCAGTATTTACGTTATGTGCGCTGCATCTAATAAATAAAGTAATATAGCTCATAAGGTTATAAGGCAAATGTAGCGATATTTATACCTGCAAATTGCCTGTAAGCTTTGCTACTAGTGGGCTTGTGGTTGGCGTTGGTAACATAATGCGGGCGTTTATAGGTCGTCAATAATGCTGCTTTTGTATCGCAGTTAGTAATTTTTTAGTATGGCTTACCGCTTAATTGACCAGCATTACAATGTTGCCTAGCTAGTAGTAACGGCATACGATTGAGCAGCCCTCTACACTGCAATGGTCGCTAGTGCCCGGTGACTTAAGGAACCAACATGAGCCGTATTGAAACGTTTTCCGCTATTTATGAGCGCGCCGCCGAGCGTAAAGGCGGCAGTGTAGGCTTAGAGATGCTGATGACCAAAAGTCTGTCTGATGATCAAATAGGGCAATATAGCGACGCGCAACTGTTGTCTGAAATGAGTAAAAAAGTGTTCCAAAGTGGTTTTGTGTGGCGAATCGTTGAAGCTAAATGGCCTGCCTACGAAAAGGCTTTCTTTGGTTTTGAACCGTTTAAAGTGTTAATGCTGTCACCTGAGCAATTGCATGATCGCGCGAGTGACGCAAATTTGATTCGGCATTTAAAAAAAACCATGGCGATTTACGATAACGCCCAAATGGTTAATGAGCTGGCCCATGAGCATGGTAGTTTTGCCGAGTTTGTCGGAAATTGGCCAACCGATGATATTACCGGCTTATGGAGCGCGCTAAAGCGTAAAGGCAATCGCTTAGGTGGTAACACCGGGCCCTACTTTTTACGCGCTATCGGTAAAGATACCTTCTTACTAACGAGTGATGTGCAAGGATACCTTAAGGCGCATCATCTTGTTGACTATGGCTTTTCTTCTAAAGCAGGGCTACAGCAAGCTCAAGCTGCATTTCATTACTGGCAGCAAGAGTCGGGTCGCAGCTTAGCGGATATTAGCCGAATCTTAGCCTGTAGTGTGGGTGATAACCGCATTTAATTCCCTTTTCCCTCCAATCTTTTTTTTGTTAGTTAAATGTTGGTGTTTACCGGCTTGGCTAATGAATTGTTGCACTGTCAGTTAATGCAAAATGGGTTGGCTATATCACTGTTTACGCAGGTTAAACATATGTATCAATATGTATGCGTTGGTACTCACTAACTTACAAATTACCCGTATATTTACTTGTTGACAGCTTGCGCGTGTGAGATAAATGCGGGCTAAGATTTTTGACAACGAATTTATGCATCTAGAGATAAGTTTTTGAGCATTTTTTGCTTGTAAACATACACCTAGCAGTTGGTATTTATAGGAGTTATCAATGCGGCAAATAATGAAGATTGCCTCTGTTTTAAGTGTGGCGCTATGGGTTTCGGGTTGTGGACAGCCTGCAGAGCAAGGCGGACAAAAACCGAGTGGGCCAAGTGGACCAATGGTCGTTGGTTCGATGACAGTTGCCGCTAAACCGCAGTCTCTTTCTGTAGAACTACCTGGGCGCAGTAAAGCCTACTTAGAAGCTGAGGTTCGCCCTCAGGTTAGCGGTATTATCATGAATCGCGGTTTTGTTGAGGGTAAAGATGTAAAGCAAGGTCAGTCTTTATATCAGATTGACTCAGCGACTTATAAAGCCGCATTGCTAAGTGCTAAGGCCAACCTTGAGAGCGCTAAAGCTAATCTTGCGTCTACTGAAGCTACCGCTAAACGCTATAAAAAATTGGTTGAAGAAAAGTCAATCAGTGAGCAAGACTATGATCTGGCCAACGCCTCATATCTCGCTGCTAAAGCACAGGTTAAGGTCGCAGAAGCTGCCATTTATACCGCCAATATCAGCCTTGAGTACACCGAGGTTCGTGCGCCTATTTCAGGTCGCATTGGCAAGTCAAGCGTAACGCCAGGTGCATTAGTTGCTGCAGGGCAAGCGCAAACATTGGCTACAATTCAACAACTTGACCCGATTAACATTGAGATTTCTCAGTCAAGTGCCCAGCTATTGCGCTTAAAAACCAAGTTGAAACAGGGGCAGTTAAAAGCCGCTGATGATGCTTCGGTA
Organism: Shewanella youngdeokensis; assembly: GCF_033180165.1. Taxonomy (GTDB): domain Bacteria; phylum Pseudomonadota; class Gammaproteobacteria; order Enterobacterales; family Shewanellaceae; genus Shewanella; species Shewanella youngdeokensis. The sequence continues at coordinate 151,217 of NZ_CP136522.1, forward strand.
CAGCTAATTCTGGAAGATGGTTCAACTTATGACCAAACCGGTAAGTTGCAATTTGCTGAAGTGAGTGTTGATGAAAGCACGGGTTCTATTACCCTTCGCGCTGAGTTCCCTAACCCTGACGGGGTGTTATTACCAGGCATGTACGTTCGAGCAATCCTCAATACGGGTACCGACCCTGAGGCGATTTTGGTTCCGCAACGTGCCATTACGCGTAACTCGAAAGGTCAAGCGGTTGCGATGGTGATTGATGACGGCAAAGTTGCTCCACGCGTGGTGACAACAGCTGAAGCGATTGATCATCAATGGCGTATCGTTGACGGCTTGAAAGTGGGCGATGAACTTATTGTTGAAGGTCTACAAAAAATTCGTCCTGGGGCACCGGTTAAGGCGGGTCCTCTTATGGCGGATCAAAAACCTCAACCACAACAACATAAGTAGGGCAGAGTTATGGCACGTTTCTTTATCGATCGCCCTATTTTTGCTTGGGTGATCGCCATTATCGTGATGATGGCTGGGGTGTTGTCTATCCTCAATTTGCCAGTGTCACAGTATCCCAATATTGCGCCTCCATCGGTGGTCATTAGTGCTACCTACCCAGGTGCATCAGCCAAGACCATGGAAGACTCAGTTACGCAGGTAATTGAGCAACGCATGACTGGTATTGATAACCTGCGCTATATGGCGTCAACCAGTGATAGTTTTGGTAACACTAAAATTACCTTAACCTTTAGTGCTGAAACAAACCCCGATACCGCTCAAGTACAGGTGCAAAACAAGTTACAACTGGCAATGCCATTGTTACCGCAAGAAGTTCAAGCACTTGGGGTAAGCGTTTCTAAGTCAAGCGCTGGCGTCTTGATGTTGATGGCGTTTGTTTCTAATGATGAGTCGTTTACTAAAACGGACATTGCCGATTATGTCGGTGCGAATATTCAAGACCCAATGAGCCGCGTTGCCGGTGTGGGGTCGATTCAGTTGTTTGGTGCGCAGTACGCAATGCGTATTTGGCTCGATCCACTTAAGTTGACTCAATACAGCTTAACCAGCCAGGACGTTATTGCTGCAATTCAAACCCAAAATGCGCAAGTGTCTGCTGGTCAGTTAGGTGGCTCGCCATCGGTTGCAGGCCAGCAATTAAATGCAACGGTATCAGCGCAAAGTCGTTTGAAAAACCCAGAGCAGTTCAAGCAAATTATCGTCAAAGCAGATTCAACTGGTGCGGTTGTTAAGCTTGAAGATGTCGCTCGTGTTGAGCTTGGGTCTGAAAGTTACTTGGTTGAAGCCTTTTACAATGGTAAACCGGCAGCGGGTATTGCCATTCAAATGGCTACTGGCGCTAATGCACTGGCTACATCTGCCGCTGCTCGCGCTAAAATTGAAGAGCTTAAACCCTTTTTCCCTAAAGGGCTTGAAGTTGTTTATCCGTTCGACACCACTCCATTTGTTCAAAAATCAATTGAAGGTGTAGTGGCGACATTGTTTGAAGCCGTTGTGCTTGTTTTCTTGATTATGTACCTGTTCTTGCAAAACTTCCGCGCAACCTTGATCCCAACGATTGCGGTGCCGGTGGTATTGCTTGGTACATTTGCTGTGTTGTCGTTTGCCGGTTTCTCTATTAACACCTTAACCATGTTTGCAATGGTGCTCGCGATTGGCCTATTGGTTGATGACGCGATTGTGGTGGTGGAAAACGTTGAACGTGTAATGCAAGAAGAGGGCTTAAGTCCTTTAGAGGCGACGAAAAAGTCGATGGACCAAATTACGGGCGCGTTAGTCGGTATTGGTTTGACCTTGTCAGCAGTATTTGTCCCTATGGCCTTTATGTCTGGCTCTACTGGGGAAATTTATCGCCAATTCTCTGTCACCATCGTATCTGCAATGGCACTGTCTGTTTTTGTTGCGATCATCTTAACGCCAGCACTTTGTGCCACCATGTTAAAACCGATTGCTAAAGGTGAGAGCCACATTAAAACAGGGTTCTTCGGTTGGTTTAATCGTAAGTTTGATGCATTTACCTCGCGTTACGAATCAAGCGTGGCGGCGATGATCAAACGCGCTGGCCGCACAATGGTGGTGTTTCTTGCCATTGGTGTGGCAACGTGTTGGATGTTCTTGCGTATGCCAACGGCGTTTTTACCGGATGAAGACCAAGGCGTATTGTTAACACAGGCCATGTTACCGGCGAACTCAGCCAAAGAAGCCACCACTGAGTTGTTGAATCAAGTTACAGACTTTTACTTGAACAATGAAGCTGACAACGTAAAGGGTGTCTTCACGGTTTCTGGCTATAGTTTTGCTGGTGCAGGACAAAATATGGGGCTGGCGTTTGTTGGTCTTAAAGATTGGTCTGAGCGCCAAAACCCTGGGCAAGATGTGCAGTCAATTGCTGGGCGTGCCATGGGCCGGTTTATGCAAATAAAAGAGGCAATGGTGTTTCCGTTTGTGCCGCCAGCAGTTATTGAGCTAGGTGTTGCTAATGGTTTTGATCTTTACCTGCAAGATAAAAATGGCCAAGGGCATGAAAAGCTGACCGAAGCCCGCAATATGTTGCTGGGTATGGCTTCGCAAAACCCGAACCTAATGGGCGTTCGTCCTAATGGGCAAAATGATGCACCGCTGTACCAGTTACACATGGACCATGCAAAAATGCGCGCACTTGGCGTAGATATCAGTGCGGTTAATAGCGTACTGGCTACAGCTTGGGGTGGTAGTTATGTCAATGACTTTATCGATCGCGGCCGGGTGAAAAAAGTTTACGTGCAAGGTGAAGCTGAGTATCGCATGCAGCCTGAAGATATCGACAAATGGTTTGTGCGTAACCAAAATGGCGAAATGGTTCCTTTCTCGGCATTTTCTACCGGGACTTGGGAGTATGGTTCGCCACGTTTAGAGCGCTTTAACGGCTTATCTGCGATGAATATTCAAGGTGGCGTGATTAAAGGCTTTAGTACCGGTGAAGGCATGAATATCATGGAAGACTTGGTTAAGAAGCTCCCGCCAGGATTTGGTGTCGAGTGGAATGGCATGTCTTATGAAGAACGCTTGTCTGGTAACCAAGCACCCATGCTGTACGCATTGTCTGTGATGGTCGTATTTTTGGTTCTTGCTGCTTTATATGAGAGCTGGACCATACCGTTCTCGGTTATTTTGGTGATCCCACTTGGTGTTATTGGTGCGCTTATTGCGATGAGCTCACGTGGTTTACCTAATGATGTATTTTTCCAGGTGGGGCTATTAACCACTGTGGGATTAGCAACTAAGAATGCGATTTTGATTGTTGAATTCGCGAAAGAGTATTACGACAAAGGTGCTGGGCTGGCTGAAGCAACATTACACGCGGTTCGAGTGCGGTTACGTCCTATTTTGATGACGTCGCTGGCATTTGGCTTGGGTGTGGTTCCGCTTGCTATCAGTAGTGGCGTAGGTTCTGGTGGTCAAAATGCGATTGGTACAGCGGTACTTGGTGGCATGATGACATCAACTTTCTTGGGTATTTTCTTTATTCCAATATTCTTCGTGGTGGTTGAACGTTTGTTTAGTAAGCGCGAACGCAATATTGCTAGAGAGGCCAAGGCTGCGCAGAAAGCTGCCAAGCAATAATCATATAAATGTGAAATAAAGCCCAGCCTCTGCTGGGCTTTTTGCTATTTAGCAAAGTAAATAGCGTGCACAGTTGCGTGGGGATCGTTAGCAAGTTAGCCAAGCAATAAAAGTTGAGGCAAATAGCAGGCAAAAAAAATGGACTCAGTTAGGGATGAGTCCAAAAATATATCTAGGGTATCCAGTAGGAATAAAATAAATATAACCCATGTTTGCTGTATCAGAGCTGAACATTGTTATTATATAACAAAATCTTAAGTATGGTTTGTTTAGCATGCCCTGCGCGCTTGTGTCGCAAGTTATGGTGGGTGGTAGAGCATGATTAATGCGGTATCGAAGAGGAAAAGCAAAAAAAAAGACCCATCTGGGATGAGTCGAAAGAGGTAGGCTATCAAAGTAATAATACTTGATAGATCTTAATTATAGTCGCGAATATTGAAATGGGTATTGAATTGAGTAGCGGTGCAATTGATAAGTTAAGTTGATGTTTTGAATGATATAGCTCGTTAGAGGCGCAAGCTGCTGTTGCAGCATGTTTAACCAGGTATTTAGCCTTAATCGCATTAGGCTAACTTGTAATTAGCGCATAAAATAACCACGCGGTTTTTGTGTTAGTTATTGAAAATAAAGTGAATAAAAAAGTTATCTACTCGTAAATTGTTCGTGTGGGTTTATAAGTGGGCTTTAAATGGTTTTTTTATTTAAACTCATGATTTATTAAGGTTTAAAGTGGTTAATTTATCGAATTTGCCCTAAGTTAATGAAATGTGCGGTTTTTTACACCAATTAATAGTTGAAACAACAGATTATCACGGCTGGATTTTGGCAGTTAAATGAGTAACAGTGAACAATGTTTTTGTGTCATTTATTATTTTGTCAGTGACGCTGCAGTTTAAAACCGTTGCGCTATTCGTCGACCGATACCTCTGTATCTCTGCGTGCAATTGATCATAAATAGGAATCGTTAATGCAAGGTATTTTGTTGGGCTCAGGGCTGTTTATCATCGTTGTTTGCCTTTGGATTGTCAGCCTAATTAAAAAAAGAAATACGGGCCGAGAAGCGTTATCGAGTATCGATGCGCAGCTCGCTAAACGCAGCCATTTAGTGCCAAGCATTGTGGCCAGCGTCGAGCCGTTCATGGCTGCAGAAGCGTCTTTTATTGCTGAAATTAATGACCTTAATACGCGAGTGGCAGGTGATTATGATGATACTGAACCAGGCGCCGTTCAAGCGCATTTGGCAGCCTCAATATTGTTGAATGAAAAAGTGTCACAGTTAATGAGTGAAGCTGAAATTCACCCTCACTTACGCGCCGACAGTGCAATGTTGCAAGCTATGCAAACCTACCATGAGGTTGGCGTACAGCTCACGGCGATGCAGCGTTATTATAATCACTCGATGGTAGAGCTTAACGCGGCGGTGGCGGTTTTTCCCGGCTCTATTGTTGCAATGTTAGCAGGTATAAAAGCCATGCCACTATATGAAACTGACCAAGCGATAAAGACCACTGTTGAGGCTAGTGATTACGTCAAATAAGTCGCACTACTTTAGGTTTTATTGCGAGGTGTTGTTACGCAAAGCCACTGCGTAAAACTCGACATACCTACTAACAATTGAAGCGGGTTTTATTGTCCGCTAACGGCTTAGTTTTGCTAAAGTGGAGCGTAAAATAACAGCAAAAGCCTAATCTTATGAATACTCTACCTGCTACTTTTTCTGCGTTTGCCTTATCGCTTATGGCATCCACTTGCTCGGCCAGTGCCGTCAACACTGCGCCATCTGAAGAAGACCTACGTTTATATTCAATAGCCACAGCGCCCAGTGCAAGCCAGCTTCGTAGTCACGTTGAAAAGCTCGTTGGTTTTGGTACGCGGCACACTTTATCTGAAACACAATCAGACACCCAAGGTATTGGCGCTGCTAGGCGCTGGATAGCCGCTGAGTTTGAACAGATATCCAAGCAGTGTGGTGGTTGTTTAGAGGTCATTACACTGGGCGATACTGTGACGGGTAAGCGCATACCGGAGCCGACTGAAGTGGTGAATGTCATTGCTATTCAGCGCGGTAGCCATGATCCGCAGCGCGTGGTGATGATGAGCGGCGATATAGACTCGCGCGTAACTGATGTAATGAATGCCACTTCGATTTCGCCAGGGGCTAACGATAACGCGTCGGGTGTTGCTGGAGCGATAGAGGCTGCGCGAGTACTGTCTCAGTATCAATTTAATGGCACCATTGTTTACGCTGCGCTATCAGGTGAGGAGCAGGGGCTTTATGGCGGTACCACCCTCGCGCAATATGCCAAAGACAAAGGCTGGCGCGTTCAGGCGGTGCTAAATAATGACATGATAGGCAATATATCCGGCATTAACGGCGTGATAGACAACCACTCAGTTAGGGTGTTTTCTGAAGGAGTGCGGATTGCAGAAACCGCAGCCGAAGCTAAAGAGCGTTATTTTAGTGGTGGCGAAAATGATTCGGCCTCGCGTAATCTTGCCCGAAAAATTAAAAGCTTGTCCGATCAATACATGACAAATTTAAATGTCATGCTGGTCTACCGTCTCGACCGCTTTGGTCGTGGTGGTCATCACCTGCCATTTAATAAAGCTGGTTTGCCGGCAGTACGTATCATGGAAACCAACGAAAACTACAACCGCCAGCATCAAGATATTCGAGTTGAAAATGGTGTTGCTTATGGTGATGTGATTGAAGGCGTGGATTTTGAGTTTAATGCCAAATTAACCGCATTAAACGCAATTAGTTTAGCCTCTATGGCATGGGCTCCCGCGCCGCCAATGGGAGTGGCTATTGCAGGTAAAGTGTCTGCTAATACCACGCTAACTTGGCAAGATGCGGCGCAAAAAGATGTCGTGGGATATCGGGTTTATTGGCGTTTGACCACCGAACCAGAGTGGACCCACAGTCGATATGTTGGTTTGGTAAATACTTACCAGCTAGATAATATGGTGATCGACAATTATGTTTTTGGCGTGGCGAGCGTGAGTAACAATGGCAATGTTAGCCCGGTGGTTTTTCCAGGCGCGACCGGCACCTTCTTTAGGTAATAAATACCTGAAACAAAAAAGCCCTGCTAAAGTATAGCGGGGCTTTTAATACATATTGAACACGGAGTAAGCCGCGAAATTTTACTCTGGAACTTCTTGTTTAACAACCGTTTTGCCACCATTGTGGCCAATGCGTCTTTCAAGGTAGTCGAGCATTTCTTTGGCAATGGTGTCGAGCTTCCAAGGTGGGTTGATGATCCATAGCCCAGCCGCTGTCATGCCAAACTCATCACTGTCGGGCTTGATTGATTGCTCAATACGAAGTTGGTTTTTAATGCCACTTTCAGCCAATAGCTTAAGCATGCCTTCGGTTTGCGCGCGATCAACCACCGGATACCACAACATAAACACCCCAGTAGAAAAGCGCTTATGCGCTTTAATAATGGCTTTGGCTACATCTTGGTAATCGGTTTTAATTTCGTAACTAGGGTCAACTAAAATCACGCCTCGGCGCTCTAGTGGTGGTACTGCACCAATTAAGCCTTTAAGGCCATCACCGTTAATGACTTTTACTTGTCTGTCGCCAGAAAATTGCTCGTCAAGCGTGGCAAAGTCAGTGCCATGAAGTTCATGTAGCACCATGCGGTCTTTTTGGCGCATATTCATGTCAACAAAGGCTGGCGAGCCCGGGTAAAACTCAAGATCTTTTTTACCTTGGTTGAAATGCGCGACATCGTTAATGTACTGCGCTAATGACTCGGGTAAATCACTGCGGTCCCATAGTCTGGCTACACCGTCTAAATACTCACCGGTTTTTTTTGAAAATGCATCGGTAAGAGCATATCCACCTGCGCCTGCATGACTGTCAATGTAGGCCATAGGCTTGTCTTTTTTATGCATTAATTTAAGCACTTGTAGCAGTATGGCGTGTTTCAGTACATCGGCATAATTGCCAGCGTGGTAGCCGTGACGGTAACTTAACATGGAGGTGTCCGAAAGTTTAGTGCGCAGTGGAAACTGCAAGATGTACGTATTATAGGGGCTAAGTGGTGTGAGGTATAGCTTGCCACTCTCGTGCTCGCGAGAAACCTAGTGAACAGTAACCACTTTTTAGATGTAATTAAAGTGGCTACTGTTAGCTTGTTGAGCCGTATATTTCGTTAGATCTTAAAATTAAACCCAATATTGACTGTGTCTTCACAGTAAGTGTCGCCGTAAGTTATTGGCGCATCATCAAAGAAAGATGCCTCAACAAAAAACGATAATGCCTTACTATAGTTGTAGTTAACACTGCCAATTAATAATGCTTGGCTGTCATCTTTCCATTCGTCGGTATAGGTTTTGTGTTGGTACGACACGCCAAAATCAAAGTCGTTGAGTCGATATTTTACCGCACCAACATAGGTGTTCTCGTTTTTAGAAAATGCATGCTCGTTCAATTCCACTAGGCCTGCCACAGTAACATTGCCAAGCTGGTAATCGGCGCCAATAGAGAAACGCTCATAGTCATTTTCTTTGTCGACGGCGGGGTAGCTTTTATCAACGCGAACATAGCCGGCACTGGTGTTAAATGAGCTTGAGTTGTAAACAATACGCGCTGACAGAACATCGCCATCGGATCCGTTATCATTTTTTAATGACACGATAGCTGCAACGAACTTAATTTTACCGCTGGCTAAGTCAAACTTCGGCGTAGCGTAGGCAAAAATGTTGTCGGTGTAGGTTACTTGATCCCACAACATTTTATTTGAACTGGCCAGCTCTGCATTGTTGGATTGGTGAATATCAACGCGCTGGTAAATTTCGCTGTAAACGCCGGAATACCCTTTACCGACAACTACCGCGCCGTAATTGGTTAGAAAGATAGCGCGGGCAATGGTAACTTCAATATCATCATACCCACGGTCACTAAAGTTGTCTGAGTACTGGGCTTCAGCGTCGTATTTTACTTTTAGGTTGTCGGTTTTATATAAGCCAGACAAGCCGGCTTTAAGTTGTTGAACCTCGGTTTGGTAGTCTTTGCCGGTTTGCCATGTTGACTGGCCTTGGGCTTCACCGTAAAAATTATTATTAAAAGATTCTGCAAGTACGGTAAGCGGAGAAGCCGAAGCGATAAGGCACGCGATTGCTAAGTAGTTTAGTTTCATGTTTTTCCCTCAAAAAAAGCCACCTAAGTTTTAGGTGGCATCTTCTATTTTCTACTGATCAAAATGCGGTGTGATGATGGTGGCGCGATATCCCGGTGCGCCAGGAGCCATACCGTGTACCCAAATTTCTACTGATGGCTTGTCGTCGCCATGTTCAAATTCAAGGATCTTACCAATGGTCTTACCGGCATAAAGACCCGTGCTCATTGATGCCACTAAGTTAGAGTCTTTATCTGGGTAGTATTGAGTGATAGACGTCACCGGAGAATAAAACTCGTAACCACGTTCTTTACCGTATTGCCATACTTGCTTAACCGTCATGTTTTTCTGGTCAATAACGTATTCAACTGCACGGGTATATTTCATTGAAGGAAGTGCAGGTTGTTCATTGAAGCGGCCGTCACCATTATCAAGCACAAACAGGTTAAAGTTACGCTTGCCAGAGTCTTTACCTATGTAGGCTGTATGCTGAGTCCAAGTAAAGTCAAAGGTGTCTGGATCTGGGCACTTGCCTTGTTCTGTACACTCAATCTTGCGACCTTTGCTATCGATAGGTTGCAGTACTTTTTTAGCTAGGTCGCCTTTCCAGCCGCCTCGCGCACTTAAAATCCATTTAACTTCATTATCTTTACCAATTTTTATATTGGCCGACTGATGGCGTGAAGAGATGATAATACTGTCATCGTTTTCATCGTAAGTAACAGAGTTAATGTGCGCCCAGTTACGGCCAGCGCCAACCCCTGGTACGTCACCATAAGGAGCATTTTTAAGTTGTTCAGCAGAAGCAACTTCACCTTGATGATCAGCGTCAACGTTTAAGCACACTGCGCCCATATCTAGCCCTTTAAGAGTGATATCTCTGAATGGATCAAGAATTTTATTGAGGTCCCATTCGTGCACTAGCTTACCGTTCGGGTCAACTTCAATGATGTGGTCACGCACTGTCGTCACCAAATCATTGAAGGTGTTTTTGTAATCTTTTTTGGCGACTCGAATAATCATATTGCCGTTGTCGCGATGGTGGATATCATGCGAAAAATCAGCGTAATTGCCTGGTAAGTCACGTGAGAATACATGTTCACCCATTAGGCTCATGCGGTGGTATGCCTGACCTGCGCCCCAAACTAAGTCTTTACCGACTTGTTTAATGCCCATCACATAGCCTGTTTTACGGTAGTGGTTTGCATCGCGAAATGCTTGGTAATCCATGTACCAGCGCAGGTCACCATTGGTGTCATACATGCTCAGTGTGGGAGAGCGATCCCATAGGCCAGCACCGTTTGCTGATGGGTTGTTATGAGCGATAACAGAGCGTTGGGCACCATCACCAAAGCCATCAACTAAATAAAGGCGGTCTTTGAATTTATCAGTTGCTTTAATTTTTACTTCGCCTTGTAAGGAAGACGACCTTGCATTGGCTGCGGGGGTAAACTTAACGCCACCAGTGCGCATATTGAACACGTGAGATTGTTGTTTACCACCTTCTTTCCAGTCAATTTGTACTTTGTTTTGGTAATCAGCGTAAAGCCCAAATACTGGAATGCCAGAGTGCTGTAGCAGCTCTTGAGGGCTCACTTTATAGTGAATATCTACTCCGTTATCACCTTTAGCTAGCACAGTGACATTAACGTCTGTCAGTACACGTTGAGAAGGGATGTCTACCACGGCTGTAAGTGGGGCGTAACCGTATTTATTCATGTAAATAGTACCAATGACTTCAGTACCTTTTGAATACACGGCCATCCCGCGAGCAGATTTTAGCGAGCTGCCTACAGCTGCCGAATATTGGCTGATGCTCATACAGCTAACTGCTGCAACGATTAATGCAATGTTAGAGAGTTTCATTGTATTACCTATAATTTAAATTATTGAATAATAACTATTGTTATCGTACATGATGTGTATTTGACGCCTTCGTCACCCTCGGTAACAATAAAAATTTATAGGGTGGCGAATGAATAAATCGCACTGTGATTGCTTGGGGTTAATTTATTTTATTGTTTGGCTGGCTGGTAGCTATATGCGGAAAGAGTGAATTTCTAAATGGGAAAAAATATTTAAGAGCAAGCTCAATAGTTCGCAAAATATGAGAACTTAATCACTCAATTTAAGGTGCTAAATATGTGATTAATGTTTATTTGTTAACTTATTTTGGGTTTTAGCTATGGCGATGTTCAACTTTTTTTTAAAAATAAATGATAGAGCAGGTTTCTTTTTTCGTTACTTGTCTATAATGCAAAATGATTGAAAATCAGCCGCCATGAGTTAATTAGGATGAGAAATTTCGCGGTTGGCTGAGGATTTTTTGGGTGTTACAGAGCTTTTATCTTAACTTAAATGGATTATACAACTTGATGATAAAAGGTGCTAAATACAAATTTAATCATATTGAAATCAAGCAGTTAGTGTGCACTTTGTTTTTGTTTTTGATTTTTAATTTATCTACAAACTTTAGTTTTGATTTTTTAAGCATAATCCCTTTTACACAAAAATTCATTTCTCATGTTGCGCCGAGGGTGATACTGGTTTGTGGTGTTTTAGGTTTAGCGCATTTTGCGATTAATCGATATTTTGGATATTTTTTAAGAGGTAATCGTTTCAGTTTTTCTCAGCGGGTTTACGTTTTAATATTCTTTTTTGGTTGTACCAAGTTATTAATGATCATTAAGGGAGAGAAGGTTGAACTTAGCTTATTAGAACGTTTTCACATGTTGGTGATTTGCTTTTGCTCGGCGGGTGGTATTGCCTGTATTTCAATGTCTGCGCTAGGTTATCCAGCTTACAAATTATTATTAGCAAGTATGGCCACCCCTATTTATGTTGGGTTGTTACTCTTGCCCTTTACGTTATATTACCTCAAACGAAAGCCCGCTGAGGTTAAACCACATGTAGCTGAACAGTCGAAGCTGAGTTGGTTTGAATACTTAAAAATATACGTGATAGGTGGCTGTAAGTTGGTGGCTAATAAAGGCTTTGTGATATGTATTTTAGAAATCATTGATAGCATTTTTAATATTCACCAAATGGACTTTAGCTTTCTAACCTATTGGCCAACAACCTTGCTGATTAAGTTAGGTTTTGATGATACCGCTGCGAGTGTGGTAGCCAATTCTTTTGTAATGAAAACGCTAGTAAATCGTGATATGTCAATGATTTATTTGGCTAATAGCAATGTTTTTGATGGCCTAACAGTATTGCAGCAGTGTTTTGCCTTGCCGCTAATTATTAACATTGTAAGTTTAAGCGCGCTGACGATTATTTCGTTAAATATCATTGCTATGTTTGGTAAAGAGGGCTACCAGTTTATTCGGGTATTACCGTTTGCCTTTTTAACCGCATTGATTGTACCGCTTATCCCCGTTGGGCTGTACGGATTGTATGTGTCTTAAGCTTTATTCAAGCCGTTAAATGTAGTTACTGTTTAATTTGTCGGTGATCAGCTCCATGATGCGCGTTGCAGTCGGAGACATTTGCTGATGATGTTTAGTGCCAATTTGCACTAATACTTTGCTGTAAATGCTGCCATTAAACAGGACTTTAATGTTTTCTTGTCGGCTGGCAACCAGCTTGGTATGCGGAATAAGACCTATACCGTTACCATTATTAATAAACTCATCTGACACGACTTTTGAGTCGGTATATATTGAACTTTTAATCGCAAACTTACATTTGGAACCATCGACTTTTTCGCAGTAAAAATGCTGTTCATCAATGGTATCTAATGAGGTTAAAATCATATTGTGCTGGGATAACTCTTCAAGTGTTGTTGGTTCACCGTGCTCGGCAATGTAGTCGAGGCTAGCAACAAAATAACAGGTTAATTCACCAATAATATGGCTGCATATATCAGGGTCGTTAATCGGAATGGTGGTGATAAAGAAGTCACCTTGAAAGTGCTTAATGCTATGGCGGTCAACAATCGTTGATATTTTTACTGCTAACTCAGGTTCTTGCTTCATCTGTGCTGACAGTATATCTCTGACGATGCGAACGCCTAGCCCTTGGTTCATACCAATGTGCACACATGATTTTTGCTGATGAGTCTGCGAGATCAATGCATTATTAATGCGCTCAATTTTACTTAACTCGGTTAATAAACTTTTACCAGCATCGGTGAGTGATAACCTGCCATCTACTTTGCTAAACACTTCTGTACGGTAATAGTCTTCGACTTTTTTTAAGCGTTTATGAATAGTTGAAGGGGAAACATCTAGCTGTTCAGCGGCTCTTGTTAAACAACCTGTTGCCGCAATAACTGAAATGGTCGAGATAAAATCGATGTGCATAAAAATTTATTCAGGTTGTGTGAAGAGTGTTTATGTTAACAACTCCCTCCTTTAATGGTTGATTTTAAATCAATATCTGCAGAGTCGATCTCACTTAATTGGTACTTATTACTGTGTTAGTGGCTGCACTTAGTTGCAATAATTTGGGTGGCCAGTGTTAGGTTGTAAGCTTAACGGATAGGTAAAACTTTGGTGAACATAGTACACGCAGTTAGGCAGTTAGCTCAGGTATAGGTATTCACTGCTCTAGGCTTTTGGCATAATGGCGGTGTTACTAAATTAATCAGTGGTCTAAACAGCGTGCCAATACCAATCTTTTTTAATCAGCAGTATCCAACATTAGTTGACGCCAGCGAGCGTTGGAATTTTGTGTGGGATAAAGACGCCGCCTTTGAATTGAGGTTTGAACAAAACACGCTTAGTTTATATAAGCGTGACGAGCCCAAACTTGCCGGCATTAATGTTGATTTTGTTTCGGGCGCTGTGGCGCATCGTCGTAAATTTGGTGGTGGCCGTGGGCAGTCGATTGCTAAGGCGGTTGGGTTAAAGCAGGGCGTCACACCAACGGTGGTTGATGGCACTGCAGGACTTGGGCGCGATGCATTTGTGCTTGCTGGATTGGGTTGCAAAGTGATTATGGTAGAGCGGCATCCGATTGTTGCCGCATTGCTTGAAGATGGCTTACGCCGAGCTTATGAAGACGCTGAAATCGGTGATTGGATGCGTGAACGCATGAGCTTATTTCACGGCTCAAGCATTAACGCACTGGCGGACGCAGCAGCGATGTCGGGCACCGAAATCGACGTCGTCTACCTTGACCCAATGTACCCGCACCGAGAAAAGTCTGCTTTGGTAAAAAAAGAGATGCGCGTATTCCAGTCATTAGTTGGCGCCGATTTAGACGCCGATGGCTTGCTTGCCCCGGCAATGGCCTTAGCCACTAAGCGTGTAGTCGTAAAGCGCCCCGATTATGCAGAAGATCTCGACGGCGTAAAACCTAGTACCGTTATAGCGACTAAGAAAAACCGTTTTGACGTTTACGTTAAAGCGGCAATGAAATAGGCAGCGACAATAAAAACAATCGTTTCGATGTTTAAGTTAATGCACCAATCTGCCGAATAGGCAGTAAAAATAGCCTCATCTTACTTTATGTGGGAAGAGGCTTTTTATTGTCTATTCAACAAGAACCCTAACTCATTTATGCCCCAAAATAAGCTAGAGCAGGATTGAGTCTAATTTCAAGACTCGCAATTTGACTTACTTTTCTTCATGTCTAGAGTTCTGACTATGTGGCCAAATTTGCTGTACCACTAAACTCTGACAAATACCTCCTGCTTTATTCCACACACAAGGTACAAATCTAGCTGTTAACTTTATAGCTATTTAACTCACCTAAAACTTTTTTTGCTTCACCAATGTTGGAAATACTCAGTTTTGCCACTTCATCCCAAGCTAATTGACCGTACATTCGTAATCCACTATGTCTTCCATATGTTTCTGATTCTTTAGACACTTTTGAATATATATTTTTAATGAAAGGTGCTACTTGTTCAGTAATATACTGTTGTGCTATCCAAAAGGTCACTTTTTTAGCTGCTTGCTCAATACCTATCTCGACACCAGATTCAAGAGTGTAAGTAATAAGCTTCTTATTTCCCTTATAGGCTTCATGGGGGTACCCATGAGTTGATACCAAGTTAATGAAACCTACAGTATCAATCTTCGCCTCAGGCTTTTCAATTTCAACATTGAAAGTGGCTGGTGGAATATTTGCTACTTGGCGAAACCTATCTCTTATCTTACTTTTCACTTCATTAATCTGGGTTTCTTCCAAAGACATCAAAAATGATTGTGGATGTAGACTTAATATATTAGCTACGGTGGTGGCGTTTTCTGGCGCTGTCAAAGCAAGACTAAAATCATTTTCGTTAGTCGTATTAAAAATTTGTTGTAATGGTAATTTTCTCTTTCGATATTCAGCTCGAGAATTAAGTTCATTCTGGAGAAACTCAAGGTTAGGTGACGGTGATAAAACGTAATCATCTACACAATGAGCACTATGGTAATATTCAATAGCAGTGTAACCACGGCGAGTTTTTGCAAAATTTATTTTTGTTTCTAACAACACGTCACTATTGTCAGTGCTCGACTTAAGCCCAATAAGGTAGCTTGATAGTTTCATTCCGCAGGCTGTCGCTAAAGCTTCATCCTCGTATTCTGAAGCAAATTCTGAATAATCATAATCACCTCCAAACTCAATAAGAGCATGCCCTAGGGATGTCATTAAAATCTTTCTAATGTAACCACTACTATCCCAATCATAGTTTTGTGAGTTAGAAAGTTGACTCTCTAACATTGTTTGTAATTTCAAAAGATCAGAACAAGAGTATCCCAGCTCAACTGGGTGCGTTATGGCTTTATCCATCCGATTTGTTGTATAAAGTTCTTCACAGCCGATCAACAGTTCCATTAATTTTGCACCATTATCAGCGAGGCCACCTAGTCGGCCATAGGTTATATCTAAAACTTCATTGACCCACTTTGTTAGTTTGTCGTGGTTGTCTTTTTTATTTCTCATAAATGTCACCTAATGCTCAAATTTTAGTAAACAATATCCCTTAAATGTGTGTTTGGCAAGTATTCCTTGCCAAAAAACAGGCTTACCAAAGTATTTGGCAAAAATAAGTTGCCAAATACTTTGGTTCGTGCTTTCATTATCACAATCAAAAAGGAATTGGGTTCGTAAATGTCGGAGGCAAAATGTTTGTTCATGAGTCCGTTGCAAAAGCAAAGCTGAGAGGTGCACTTCGTGTTTCTGAGTTTAAAAAAGAAGAGATATTGCATTCGTTCCGTGACTTTATGTGCAAAAAACAAAAGTGCAGGCTTTCAAAGGCTGACGCTCAAAGGTACGTAAAAGATTCTCGGGATTTTTTTGGTGAAATGTTGATTGGAGAGTTTACGAAAGTTAAAAATGGATCTTGGCATTTTCAGTCAGAAACTTATTTTGTTGAGCCGAGGTTATATGAGCTTGATAATTATGGGTTAGTCACACCTTTTGTGGTTAATTTTTTTGACAGTAGACATTTTCTCAAGCGTAAAGCGGGCTATAGCCGAATAATTAGCAGTCTATTTTTGTTTCACCAACATTTTCTTGTTCGAGCGTTGCAACGTCTTGAGCTTGAAACTATTGGAGATGTAGGTAAAAAATTTCATCCAATAATTAAATGGTGTGTTCATAAAAGTGTACCTTTTAAGCATCTGCCTGAATTCCCTCACTTTGTAATGCGTGATTGTGTTGTTGTTTGTCATAAATTACCAGAAAAAGGTGGAATGCTTTTTAAAACCATTTTGATGAAAAAAATGATGAATAAGAATCAATTAGAAAAATTTGGGAAAGCATTCGATAAGTTAGAAAGCAAAAAAATTGAGTCGGTTTTAGTTAATCACACTGGAGATATTTTGCGTTCAGTGATCTCAACTAAAGAAAATGAATCTATTAGGACTCATGTAGGGAAATCAGTTTGGTTCGCCAACTAACTTTAAATATAAGCCACCATTAAGAATGTCGGAGTAGTTATGACTTTACCTGTGTATGGACATATAGCGTGTAGAAAGTGTTTTAAGCACTGTTTGAGTGAGCAATCTTTTCAACCTCATCCTTTATGGCAAATGAGAAATGACCCTGGTTCTTGGGGCGGAGACGAACCAGAAATTCTTATTTTGGGATTTTCGAAAGGCAGTACCCAAGCTGATATATATCAGCAGGGCGAGTTTGATGATATCGCGTTTGGTGGACCAGCACGAGCCAGACTTGATACGTTATTAAAGCGATTAGGTTTACTTCTAGATCATGAAAATGTATCGACTGAAATTGCCAATACAGAATCACGTTTTGCTTTCGGCTCATTAGTCAGATGCAGTCTGGCCAGAGAAAACCATCTAGGGAGTTATGCTACTTCAGGAGATCTGATTACCAAGTCTTTTTTTGAAATTCCAGAGATTCTAGATAACTGTACTGAGCAGTTTTTATCTTTTTTACCCAGTAAAACCCAAGTAGTTCTGATGCTAGGAATAACCGATAAATATATCACATCTAGTTATGAGCTATTAAAGAAGTGTTATCCATCCCTATGTAAGGTGAATGATGTCAGTTACGGTGATAACAATAGGACTTTTATACATGTAACGCATCCATCACCTGGAAATGGTCATTTTTCTAGTTGGTGCAAAGGTAACGCTAAATTTGATGATGCTTTGGCCGCATTAGAGCAAAGAAGTAGCTTTGGTGGGATATCTTCGCCTTCTTTACAAATGGCCGATGTTGAGGGGTTTAGTAATGCGCGAACGACTCAGAAAAATTTTTTAAAAGACGTTATTAAAACACCATATAAGAAAGAGACGGCCAGAATCAGTCAAAGCAGCGAATTGAGAGAAAACCTGGTACCGGTATCGACAGTTGCGACCTTTTGTGTCCCCTTTAATATTGAGCAAAAAGGGACGAAAGGTTTTGAAATAGGTGAAAACCCAGTTAAGCAAAATGGGCAGTATGTAGACACTTTTGATGAAGCAATTAAGTGTCTTAGAAAAATGAAAAATCCAAGCTGGAGAGCCCATGGTAAAGGCCCAGGCAATTGTAATGGAGGAGCTAGAAAAGCAGTTTTATGGGTGACTAAAAAGGATGCTATGCGGTTATATGAAGAGAAAGACAATAACCGTCGGGTGTCTATATTTCAGTCATTATCCGATGTTTATGAATGAATGCCTGATTCGTAAAACGAATTAGCAAGTAAGTTGAACTATATCTAATTAAAGGGAACAATAATGGATTTTGACCAAGTAATGCAGAAAAAGGGTAAGGTTTTAGTTGAGCCTAACAAGGTTGTTAAATCAGCCACATCGCTTACCTTATATTATGGTGATAAATTCATCGTAGAAACGAAGCATGATGACCGTAGTTTATTTATTGAGAATTCAATGATGAAAAAATTAGTTGATTTTCATCATGCTGAAGAAGAGCAATACATTGAAATTGAGAAATGCTTAAAGAGTGAATTTAAAATTAACTTTAATTCTATGGCGCCAAAACCAATCATAGACACCCATCGTTAATGGCAACTCTGTCATCTCTGCCTTACGGCCGAGGTGAATCACAGGGTCCACCCTGCACGGGGCAAGGAGGACTGCTCGTCCATATCCTCCACTTTGCCCCGGCAAAGTTTGCCTTCAAAAAGAAGGAGAACTTTCTTGATAAGTGGGGTCAGAGTCTGACGAATCCCCACAAAAAGATATGAATAAATAATGAGATAGATAAAAAAGAGAGGAACATTCATGGCATTTGGTGATCAAATTTATCGCCAAACAAAAATTACCACGAGTAAATGCCATGAATGCGAAACAAGTTTTATCAAAATGCCTCTCTCTTGTCACCCCATTAATGCACAAAACTCGACGACAGAGTTTGTTTTCTGCAATCGAAAGTTCAATGAATGGTAGCTCTTTATCAATCACTGGCCTTGGTCGCGACATTGATAGTAAAGCCCAGGAAAAACATAAAATTAAGCGTGTAGACAGGCTTTGCAGTAACACCAAGTTACATCGTGATATCGAGTTCATCTATACCCGAATGGCCTACCTGTTAGTCGGAACAATGAAGCAGCCAATTATTCACATTGATTGGTCAGACCTTGATGATCGCAAGCAAAGCTTTCTCATACGGGCATCACTCGCGGCTCAAGGACGGTCTTTAACACTCTACGAAGAAATATACCCGCTCAATAAAAAAGAGAAGCCGAAAACTCACCTGCTATTCATGACAAAACTAAAGGCTATGTTGCCCAATGACTGCAAGCCTATCATCGTAACTGACGCAGGCTTTCGTATCCCTTGGTTTAAGCAGATTCTGTCTCTTGATTGGGATTATGTAGGCCGCTTTAGAAATAGAACACACTGCAGAAAAGTCGCCGTTCATCATTGGTACCCAGTCAAAAAACTCTATGTTCAAGCAAGCTCTAGAGCTAAAAATCTTGGCGTCTACTTTTTAGGTGAACAGACTTCTTTCAGCTCTCGTTTGGTTATCTTCAAACGCGAGTCTAAAGGACGAAAGGATAGAACTGCAACAGGTGATAAAGCTAGGCGAAATAAGCGGTCTCGTGCAAGTGCAGAACGAGAAAAAGAGCCTTGGTTACTAGCTACATCACTTTGTAACTCAAGTGCTACGGCCAAAAGAATCGTTAAGATTTATGCGACAAGGATGCAAATAGAAGAAAGCTTTAGAGATGTTAAAACTGGTCTGAGAATGAATGATAGCGGTACTCGAATAGCGAGCAGATTGAGCGTATTACTACTCATTGCTTGCCTATCTCAGTTTATCCTTTATCTGTTAGGTTTAGCCGTCAAAGCTGCAGGTAAACACAGGCAATATCAAGCGAACTCAATAAAGCACCGTAACGTGCTCTCAAACCAATTTATCGGCTTGAGAGCATACAAAGACAGAAAGTTGAGGCTGCTGAAGTCGCATTGGCGAACGGCTATTAATACACTGCAAGGCTTAGCTCGGGATCCACAAGCAAGCTATTAAATTCGTGGGGATCCCTCAGGGTCAGAGTCTGACGAATCCCCACAAAAAGATATGAATAAATAATGAGATAGATAAAAAAGAGAGGAACATTCATGGCATTTGGTGATCAAATTTATCGCCAAACAAAAATTACCACGAGTAAATGCCATGAATGCGAAACAAGTTTTATCAAAATGCCTCTCTCTTGTCACCCCATTAATGCACAAAACTCGACGACAGAGTTTGTTTTCTGCAATCGAAAGTTCAATGAATGGTAGCTCTTTATCAATCACTGGCCTTGGTCGCGACATTGATAGTAAAGCCCAGGAAAAACATAAAATTAAGCGTGTAGACAGGCTTTGCAGTAACACCAAGTTACATCGTGATATCGAGTTCATCTATACCCGAATGGCCTACCTGTTAGTCGGAACAATGAAGCAGCCAATTATTCACATTGATTGGTCAGACCTTGATGATCGCAAGCAAAGCTTTCTCATACGGGCATCACTCGCGGCTCAAGGACGGTCTTTAACACTCTACGAAGAAATATACCCGCTCAATAAAAAAGAGAAGCCGAAAACTCACCTGCTATTCATGACAAAACTAAAGGCTATGTTGCCCAATGACTGCAAGCCTATCATCGTAACTGACGCAGGCTTTCGTATCCCTTGGTTTAAGCAGATTCTGTCTCTTGATTGGGATTATGTAGGCCGCTTTAGAAATAGAACACACTGCAGAAAAGTCGCCGTTCATCATTGGTACCCAGTCAAAAAACTCTATGTTCAAGCAAGCTCTAGAGCTAAAAATCTTGGCGTCTACTTTTTAGGTGAACAGACTTCTTTCAGCTCTCGTTTGGTTATCTTCAAACGCGAGTCTAAAGGACGAAAGGATAGAACTGCAACAGGTGATAAAGCTAGGCGAAATAAGCGGTCTCGTGCAAGTGCAGAACGAGAAAAAGAGCCTTGGTTACTAGCTACATCACTTTGTAACTCAAGTGCTACGGCCAAAAGAATCGTTAAGATTTATGCGACAAGGATGCAAATAGAAGAAAGCTTTAGAGATGTTAAAACTGGTCTGAGAATGAATGATAGCGGTACTCGAATAGCGAGCAGATTGAGCGTATTACTACTCATTGCTTGCCTATCTCAGTTTATCCTTTATCTGTTAGGTTTAGCCGTCAAAGCTGCAGGTAAACACAGGCAATATCAAGCGAACTCAATAAAGCACCGTAACGTGCTCTCAAACCAATTTATCGGCTTGAGAGCATACAAAGACAGAAAGTTGAGGCTGCTGAAGTCGCATTGGCGAACGGCTATTAATACACTGCAAGGCTTAGCTCGGGATCCACAAGCAAGCTATTAAATTCGTGGGGATCCCTCAGGGTCAGAGTAAACTTAATTTTTTGCTTTGTAGGGTCGTCCCATTTTCTTTGATTTCATGCTGTTTCCTGTGAGTTTTTCTATCTCATCTTTAAATTTATCATTCCCAATTGCCATGCCTTTGTTGGTTGCTTGGCGAATATCCTCTATGAGTTTGCTATCTAGGTGATGCTTAAACAAAGCTCGGTAATTCGATAGTCTTTTTTCTGGTTCTAGATGAATTGATAGATAAACCTGATGTGGGGTGCAAAGTTGTGAAGCCTTACCAAGTGCATTAATTTGGTGGCTTGACCAAGGATATTCAGCTGGGTCAGTGTAAACTTTATGTTATTACCGTACTTTTATTAATCTAACGGCTCATTTTTAGACCCTTTGCACTAATCCGTTTCTGTCCAAAAATGAGCTAGAAATGCTAGCTTAATAGGCGTAACAAAAGAACATGTCGCTATTTTCATTCATTAGTCTGAACTTCAATTTGTCGCTGTATCGTTGTTAATCGCTGCCGTGGGTGCATGGATCGTTACGGCCGTATCTGCACTGATAATTGGTGTTTTCATTTAGGTTTTAGTAATTTTATGGCTAGCTTGGAAATGTCCTTTGTGTGCTAGAATCAAGCTGAAATCAGCCTCTAATGCTCCATGTTTGGCATACTTTTCCTAATGTTTTGCTCTCTAGATGTGTTAGTGGCTCTGTATATAAAAATTGGATACTCGCTATGTCTGTGACTCACACATACCCAAACGCAACTCCGCATGACGATATTGTTGCTATCTACCCAAATGTTTTTCTATTGCGTGGCAGTGTCAAATTGGGCCCTGGTGCTCGCATCAATCGAAATATGATTATTATTCGTGAGGGTAAAGATCTAACGCTAGTAAATACAGTTAGAATCGAGGCCTCCCGCCTATCTCAACTTGAAGATCTTGGTAAGGTGAAACACATCATTCGTTTAGGGGATTCTCATGGCTTAGACGATCAGTTTTATCTTGATAGATATCAATGTGAGTTTTGGGCACAGTCAAACCAAAAGACTTATTTGACTCCCGTACCGACTCAGCTATTGTCTCAAAATTCTGAGCTCCCTTTTTCTGGTGCTGAACTGTTTGAGTTTCAACTCACAACTCATTCAGAAGCAATGATTTTGCTTCATAAACATAAATTGCTCATCACCACGGATAGCGTGCAATACCATGATGATTGGCGCTATTTCTCGTTACCAGCAAAATTTGTATTTAAGTTGCTGGGTTTTAAGAAAGGGGTAAACATAGGGCCACCTTGGCTTAAGCAAGTGACACCTAAGGGAGGCTCAATTAAGGAAGACTTTGCTAGAATATTGCAACTTGATTTTGATGCTCTAGTTTCAGCGCATGGTGTGTGTTTACGCGATGGTGCTAAAAGATTATTGATGCATGAGATTAAGCGCTTATAAGTTAAACGGAGAGTCATGGGCGACGCGGTTCCAAAATTGTTAGCGAGCTATCGTGGGTCGTTCACCAAAGCTTATGTTTATGGTTGTAACAAACCGAGTTCGATTTGTTTGCGTTTGCTTAGTGCAGAGGAGACGATTAGATAGGATTCAGATAAGTAATACTCCAACTCTTCATCTAGACTCCCATTGGTATCGGTTTGTTGTATCCATTTCATTCCTCGGTTAGCAAAGTAGGGCGCAGGACGATAGCCATCATGATTACACAAAAACTCATAATTTAGGTTCGACGTCTTGAATGTGTAAGCCGTCGCACCATCTTTTAGCGTAAAGCCAATCGCGTACACCTTTCCGCCCACCTTCCATACATGTGAGTTCCCCCATTGCATGACATAAGTTGACGATTTTAAAGCTTTACAAAACTGGTTGAACTCGTCGTGTTTCATGGATCTACTTTTCCTTACGGCCTTGGCTTTTTATTTTTTGTATTGCTCTTTTTGCGGTTGATAAATAATTAGAGGGCTCCCTATTATCTGTGTGCGATACTGGTTTCTGATTGCTTGAAGTGGTCAACTAATTTTGGCCACGGATTTGGTATGAGAGTTGATGCATCCTATAGTGAGATTGAAATCGAAGGCAAAAAGTTGCCGTAAATTCGGCTGTGACTGGATTTATGCAGATGTTACCCGTGAGTGAAAAACTTATGCTCTTCCCAACCATCATGGCTGGCTCGATGTGGTCAGGTGATAAGGTTAACGGAAGTGATGTTTTTAAAACCACAACGATTGCGACGGCCGGAGTGACCTCTCGCCTAAATTTAAGTTTAAGCGAGAGGTGTACATATTAATCAGTCAATGATTAAAGGTTGTAGCTAAGTGTTAGCATGATCATGTGAGCATTGTAGTTTTCGCTTAGCGACCCTAGAGTAACCAAGCCATTTATTTCATCAATCCCTACATCGCTCCAATCAGACTCGTCGCTTTTCTCAAAACGGTAATCAAGTGCTAAATCGACGCGCTCGCTCATAGCGTAATTCATGTAAGCACGCAGGCTATGGGTGGTGCTGGTGTATGGGTCATATTCAACTGTCCAAACTTCTACAACCCCGGTATTGCTTTGTGCATCAGCAAATTGGTAGTCCATACCAACATTAACTGTATCGCTTAGCGGGTGATCAACGCCTACACTAAAGTAGACAAATTGGTCCTCAATATCTGACTTCCAAGACGTTCCCACTTGGTCAGATTCAATCCACTGGACTGCAGCTGAGCTATATACATTGGTTTTGCCAATATAGTAGTTCATACCAACATTAACACCGTAGTCATAACTACGAGTTAAGCCGATTTCAGTTTCGGTGTAGAGGTCTTGCGCTAAGTAGACGTCGGCATCAACAGTAAAATTGGTCGATACTGCATAATTAACACTGAAGTCTGTTTTCGCTCGAGTACGGTCAGCCATATGGTAACGACGAAGCATAATGTCGTTGTTATTAGCCAGCAGCAAGTTAGCATTTAGTTCAGACTGATCGCGATGACTGATTTCACCAGACAAGGCCATATCTAAGTTTTCAAAAGCGCGAACACTGAGTTTACCATTCAATGTGTGCTGCTCGGTTTGCTCGCTATTTAACGAATCAACATCGTAGCCACTTTGGTAATACTGGTAGTCTTTTTGCTGGTACTCGTAATCTGCACTAAAACGATAACCCGAGGCGATGCGGTAGTTAACCCCTGCATTTAACCGTATTGTTTCTTGGTCTTGCAGTACGATCTCTTGAAGTTCACCTGTTACTGGATCTACGTTCCATTCAAGCTCGCCAATCATAGACGACTCGTTATTACGTTCGCTGTAATCAGCCCCAAAATAGACACGCGTTTTGGCGTTAAGAAGACTGCTGAATTTTACACGAGCATCAGTGGTATAGACTTCACCATCAAAAGCGAGCAATGAGGTGCTATCAATAAGCTGACTTTCTTGATGGTATTCACCATGACTAAATTGTGCACTCAAGTAACTTTTATCAAACTGATAACCACCACTGAAAGTTAAGTGGTGCGCATCATTATCTGGAGTCATTGCTAGCGCGTTGGGTTTACCATGAATCGCTAAGCTATTATTTAACTCATTGGTAAAAGTTGAGTAGCGATATTTGGCATTAACAAACAAATTATTGTGATTGGTACTGAGCTCTGCCGAATATTGATTTGTGCGATCATCTACAGGCACTAAAATATTGGTGGTTTCAAAGCCTGGAACCGAACTGACTCTATTACCTTCACGAGTGTGTTGAGTGGCACTGACCGCCCCAGTAAACCCGTAAATATCACCCTTGGCAGTAAGATTATATCTCTCACGCGACATCTCAAGATCTTGAGTCAGAGGGGCAACAGTTTTGATGATTTCATCACCAATTAACACCGAACTACTTTCTGCTTGCGCATTTAAACGCTGAAAATGTGCGTATTCGCCACTGACAGAAAAATTCGAGTCAGTATGCATTTCGCCTTCAATAAAGGCTCTTTCTGATCCCAGATTGCTGGCATACATACTGGCATTAGAAGATTTTAATTGCCCGCCGACGCCATAAGCTAAACCACTGTCAAAACTATTAAATGAATTAACACTATGGTCTTCGTCATTTTCAACTCCACCGATGCTTACGTCGATGTTACCGCTTACCTCAGTAGGAACCACACAGCGCTTACACTTCCATTTATCGAAGTTAGCGTTGGTCGTATTAGCATTGGACATGCTGTAGTTAGCCATCGCAGTACTAGTAAAAGTTACCAAGGCGAGTGTAATAAGATTTAATTGCCATTTCATACGTAAAACCCCTTAGCGGCTTAAAGGTGGGGTGTACTTGTCGTACACAGGATTATGACTACCATGAATTTGACTATGGCAATTTAAACAGCTTTGCCCGCTTGTCATGGTGCTGTTACCAGAACCAAGAAGTGCGGTACCGCTATGGGGGCTGGCGTGACAGCTTTGACATAGTTGAGGTGCACGGCGAATTAGCAAGTTATCATTAACGCTACCGTGAGGATCATGACAGTTACTGCAGTTATCAATTACAGGTTGATGTTCGACGAGATAGACGCTGCGTTTATCTGTGTGGCACTCGTAACAGTTTTCATTAACGGTGGCTTGTTTTAGAGACGCCTCGTTCATTGAGCCGTGCGCACTGTGACAGCTGGTACATGTCATGCCATCCCAGTCTAGAGGGTGATGGCTGCGCTTTTTAAGGTCTGACTGCTCTCGAGTGTGACAGCTGGTACAAACTTCAACTTGGGTGTCTTTGCTTAGAACTGGATCCTGCTCACTATGGATTTGGTGACAGTCAGCACAAGCGACTTCTTCTAGGTTGTGCAAAGATGAATGCCAAGACATGCGAGGTTCGTCCTGGTGACAAGACATACATACAGAGTTTTGGTTTTCTGCAGTTAAAGGTGAACCTTCACCAAAAGCGATCATGGGTTCTTTACCGCCGCGGTTATGCTTACCTATTGGTCCATGACAGGCTTCACACTGTAAAGATCCCATTGGGCTTTTATCATTAGCCGCATTACCGTGAGGTGTCGAAAAGATAGTCAACACTTTTTCTGAACGTTTATGACAAGCCAAGCAAGTATCGGCGCCTTTTTTAGAGTAGCGACCTTCAGCAAACTTCTTATCAAGAACCCCCCCGATAGCTTCAGGCGACATACTTTCCCAAGCACCGCCTGCCAATGCTGATGCACTCATAAAAATAGAGAGCAACAAGGGTGCAACCAAACTAGGCTTCATATAATTAGTTTCCTTAGTGAGTAGTGGACATTACTACGTTATTTTAATATTGATAATTTCTACAGTAATCACGGTTAAATAATAAGCTCATTAAATATATTTGAATATTTCACCATTATTTAAAGTGGTGACTTTGGCTATATTATAAATTGACTGTAATGCATCCACGCACTTTATACACAATTGTAAAATATATTTCTCAACAAAAAGGAAAAACGTTCATGACTTTCACAAATATAGCTAAGGTGTGATTTAAATTGCAAAAAACAAAACACTTGTGACGGCAATTATAACCTTAGTAATTATATTAAGTTTTCGCCTGAATAATAAGCGTGACGCACCTTTTTATATTGTGTTCTATAAAGCTCGCTTATATGATTTATTTGTCTCCTGATACAAAGTTAATATTATGTTGCGCTTATTTTTTGCTTTTTTAACGTTATTTTATAGTTCTATTTTATTCGCGAACGAAGCGAGTGTGCAGCAATTTAGTGGACGAACTATGGGGCAGGAATTTCATATTAATTGGTATGTTCCAAATAATGTATCTGTCGATAATGTAAAACTGAAACAGTCTGTGCGTGGCACGTTAAACGGCTTAAATGGAATATTCTCTACTTGGAAAGATAACTCCGAACTTAGTCGGTTTAATCAACTAAAACACACGCAACCGGTATCAATTAGCCCACAGCTGAGCAGCGTTATAAGTAAGGCGATTGAACTTAATGAGCAGACTAACGGTGCTCTTGATATCACCGTAGAGCCGTTAATAAAACTATGGGGGTTTGGGCCACACCATAGTGGCGCTATTCCGTCTCAAGAAGAGCTACAACAAGTGCTGCAGTACACCGGTGTTAAGCATATACAGCTTGAAGATGACATGCTGCGTAAGCTTGAACCCCGCGTCCAGCTTGACCTTTCAGCTATTGCTAAAGGTTACGCTGTTGACCGTATCGGCGAAGTGCTTGAGCGTTATGGCATACATCGTTACATGGTAGAAATTGGTGGTGAAATTGTAACTAAAGGCCAGCCATGGCAAATAGCGGTTCAGCAGCCTGCCATATTCAGTACCAAAAGCGTGCTCACATTAAGTTTATCTGGCAAAGCCGTTGCCACTTCAGGGGATTATCGCCAGTTCTATAGCGATCAGCATAAGCAGCGTTACTCTCATATCGTTGACCCGCGCACGGGCAGCGCAAAAGTACGCGACATTGCCTCAGTTACCGTTATCGCTGATGACTGCGCTACAGCTGATGGCTTTGCAACAGCGCTCATGGTGCTTGGAGCTAAAGAGGCGTTAGCCCTTGCTGAAGCTAAAAAATTACCAGTACTACTCATAACCCCAGCTGGTGATGACCAATTTACGTTACATCAAAGCAGCTATTTAAAGCCGTTTATAAACAATTAAAGCCCTCTAGGGCTAGCAAATACAATCATAACAAACCATTTCTATAAGGAATAATGATGCTTAAAGCTAAACCTTTTATGCTGAGTGCAATCTGCGTTGCAGTGCTTGGTCTAACAGCTTGTGGTGAAGACACAAACTATGTAATTGACCCTGCTCAACAGGAACTCATTGATGAGCAACAAAAAGAGATCGATGAACTGAAAAAAAATCAGGGAGCCGGTAACGTTGATACCTTCCAAGAGCAGTGTGCAACAATCGGTGTAGAATTTGAATATGAGCAAGAGGGCGGTGGAGACTTTATCGCTGCTGCAACAACAACTGAAACCGCTGATTGCGTAAGTTGTCATGCTGCAGACAACACAGTAGGCGCGCCTACTAACCATGGTATGGGTGATAACTGTGCAAATTGTCATGACAACCCACATGTTGATGACGCTCCGATTGAAGGCGACCCAACAGAGCCGACTTTCCCACAACCAGAATGGACAGGTACCACTGTTGCTATTGATGGTAAAACCGGTGCTTCGGGCCCAACTTACTACACTGCAGGTTCTTACTTGAACGCTGACTACCTAGTTGCCCAAGGCAAGGTGAGCGTAGTTCGTTACAATTGGACAGCTCCTGAAGAAGACAGTGTAAGCTATGACAGCCTTGCGGCTGCGTGTGAAGCGCCAGAACGTCAAAATGTTAAAGCGCTATTCCCTGGTGAAGAAAACCAATCTTACTCGCTAGTTAAATCAAGCAATAGTATTGCGGCTAAAACGGTTTCTACCGTATCGCTATGGGATCAGGAGTTCAATCGTATTGAAACCCCATACCCAAATGTTGCAACTTTTGGTTTTGCAATTAAGAAAGATGAAGAAGCGACTGAGCTATCTGAGCGTTACTCAACTGATATGACTATCAACCTCAACAACACTTGTCATAACGCGATTATGAACGGAGACGCTCGTGCTGAATGGTATGAATATGATCCAACTCAAAGCGTGAAAACGAGTTTAGAAACTGCTGCTCGTAACCGTGGTGCTCGTATTCTATTGACAACCAACTACGAGAAGTCGGTACTACTGGATGCAACCTTTAGCCCTATTGTTACAGGCGAAGCTGGTATGACAGGTGACGAATTCCGCCAAGCTTATAAAGATAATGTAGATGCAGCTAAGTGGTGTCAGGTTCACTTCAAAGTTGAGAATATCATTCCTTTGGGCTAATACAGTTTAATTAATGGGTAACGGTTTTTAATCTATCCCCAATAAACTAACGTAAAATAAGGGCTACAGATAAGATTACATATAATCTAGCTGTAGCCCTTATTCATTTTGCAATGTATCAATTATTAGGCATATCTAACCCGCTAAGCAATCTCCGCCCGCTTATTTATTAAACGACATTAGCGTTACATTTGGCGGTTTAAAAATGTAGCCAGCCAATATCAATTCGTTTTTAACGGTTATTTTAACTTCAAAACCCTTCCTCGAGTTATTATTAAAAACTTAAAACACTTTAAGCTTTATTAGTCTTCGCTTATTTGCCGTAATTTAAGTTGAGCTCATTTAATTATGATATGTATGATGTTTATTTAATTAAAAACAGTCGGCAATATTCGTGCTAATTAGTACGAGCGTTATTATATTTAATTAAATAATAGCTCAGTTTTTGGTTTTATTTAGCTAGCTGACATTACAACCGCATATGGTGA
Source organism: Shewanella youngdeokensis (assembly GCF_033180165.1). Lineage (GTDB taxonomy): Bacteria > Pseudomonadota > Gammaproteobacteria > Enterobacterales > Shewanellaceae > Shewanella > Shewanella youngdeokensis. The sequence goes on from NZ_CP136522.1 coordinate 180,513, forward strand.
TTATTTTTATCAGTAAGCAATATTAATCGTCCATTACTGCATTAATTATAGCTGTTTAAAATGGGCCAAAATTAACTCACTGATAAGCTAAATAGCCACTATTTAAATAATTCGAACAAAAAGCAATGTTACAAATAAGGTGGGAAATGTTGGTTGAGAGTTATATAGGGTTAAAGATATTTGCTTGTTACGATTGATTTTAATTCTCATCTAGACCTGCTGATATTAATAAAGGTGTAAAGTGATATTAAATAGCATTAAAGGGTTGGTCATTTATGTGGGTAATTCAATAGTGTCACAATAGGAATATATTCTAATTAAGTAGCATAAAACGGCCAAGGTTTGATGATACTGTACAGCATGGATATTAATTGAGATTGGTTGGGTAAGATTAAAGCAGTATACGGACAGCTAGCGCTGCCCGGGTTTGGTTTTATCTAGCACAAATTAACTGCTTGCTTGTGCTGTAAGTAGCTCGGTGAGTACTTGCTTATAGGATTGTGCTGGGTGGGCGCCGGTTAAAGCACTTTGGCGATTAAATACCACGGTCGGAACCGAAGATACCCCAGCATGAGTCCACTGCGCTTTTTCTGCTTTAAGTTTATTGCGCGCATTTGGGTTATCGAGTAATGCCAACGCCTCTGCTGCATTTAAACCTACAGCAGCTAATTCTGCAGCCAAAGTGGTTCTGTCTGACACATCTTTATGCTCGCTAAAGTAGGCCGCAAACAAACGTAATTTTAGGTCGGTTTGCTTGCCAAAGGCTTTGGCGTAATCGAGCAGCATATGCGCCTCAAACGTGTTTACCATTTTCATGTCATCAGTGAAATTGAAGCTAAAGCCGAACGCGGCTCCGCGTTGGGTGATATCCGCTCTAGTGTTATTGCTGTCTTCAATACTAGAGCCATATTTGCGGGCAACATGTTGGCGTAGGTTTTCACCTGTAGCTGGCATGTCCGGGTTTAGCTCAAAGGGTTGCCACTCAATCTCAACTTGGTCTTCAACACCCAGCTCTGTAATGGCTTGCTGTAAACCGTTATAACCGACAACGCACCAAGGGCAAACCACGTCGGAAACAATATCGAGCTTAATTTTAGCTGGCATAATACGATCTACTCTTATTAAAGGGCTAATTAACGCAATCTTTTAATGGCGACTATAAGCTTTGTAAGTTGCTGTTGATGATCGACATGATCCTTGTAAATTCCTTGAGCTCCGCTTCAGACAGGCTTGTTTGCATTTTTTTACGCACATCCATTTGGGTTTTAGCAATAAGACTGGCTAGCTCTGCGCCCTCTTCGGTTAATGATAATAGCTGGCTTCTTTTATCTTCTGGGTTGGCCATTTTGGTTAGCCACTGATTTTCGATCATCTCTTTTATCAGGCGAGCGATTTGCGCTTTGTCTCGGTTAAAAAAATTAACAATATCATTAGCGGTGCAGCTCTGACGATTATTGATAAATGATAAGCATTTGACATGCATAAAGTTTAAGCCAAGATCCTTGGCTTGTATGGAGGATCGCATTGCTGCGCGGTATGCGTGTGTTACATCAAATATAGCGTCTGAAATAGGGTCGTGGGGCATAATAACGGCACCTCAAATGTAGTTGACAAAATCAACCTTGTTACAATATAGTTGACCTTATCAACTCAGGTTGAATTATTCAAGTCAAAAAGGAACGCTGATGAGACCTAAAAAACCAACCCCACGTTATACCCATATTGCTGACATCATTGAGTTATCACCTCATTTACGCCGATTTATTCTTTCGGGTGATGGCTTAAAAGACTTTCCAGTGGGCAAAGAAGGCTCTTATGTGAAACTGTTGCTAGCACAAGCAGACGGTTCAGAGATGATTAAGCGCTCTTATACTATTCGATCATTTAACCCAGACACTAATGAATTAGCACTCGATTTTGTGGTTAATTGCCATGAAGGCCCTGCAACGCTATGGGCTAAGCAAGCAAAGGTTGGCGACAACGTGATGATTGCAGGTCCTGGGCCGTTAAAAATGACCGACTACCAACAAAGTAGTTATCTATTGGTTGGAGACATTACTGCGGTGAATGCGGTTAATGGTTACGTGCCTCGTTTCAGTAAAGATGCAGACGTCAGAGCGGTTGTGTCGGTACCCACGCGTAGCGATATTATTGAAATGGATTATGACGATTCACATAATACGGTGTGGTTTGTAGAAGATGAAGCCCAAACAACCTTAGAACAAACGGTGACCGAGACTGCGAAAAACATGGCAAATAATACCCATGTTTTTTTAGGGATTGAGGCCGGCCATGTGCGCTCGCTAAAACCGATACTGCAAGACGAGCTTGGTTTCGACCGATTGAATATATTTGCAGTAGGCTATTGGAAGCGTGGTGTTGACGCCGATCGTTTTGGTGCACAAAAACGTGCTAACCCATTGTAAAGTAATATATATGGTCGACTGTTGAGCCGTGGCTATTTAATATGGTGTTACACAGGCCGTAGCATTAGGCTGAGCTTATTGATTACCGATATTGCTAACGGCATTGAATAAAGAAATAGGCCTTAACACTGTAGTGTTAAGGCCTATTTTTATGGTTGGCTATTAAATACTTTCGCCAAACCCAAAGTAAACAATGGTATCGCCATCTGAGTTGTAGGTGAGATCCACTTTAATGTTTAAACGTTCATACGGCAGAATGTTGTATCTATAACCAACCCCGATCACGCCAAGTAAGTCGGTGTCGCGAAAGTCCTGCGTATTGCCTTCTAGTTGTTCACCAAAGCTTTTACCTAAGCCACCAATAAGTACCATGGCTGATTTGTCTAGGTGCTTATTGCCTGTGTCAGAAAATTTGTGGCGGTACTCAAGTTCCATGTTGACCATATTTGACGAGATATAGTCACCAACGGCATAACCACGCTGTACTTCTTTACCTTGGCGGCCATAAGTGCTGAATGCTGACGAGGGAGCGTTTTCTGCATCAATCAAGTAGCGCGCCACCAATTTGGTTGCAATGATGCGATCTGGATTGTTGTTAATGCTGTAAAAGTGTCTGTAATCAGTAAACAAAGAAGAGTAGGTGTTCTCTGCGTCGTTACCTAACCATTCAGCGTGGTTTTCGTATTTTATGTCCAACACAAAACCGCTGTGAGGGTAGTAGAAGTGCTCTCTGGTATCCCACTGCATTGAAACTCGGTAGCCAATGTCATCTTGGAAGTCGCTGGTAAAACCGTAGTCTTCAAGTGCACTTTGCTCTTCTGCGTTATCTGCAGTGTAACGTGTTGATGTGTAAACGCCGCCAAACCCAAGAAAGAAGTCTTCAGCCACTTTAAACATAAGGTCACCATCAAAGTTGATGGTCTCTTTATTTGAGTCAATGCCTGATAATGGCATGTTCGTGCTAGTAAACCCTGTTTCAAATGACATTCTTAAATTATCTTCGAACAAAATAATATCGCCCGCGACTTTGGCAACATAGCTATCATTACTGGTGTAAATGAGTGGAATAGCAATGGTTGATGCATCAGAGACTAAATCGTTGTCGTCAGGGTAGAATGCAAATAGCGGAATGGCACTGATCCCGGCTTTGATTGAAGGATCGTAGAACGGTAAAATAATCGGTTTGAACTTATTTACGCGTTCGTTTTTTACCTCAACCTCTTGGGTTATTTGTTTATTTTCGGTGTCCTGGCTTGCTACGTTTGCGTACGCCGGACTGATTAAGGCCGCTGCTAAACCGCAAGCAAAGGTGTTTAGTTTAGTGAAAATCATGGTATATGCCGCCTTGCTTATATAAAAAGGACGCGCATAATACTGCAACTTGGTTGTACATACAACTAGGTTGGTTACGAGGTTTTTATTCTCATTTTAGGAATTTTTCAATGGCGATAAGTAACAGTCTGTTTTATCAGATTTCTTTGCTACATAGGGTGTTTCGTCGAGATGCTCAGGCGATTTTAGCGCGAGAGTTAGATGTCACATTAGAGATGCTGGCAATTATGCAAATACTGTTTGAGTCTGGTGCCATATCGCAGCAGCAACTTGCAGATAAGCTGTTTGTTGAAAAAAGCTCGATGAAGCGCAATGTCGATAAGCTGCTAGCTCGTGGCTATGTGGCGACCGACTATGAAGTGGAGAAAAATAGAAAATACATCAAAATCAGCAGCAAAGGTGAGCAAGTTCGCACTAAGGGTAAGCAGATTATGATGCAGCAAGAATCAAACTGGTTACAGCATTTGCCGGCAGCGGATCAGCAAATTTTAATGGGCAGCATTGGTACATTGGTCAGTAGCAAAGTGCACAAAGTGTAACTGTATTGGTAGCATTAATTTATCTGCTGGCTTGGTTAGTCGATAACCCTATTTTCTGTCGGTATTTGTTTGTCGCAAATTGCATTAGCATGGCAGTATGAAAAATATACAGCAATGGTTGGCTGGCACCTAGTGAGCCCCATTCAAGCCAAAAAAACTAATTCAAAGGAGCAGAGCATGATTGCACAAGGACAAGCTTTACCCGCAGGTACGCTATCAGAGCTGACCGCCGATGGCATGTTAAATCATAATACGACTGAGCTATTTGCAGATAAAAAAGTAGTGATGTTTGCTGTGCCCGGGGCATTCACCCCAACGTGTTCAGAGGTGCACTTACCCGGCTTTGTGGTTATGGCTGATGAGTTTAAAGCCAAAGGGGTAGATATGATAATTTGCGTATCTGTAAATGATGCATTTGTTATGCAAGCTTGGTCTGCGGCGCGAAATGCAGCAGCATTAATGATGCTGGCTGATGGTGATGCCAGTTTTACCAAGGCGCTTGGGCTGCAAATGGACACCGCAGGTTTTGGTGGTGTTCGTTCACAACGCTACGCTATGGTGGTAGATAACGGTGTGGTGACCACCCTAAATGTTGAAGCGCCAAAGTCGTTTGAGGTGAGCAGTGCTGAAGCCATTTTGGCCACACTATAAGTGGTTACGCAGAGCATAAATATGGCGCTTGAGGCGCCTTATTTATGCGGCAAATTGATATAACCCCGATAAAATGCATCGTGAAAACCCGCTATGCTGGGTTGGCAAACGGTCACTATGCCAGAGCAATAATGGCGTGGTTCATATGCCAGTTAAGGGTTTATGAACACTGTTTTATTCCTAGGCTGATCTCAATATTATCAACACTTAATGCTACTTCTTTGGCTATTTCATCGCTTTGCTGAGACGCGGCTTGAGCGTGATTTTTAAGTGAGTTCATTGCGTGTACAAAGTCGTCTAAATGGCTAACTTGTTTTGCGGTGCTGCTTGCCCCTTGTTTGGCGGTTGCCGCCATATCGCTTGCTTGATGTTGTACGCTTTTGGCTACTTGCCACAAACTTTGCGCACGTTGCTGCTGTGCTAATGTGGCTTCATTAATCCCTTGAACGCGGTTATTGAGATCGGTTGAAGCTTGGGTTAATTGATTAAGGATTTGCATTATTTCTTTGAGTGAAACTTGGGTTCGCTGCGACAAGTTTCTTACTTCATCCGCGACGACGGCAAATCCGCGGCCTTGGGCACCTGCTCTTGCTGCCTCGATAGCGGCGTTGAGTGCCAGCAGGTTAGTTTGGTCGGCAATATTGCTGATGACATCAATAATCCGCGACACGTCAGACACCGACGTTGTTAAGCTTGAAAGAGACTGGTGGCAGTCGGTGACTGCTTGCTGAGATTCTTGGGTGGCATCAAGTACGGCTTGTGCTTGTTGCTGGCTTTGGTGCATCTGCTGCATGGTTTGTTGTGCGCTTTGCTCAACCTGGCTGGATGTTTGACTCACTGCACTCGCTAACACGCGGATTTGCTGAGTTTGATCCTGCGCGGTAATAACAATACTTTGTGTTTGCACCGTGCTGTGCGACAAATGGGTTATACGCTCAACCAGCAAACTTAATGAGTTTGATACTTGGCTGATTTGTTGGCGTTGCGTTTCATCTTCAGTTTCAAATCGTTTTAGTAGTTGGTTGAAGTGCTGAGCTATTTGTCCCGTTTCGCAGCGCCGATCTATGCTGAGGCGCTCTCTGCTGTTTGCGGTACTTAAGCGATGAAAGGCTCGGTTAAGTTGTTTTAGTGGGGTAATGACTCGCCGTTGCTGCAGTAATAGGTACACCATGGCAAATACAATCAGAACGGACACCATCATATAAAGTGCAAAATTGAGTTCTTGCTTAAGCTGTTGATTATATTGCGCTTGCTCAACCCCTAGAGTTAATAGACGTTGCTCTATTGTGGCAATATCTTGGTGCATCGCTTGTTGGGTTAAGTTGTTTTTAAGTAGTAACGAATGGGTGTTACGTACTTCTTTGTTATAACGACTGCTCAAACTAAGCAGTTCAGCACGAATATTGTCACCTACCTCAATACTCTCAGTTTCTTGGTCTCCAAGCGCAAATTCATCCGGCTCTTCGGTGGTATAAATACCAATGAGGGGTAGCATCTTGAGGTTATTATGCCAAGTATTAAGGTCCTTAATCAGGCTGTCTAACATCGATTTTAGGCGCTGATCTTTACCCAATAGATAGCCATGTGTCACTTGCGATAAATCGTATATTAAGGGAGGAAGCTCTCTTGTTAACGCAAGGTATTGTGCCGATAAATCAGGGTTTTGCTGCGAGCCTTCTAATGCATAACTTGCTAAGTGTTGATTATAATCGAGCATTTCTGATTCAGCATGGGCGAGTAATTGGCGTGGGTCACCTGCAAGTTTACCGGCTGCGCGATAGTCATTATCGAGTGCAACAACAAACTGTTTTATCGCAGCTTGTAACGGGTGCGCGGTTACACTTTGCTGGCTTATAAGAGGAGCTAAATTAACCAGCTTTAACTTTGCGTTCTCTAGTTTGCTTGCATCGCCAGTGGTGAGGTAGCTCTCTAACTCTCGCCTTATTTCAAGTAAGAACGTTTTTTGTACTTGTTGTAATTGTTGAGACTGCAGCTCAATAGTTTGGCGCTTTTCACTACTCCAAAAGACAACGCTAGCAAGTAAAGCGGCAATAATTAGCAGTAGAGCTGAGGCTGAAAGCGATAGCGTTGAAATTTTCATGCAGCTGGCCAATATCATAAGGTGTAGCGAGTTTATGTAATTAATGTTACAGCGTAATTACAGCTACTAAGGAGGGGGAAAATTGTTGGCGGCGATAAGAGCCTAAGGTAAAGCTATTCGAGTGGAAGCCAAACTTGGGCATGAAGCCCACCTTCTGCGCGATTAGTTAGCACCACCTTACCTTGGTGGCGGTCAACAATGCGTTTAATAATGGCAAGGCCTAAGCCAGACCCAACACTACCACGGGCCGTATCGCCCTGCGTAAATGGCTTAAATAGTTTGGCAACCTGCTCTTGAGCTATGCCGGGGCCGTCATCCTCAACGCTAAAGCCAAGGTATTTATCGTTATATTGCGAGCTGATTTTTACCCAGCCATTACCGTAACGGTAGGCGTTTTCGACCAGATTACTTAGCACGCGCTTAATGGCAATCCCTTTTATTGGGATCAGTGGTAGTTCAGCTAAGTCAGACTCAATAGTACTTTCACGGTTCGACTCAGCTTGGATCACATCGAGGATCAAATCATTAATCTGTAGGAGGTCGCGAGCGCTTTCTTGATCTTGTCTAATATAGGCGATGAATTGGTTGATAATGGCGTCCATATCTTCAATATCATGCACAATGCCATCTTTAAGGTATTGGTCTTCAGCAACCATCATCTCGGACGCTAATCGAATGCGGGTAAGTGGGGTTCTAAGATCGTGCGAGATCCCCGCCATTAACAAGGCGCGGTCTTGTTCGATCTGCTTCATACCTTGAGACATTTGGTTGAACGCATTTGTTACTTCAACAATTTCGGTAGAGCCTTTCAATGGTAACGGCAAAGGGTAGTCCCCCCGAGAAACTGAAATAGCCGCTTTTTGCAAACGCCTTAATGGCCTGTTTTGCTGGCGTGCAAACCACCATCCGCCAGCAACACTCAACAGGCCAATGACGATTAAATATAGCGTTAATGGTGATAGGTTTTTGTCATTAAAGCCGGTTAATGGCACTTTAATCCAAATAGAAGGCGCTTGTGGTGGGCGGATCCAAATTTCAAAATCTTCGCCCTGTGCAATGCGTACTTCAGCTTCGCCATGTAAGTACTCTGACATTTGTGACGACAAAAAACCGTAATAAGTCGCCCTTTCAACGCCGGCGAGACGAGCATCTTTTTGGTTATAAAACTGCATTGCATCGTCGCGCACTTTTGCATTAAGTGCATCGACCATGGTGAGGTTTTCGCGGTTAATTGAGACGCCATCAACAAATAATAATTTTACTTGGCGTGCAATTAATTGGTTAATTTGTTGATAACTAGGTTTAATAAAGTAAACCGTCACAGAGAGGTAAGACACCAATTGATTGGTAAGCAGTAAGCAACCGATTAACACTACGGTTTGACTAAAAGCACTGCGCGGCAATATATGGTGCCACCACCTCCTACTCATGGGGAGCGACTACTTTCGTGCAGAGCCGTCGGGCACAAAGACATAACCTAAGCCCCACACTGTTTGAATGTAGCGCGGGTTGGCTGCATCGGTTTCAATTAAGCGGCGCAAGCGTGAAACTTGAACGTCGATAGAGCGTTCAAGTGCAGAGTAGTCCCGTCCGCGGGCAAGGTTCATTAACTTGTCACGTGATAATGGTTCGCGAGGGTGGCTGACTAATACCTTTAATACTGCAAATTCGCCACTGGTAAGTGCAATTGCTTCTTCACCATTGTGCATTTCACGGGTGGCAAGGTTAAGAGAGAACTCACCAAACGCAATTTCTTCCTCTTGTTGAGTCGGCGCCCCTGGAACCTCTGGGGTTTGGCGGCGCATAACGGCTTTAACGCGAGCCAGTAATTCACGTGGGTTAAACGGCTTAGGTAGGTAATCGTCAGCACCTAGTTCAAGGCCAATAATTCGGTCAACCTCGTCACCTTTAGCGGTAAGCATCACAATCGGAATTGGATTGTTGTTTTTACGTAAACGGCGGCAAATAGATAAACCGTCTTCACCGGGTAACATTAAGTCGAGTACGAGTAAGTGAAAATTCTCGCGTTCAAGCAAACGGTCCATCTGTTCAGCATTGGCCGCGCTGCGAACTTGATAGCCTTGCTCCATTAAGTAGCGTTCTAGTAAAGCGCGGAGTCGCATATCGTCATCGACAACGAGAATTTTTGAGGTTTCTTGTCTCATGCGTAGGATCCTTTTTGCTTCTTTGAGCCAAGTGTTTATGGGCAACTGGCTGATATTGAATATGAATTATCCTAATATAGCCGCTTTAATATGCCGCTGACTAGCGGTTATGTAGCATTCTTTAACTTTAATGCTCATTTTTTACATAAAAGTTCAATATCCGACTGAAATAAAATGTAATAACAGATACTTAGCCCACGTCAAAAATTGTAACTAAATGGTATCTAAGCGGCGCGGTTGCGATTGGGTGAATCGCATGGCCTAAAACGGCTTAAATACGCTGCATAAAGTGCCTAGTTGCACGTCAGTTATGCTATGATTTTTGGCCATAAATGATTAATAACTTCTAGAGCGTACTTAAAATGAGAACCAATATCGTCACTCGAGAAGGTTTCGACAAATTACAAAAAGAGCTTAACTATTTATGGCGTGAACACCGGCCTGAAATCACAAAAATAGTGAGCTGGGCCGCAAGCTTAGGCGATAGAAGCGAAAATGCTGATTACACCTTTAATAAGAAAAAACTCCGAGAAATAGACCGTAGAGTTCGATATTTGCGCAAAACGATAGAAAACGTACAAGTTGTCGACTATTCGCCGCAGCAAGAAGGTAAGGTCTTTTTTGGCGCTTGGGTTGAAATTGAAAATGATGACGGCGACAAGCGAGCGTTTAAAATTGTCGGTTATGACGAAATTTTTGGCCGTAATGATTATATCTCTATCGACTCGCCCATGGCGCGCGGCCTGCTTAAAAAAGAGGTCGATGACGAAGCGGTTATCCACACTCCAACAGGCGAGCAAGTTTGGTATATCAACCGGATTTCTTATCAAGGCTTTACCACGTAGCCTTGCATTTAATCGTTAATGTCATTGTGACTCAAAGCTGCGAGCCTTCTGCTCAAGGTCTTAGCATTGATTTTGCAGTTAAGTGTGGCAGCTAAAGTGTTGCACTGTTTTAAGCGCTGCCTAACAATGGCAGTGCTTACTGGTATCAATTAAATAAAATAATTCTTTTTGTCATCCCTAAAACAGCGGATAGCGGCGTTAAATTTGCGCCCTAGCTGTGCTATCTTTATCGCAATATTACCTATTAGGCCTTACTTCTCTATATGCATAACATTGCACAGCTTATTGCTGATGAACTGAACGTCCGTCTTCAGCAAGTTAATGACACGATTAAATTACTAAACGACGGCGCTACCGTTCCGTTTATCGCTCGCTACCGTAAAGAAGCAACCGGTGGGCTTGATGATGCGCAGTTACGTACGCTTTATGGCCGCTTGGGTTATTTACGTGATTTAAATGAGCGCCGTAATGTTATTTTGTCGAGTATTGAGGCGCAGGGTAAATTAACGCCCGAGCTAAAAACAGCCATTACCACCGCAGGCAGTAAAACGCGATTAGAAGATCTTTATCTTCCTTACAAACCTAAGCGCCGTACTAAGGGTTTAATTGCGATAGAAGCAGGAATTGAGCCATTAGCTGACTTTTTACTGGCTAACCGCAATGCTGACTGTGAAGCCAAAGCGACTGAATACATTAATGCTGCAGCTGGCTTTACCGATACCAAAGCAGTATTAGAAGGCGCTCGTTTTATCTTAATGGAACGCTTCGCTGAAGATGCCGAGTTGCTGCAAAAAGTGCGAGTTCATATTGAGCAAAACGCCGTACTTGAAAGCCGTATGGCAAAAGGTAAAGAAAAAGAAGGCGCTAAATTTAGAGACTACTTTGACCACTGTGAAAAACTGACCAAGGTGCCGTCACATCGCGCCCTTGCCATGCTGCGCGGTCGTAATGAAGGTATGTTAAGCCTAAGCGTTAATGCAGATCCTGGCAAAGAGACTAAGCAAGCAAGTTACTGTGAAGTGATTATTGCAGACCATTTCAAATTAGCCTTGAACGACACCGCCGTTGATCAATGGCTTAAAACAGTTGTGGCCGCAACGTGGCGAGTAAAAATAGCCCTACAGATGGAAACCGAATTTTTTGGTCGTATGCGCGATAGCGCTGAAGCTGAAGCGATTAAGGTATTTGCGCGTAATTTAGGTGACTTATTAATGGCCGCCCCAGCAGGAGCTAAAGCCACATTGGGCCTCGATCCTGGCCTGCGAAGTGGCGTTAAGGTGGCGATTGTTAATAATACTGGCAAGTTAGTCGCTCACAGCACTATTTTTCCACACGCCCCGCAAAAGCAGTGGGACAAATCACTTAGAACATTGGCTAACCTAGCTAAAATGCATAAAGTTGAGTTAGTGGCTGTGGGGAATGGTACGGCCTCACGCGAAACCGATAAGCTCGCGGCTGAGTTAATCACGATGGTTAAAGCTGAGCTACCTAAGTTAACTAAAGTGATGGTAAGCGAAGCGGGGGCGTCAGTGTACTCGGCGTCTGAATTAGCATCAGAAGAGTTCCCAGATATCGACGTGTCTATTCGTGGCGCGGTATCAATTGCGCGTCGTTTGCAAGATCCTCTAGCTGAGCTAGTAAAAATTGAGCCAAAAGCCATTGGCGTTGGGCAATACCAGCACGATGTAAGCCAAAGTATGTTGTCTAGCTCGCTGGAAGCTGTAGTCGAAGATTGTGTGAATGGCGTGGGTGTTGATGTGAATATGGCGTCAGCGGCATTGCTTACAAAAGTGGCTGGGTTAAATAAAACTCTGGCACGTAACATTGTGGCTTACCGTGACGATCAAGGGCGATTTAGTCGTCGTAAGGATTTGTTAAAAGTTGCACGTTTAGGCCCTAAGGCATACGAGCAGGCGGCAGGTTTTTTACGCATAAGCGATGCTGAAAACCCACTTGATGCTTCATCGGTTCACCCTGAGGCGTATGCGTTAGTTGAGTCAATTGCCGCGGCAAAGCAGCAATCTGTGGCAACATTAGTTGGCAATACAGAACTACTTAACTCGCTTGAGGCTGCAGATTATATTAGCGGCGATTTTGGTTTGCCGACCGTGACGGATATTTTAGCTGAGTTAGATAAGCCTGGCCGCGATCCCCGTGGCGAGTTTAAAACCGCGAGCTTCAAAGACGGCGTTGAGCAGATTAACGACCTTAAGTTAGACATGATCTTAGAAGGGGTCGTGACTAACGTGACTAACTTTGGTGCCTTTGTCGATGTTGGTGTGCATCAAGACGGTTTAGTGCATATCTCGTCGATGACGGACAAGTTTATTGATGATCCGCACAAAGTGGTTAAAGCCGGTGACATTGTTAAAGTTAAAGTGATGGAAGTGGATGCCGACAGGCGTCGTATTGGCCTAAGCATGCGACTAACCGACAACGCAGGAGACGCACCTAAAACGCCTGCTAGACCGGCTAATAATGGCGCTCATAAGAAGGTGGCAAAACCGCAGTCGCAAAATAGAGGTAAGCCTAAACAGCAAACCAATGCGGCAATGGGAAATGCGTTTGCTGATGCATTTGCCAAGCTGAAAAAGTAAGACCGATTAAAACCGACAATCAAAATTGTCGGTTTTTTTATATCTGAGCTAGCGGATGGTATGGCTGACTTGTTAGGTGCTGCCATTGACGTTGCTACGACGAGTTGCTCGTGAGGCGTTGTGCGGTGATGAGGTTAAATTAAACGGTTGTGAGTGTGTGTGATTCCGACTTTGGCTGAGTTCTAGCTTGATAAAATGCTTCAATGTGCGCGCCAAACTCGCGATAAAATTGTAGTGTTTCGGTAGGTGTTTTTTTGCTGGTGGTTGCGGCCGTTTTTGTTTCGGCAGCTTGGCTAGGTAACTTTATATCACTTCGCTTTAATGGTGAGCTGTAATTTTTGCTTTGCCTTAGATCTGCAATGCTGGCGCGTTTTTGCTGCTCTTGCTGAGACTGCTCCTGCCCAGAGCCGCCTTGCTGCTTACTGTGTACAGCGTCACGTAATTTAGTTGTATTAGCCTGCTCTGCAGTACGTTCATGTTGCGGATTAAACGCACGCTCTTCATGCCCTTTGCTCGCTTGCGAAGGTGGTACCACCGGTGGCCGCTGTTGGTTATCCGTACGCGCAGAGTCGGTCGCTACGTTAGACGTAGATAGCGGCACGTTGGGATAATGGGTGACCACTTGCATTGGCTAATGGGCCTTCGTTTGCGGTTAATTGTTGAACAATGTTAACCAGTATTTACTAAAGAATAAAGTGGTTTTTATTAGGCGTTTATCAATGTTGATTGTTTTTGCAGCCAGCTATTTAAGCTAGAGCAAAAATCGTCAGCATGACTAATAAAAGGAGCGTGTGATGCTTGCGCGAAAATCACATCTTCAACGTGACTTTGCTGCGGCATTAACTTAATGACGCTGCGTGGAACCAGCCCATCTTTTTTGCCCCAGACCCTTAACCAAGGTTGCTGTATTTGCGTTAGCTGAGCCCTCAAGTCCACGTTGGCGAGCATGCTCAGCCCTTGCTCAAGTGCGCTTTTTTGTGCCTGCGGTTTGGCTAATACCCATTGGCGTAGCTGTTTAATATCCCCTTTGGCGGTTTGGCTTCCCATCGCTTGTATTGCAAGAAACCGCTCAATGGTTTTATCTAGGTTGTCAGTTAATTGGTCACTAAATTGAGTCAATATATCGGGTGCAATACCGGGCCAAGACTCTGAGCTGCGTGCCATAAAACATGGTGAAGACGAAATGGTACACAAGGCTGTAACCTGTTTGGGGTAGCGAATGGCTGCTAATGTGGCTATAACCCCACCGAGCGACCAACCCGCCCAAATTGCCTGTGGCGGCACGTTGGCGATAATGCATGCAAGCCAATCGTCGATGTCGCCAGCCACTATCGGGCTGTCGCCATATCCGGGCAGATCCACAAAGTGAAACCTATACTCAGGAAGTTTGTCGGCTAACGCAGTAAACACTGCGCTGTTGACGCCCCAGCCATGCAGTATGACAACATCGGGCCCTTGCCCTACTGATTTGACGTGTAATTTAGTTTGGTTCACGCAGTCGTCCTGTTGTATTGGCGGTTTAGTTAATGAAAAGGAATTTATTATTACTTCATCTTCTTGGCAGCGATGGTTAACGGTTATGTTACCCAATCGATGCTTAATGTGCCAACAGCGGATCTTGTCTCGGCGTCAGGGTATTTGTGATGTGTGCCTTGATGCTAGTTTATATAAGGCGCCCATTTGCTTAGGTTGTGGCAGGCAAATGTCATTATCGGTGGCTTATTGCGGCCAATGCTTAGCAAGTAATACGTTAAAAGTGGTGGCGCCTTGTAGTTACCATGATGGTGCAGGTCACTGGGTTGGGCAGATAAAATACCAGGCGCAATTTGCGGTGATTGAAGTGATGGTCGAGGCATTGATTTGCCGGTTATATGATCTAATAGCGCAAGGGTTTATTCAAATGCCACAAGCGATTATAGCGGTGCCATTGCACCCTAAGCGATTACAGCAGCGAGGCTTTAATCAGGCGTGGCTGATCGCGCGGTCGGTTGCTAACAAGCTGCAGCTCCCTTTATTAGATAATGTGTTGATTCGGCAAGTTGATACGGCCCCGCAAGCGGGGTTATCGGGCGAGCGTCGACGGAAAAATATGTTGGGTGCGTTTGCGTTGACCGAAAAAATTAACTGGCAACGGGTCGCGATAGTCGATGATGTTGTCACCACCGGCACTACGGTGAGTGAAATTACCCGATTGCTCAGTCAGCAGTATATCGACACTCAAGTGTGGTGCCTTGCAAGGGCGGAGGCACCAGGGCTAAATTAACAATAATTATCCATAACTAATGTCAGGTCGTTAAACAAAAGCACACGCCCTAAAGCGTGAGTGAATACATCACGCGAGCTGTTAATGGAGGGCTGGAATAAAGTAGAGCGCGTTGGCATATACTTTTTCTGAGCCGAGCCAAATATTGCGAAATAATAGATTATCCGCCAGCGCCACTACGGCTCCTTTAGTTCTGGTCTCCACAATAATCGCAGGTGAGTTAGCAAAGCTACTTTGATACTCTTGCGCCAAATAGCCGCTTAATAAGGGTTGTGAAGCGTAAGTCGCTGCCACACTGAAGTCGTTACCGGTTTGGGCAAACCCAAGCGGCATATTTTTCATTACCGCTAAGCGCATATGATTCAACCCAAAATTAATGGGGTGACTCGGGTCGAGTTTTAATTCAACTATCGCACCGCCAATACTCTGTTTTGCTTTGAAAGCCTCTTTTTGGTCAAACGCTAGGCCGTTACCGTTGAACAGTTGCTGATAGAAGCGAGCATCGCGCAAGTTAGCTTTTAAAAAATTGGCTTTGCTAAGCCAGTTTAAGGCGCCTTTTTGGGCAATAACGACCCCACCGTGGCTTGTAAAAGAGCCGAGCTGACGTGAAAAACTCTCATCTAAATGGGTATATTTTCCGTCGGCAAAAATAATGTGGGTGTAATTACTTAGTTTAATGCTGCCTAGATTACTAGCATCAACAAGAGAGGTCGCCACCTTGAGTTGCGAGTCTAAGTAATACCAAATTTGCCCTGCTTCAGAGGCCGAGACGCCTTGACCACTGATGATAAGTGGTCGGATCGGCCGCACAATTTTAAAATCTGGGCTGCCTAAATCAATGCCACTTATTGCACCACTAGAGTACGCTGGGGTGACGGCTATGCTGAGATCTTGGCTGACTTTTTTAACGATTTGGCTTAGCTCGCTAGCAGAAAAGGCCTGTTGCTTTAATGGGATTTGCAAGGTGCCAGCCGGAAAGTCCAGTGCCCCAGTCTTTGCCGCTAGGCTAAATGGTTTTGCTGCAAATTTGACTTGTACGCCTTGGCTAAGTAACTGCTGTAACGCTGGTGTAGCTTGGCTTTGACGCCAATCAATTAGTAACGCTACCGCTTTATCTGACCACTCAACTGGGTTGAATTTTGGCGCGGCCTGGCTAAGCACGCTGAGCTCAAGTTTGACATTTTTACGCACCGTGAGGTCAAACGCATATTGTAAATTCCAAGCCGATACATCATAAAAGGTTGGGTCGGCAAACTCGGTAACATCATCAAACAGTGCATCTAGCAGGGCTGACTGCGCTTGCGTGTCAGGGATAAAAATACTGTTTGCCACTGCAAACTCTTTACCGCCTTGTGTTAGAGGGTTGGTAAGGTAGTAATACTCAATTTTGTGTTGTGAAAGCAGGACTGTAAGCTGTTTTAGTCGTAAGTTGTCGTTGGGGGTAGAGATTAATCTACCCGCTTGCCTAGGGGCTTTTTTGTTTGCTTTTTGGTGCTTATTCTTAAAAAACTCGCTTTGGTAATCTTGCAGTTCGGTTTTGAGTGCCAATGCGCCTTTAAGGCTCGATACCGAAGTGGCATATTGGTTGGCTATTGCCTCTTGTAAGCTGACCACACCGTTAATGGAGTTTTGTTGTTGGCCGCGAGCACTTGCCTGCTCGAAAAGTACGCCTATCGCGCCATTGATGTCGGGGTAGGTTGAGCCTTTGCCGTAAAAATAGTCATCAAACAGCTGACGGCTAAAGTACTGCTGTTTTTTACTGTCTAAAGCGGCTTGGTGGTATGAGGCCAGTTTAGCGGTTAATTGCTGGTTAGCTAGCGGAGTTAATGGGTGAGTTCGCTCTGGTACTCCGGGCTGAAAAAAGTAACTTTTTTCGTGGCCCATTTCATGAAAGTCGCCAACATAATGCGGCTGCCAGCGGTGAAATAATGCGACTCGGCCTTGTGATTCTGGATGGCGCAAAAATAGCCAATCTCGATTTAAGTCAGCTAAATAGTGGTTAGTGCGGCCGCTTGGCCAACCTTGCTTGTGCTCTTTGTGGTTAGAGTCGCTCACTGCAACTTTGCCAGCATAACCGTTAGCCCACGTTGAGAATCGGTCCATACCATCGGGATTTTGGCTTGGAGTTATTAGCACTACAGCGTTTTCGAGCAAGTTGGTTACCCATTTTTCTTTACTACTGGCGAGCATGTGGCTTAGCTTTAAAGCAGCATGGGCACCACTAGCTTCGTCGCCATGTATTGAATACGCCAGCCATATAACAAGTGGCCCAGTTTGCTTAGCTTGGTATTTCACTTGTTGGCGCTGTTGTAAAATGCTGGCTAACTGTTGCTGATTATTTTTTGAGGTGATGACAGCAGTGAGTTGCTGACGACCTTCGTGGCTATGGCCGGTTTGTTCAATCGACACCCGCGGGTTTTGTTGTGCGATCTGTTTAAGGTAGTAATTGACTTGATCGTGGCGCAGTAAATACCGCCCAAGCGGGTAGCCAAGAAAAGCTTCTGGGCTGGTGGTCGTAATGCCATAAAGTGGGTCGTCGGTGAGGCGGGTCTTTTTAGCTTGTGCCAGTGGCGAAGCCAGTAATACCAAGGCACACACAAAAGTAAGAGCTGTTTTTAGCATTGCACAATTCATTATATTTATAATCTAATCCTTAAATTAACAGCTCGACCGTGACAAAACTACTGCCTATATCGATAAATAAATGTGATCAAATTAGCGTTATTTAACATAGTGTGAGCAATAAGGGCTATAAAGCCGTGCGCAGGAAGAGTATTATAGGGCTAATTCTCACTAAAACACTCAGGTTTATTCCTGACGGAGCTTTGTTTTCATGATTACCATTTCCGAAACAGCTCAGGCGCATTTTGTTAAGTTGTTATCAGATCAGCCTGAAGGAACTCACATTCGAGTCTTTGTTATCAGCCCAGGCACAGCACAGGCTGAGTGTGGTGTTTCATACTGTCCTCCAGATGCTGTTGAAGCAGATGATACAGAATTTGAATTTAATGGCTTTAACGCCATGGTTGATGAGAAAAGTATTCCTTTTCTTGAAGATGCCTCAATTGATTTTGTAACCGATCAGCTTGGTTCGCAGCTTACACTTAAAGCGCCTAACGCTAAGATGCGTAAAGTTGCTGGTGACGCGCCTTTAGTGGAACGTATTGAGTATGTTATTCAGTCTGAAATCAACCCACAGCTTGCTAGTCACGGTGGTAATATTTCGCTAATCGAAATCACTGAAGACGGTATTGCAGTGCTGCAATTTGGTGGTGGTTGTAACGGTTGTTCAATGGTTGATGTGACGCTTAAAGATGGTATCGAAAAGCAACTACTAGAGCAGTTCAGTGGTGAACTGACGGGTGTTAAAGACATGACTGAACACCAGCATGGCGATCATTCTTACCAGTAATATCGATTGTGATTAATAGTAAAAAACGCGACTTAAGGTCGCGTTTTTTGTGCCTGCTATTGAGCGCTATAAACGGTTAAGGTGTTGCGCTAAAAACCGGTCAAGTGCTTTAAACGTAGTAAGCCGATGCTCGTTATTGCTCAGGTGATGATCGCCATCTTCGAGTTCGATAAATTCGACCTGTTTATTATTATCTTCTAACTCATCGAACATATCTTCGCTATGGTCAAAGCGCACCACGCGGTCTTTGGTGCCGTGCACTAAAAGTACCGGAACGTTAATTTTATCGGCTTGGCTGACTGGTGAACGCTCATAAAGTGCGTCGTAATCATCGCCAATTTGTTTTTTTACTATTTCATGATCGCTATAGTGCCGAGATGATTTAACTAAGTATTCTACATCGGTTACGCCTGCCACGCTCACAGCGCATTGGTATAAATCAGGGTTACTAGCTACACCCATTAATGCGGCGTAACCACCGTAGCTCGCGCCAACAATACAAATACGGTCAGGGTCGGCAATGCCTTTTTCAATTAACCAGCGCGTACCGTCTTCAACATCGTTTTGCATCTCTAAGCCCCAGTTTTGTAGTCCTGCCGCCATAAAACTATGTCCATAGCCTGCTGAGCCGCGAAAGTTCATCCGTAACACCGCAAAGCCACGGTTGGCAAAAAACTGAGTCCAGATATCGAATTCATTGCTGTCGTAGCTAATCGGGCCGCCATGTGGAAATATGATGGCGGGGAGCTGCTTGGCTTCGGTGTTAATCGGGGTGGTTAAAAAGGCCTCAATCTCTAACCCATCGCGCGCCTTATAAAAATGAGTGTCAGTTGCAGCCAGTAGCTCGGTTGGTAACGACGCGTACCGAGCGGCAATGGGATACAGAGATTTGTCATCGCGATCGGCTAGGTAGTAAGTCCCAGATTGTGTTGCACTAGTAGAGTAAACGAGGTAGCGGCGCTCATCATGACTAAACTGGCTAATATAATTATTAGAATTAGGTAACGCTGCGGATAAGCCGTTTTGAATGCCGATGTATTCGTCGTCCCAAAAGGTGTATTCCGATTCATCACCGACATTAATACCAATGACTTTGTTTTTAAGTTCTGAATAGATAAGCTGACCTTCGACGTCATAGTCTGGGTCGCTGTATACCAGATGCTTAGTCAGTTTAGGGTCAGTCAAGTTAACTTTAAAAATCGCTTTTTTACCCTCGTGATAGGCATTAACAAACAGTACATTTGGGTCTTGGTCAAACCCTAACGGCCAAATCATGGTTTCATCAAAGGCCTCAAATTGCCACAGCAGGCGTCGTTTGGCGCCTGCTTTTGCTTGTTCGTAAATGCGGTATTCAGCCTCATCCCGATAAATGCCAATGCGTATCTCGTGTTGTCTGTCGGTCAGCCATTGGCGTATATATTGGACTGATCTTTGGACGGTTTTCGTATTGCCAGTCGCTAAATTCAACTTAACTACACTGTTATAACTGCTTGAAATACCAAGTCCGTCGAGCCCCATTAAGACTGAATTTGTGTCATCAGGGAGAGCGTCTATTACTTCAGATTGAATTTGAGGTGAAAAACTTAAGCTACGCAGCGTTCGTTTTGATAGCCCAGTGGTGATTTTGTTTTGGCTAATAATATATTTAATTAAGCGAGTTTCGGTGGTTGGCACGCCGTAATGCACTGCTGGAAATTTAGCGGTAACTAATAAAATATCATCACCAGACCAGTTAAGACCCATAATAGTAAATTGTTTGTTGTCCGTTTCTATTGGGTAAGCGGTTTGATCTTTTTTAAGATCCCAAATTAGCACCGCAGAGCCTTCAAAATTGGGTTGCTTAACCCTAACTACCGAGGCTAGTTTGTTACCAGAATCGGATAATGTGACGTGACTAACGTCGGGTAAATTGCCAAACGCTTGTACTGGAATTTTTTGTGCGAATGAATTGGTTATTGGTAAAAGCAGTGTTGCGATGATTAAAATGAAAATCCTGTTCATATTAAGCCTTAGATACTTTTGAAGCGGCAATGTTACATGAATGGGGTATATCGTTCAATGATTTGGGTGGGTTTGTTACGATTCTGATAACGTAAGCGCCTTACTAAGCTTGAGCCGGTAGTGAAGGAATAACGTAAGGCTACGCGCTAGCATAAATGCACTGATCGCTGCCCATAAGGCATGGTTACCGGTTGATTGCAGTAAAAACCAAGTGGGAAAAAACACACCGAAGGTAGAAAATATCATGCTGTTACGCATTGCTTTTCCTTGGCCAGCGCCAATATATACCCCATCAAACAGGTACGAACTAAACGCGAGTAGTGGCAAAAAAATTAGCCAGATTAAGTAATCATTGGCCACTTGCTGCACGGTGACAATGCTGGTGAGCGCTAAGATTAACTGGTGGCCGCTAATGGCAAAAAACAGAGTAAAGCCTAGGGCCGTGATTGCTGACCAAATCCAGGCGAGCATGACGGAATCGAGCATGAGTTGGCGGTCTTTTTTGCCATAAGCTCGGCCCACTTCAGCTTCGGCATAATAAGCTATGCCGTCGAGCGCATATGAGATTAGCAGTAACAAATTGAGCAGTATGGCATTGGCGGCTACAGTATTGTCACCGAGGCTTGCACCATAGAACGTCATAAAGGCAAACGAAAGCTGTAAACATAAGCTGCGCACAAAGATATCGGCATTTAAGCTAAGTAGTTTTTGGTAACTTTGCAGTGTTAGCTGCCGGCAAACCGTGATGAAGTGAAAGTCGTCTAAGTGATTAAGTTGGCGATTCACAAAAGTCAGTGCAACCGCAAACCCTGCAACATCGGCAATAACTGAGGCGAACGCCGCGCCTTTTACACCCCAATCTAATCCGATAACAAACAACACATCTAAAGCGATATTGACAAGATTGGCCACGATAAGTTGCCACATGGCGGCCTTAGGTTGCTGCCTGCCGAGTAGCCAACCGAGCATAACAAGGTTCATTAATGCAAACGGAGTTGACCAGATTCGAACTTGAAAATATTCACGGCAAAACCTTTCTACTTCAAGGCTTGTGTCCGACAATCCCATGGTCAAATTAACGATGGGGTGTTGCAGTAAAATTGCGGCAAACCCCAGCATTAGCGCCAAACTGGCCGCTTGAATCAGCAGCCGATATTGCTGTTGGGTATCGTTAGCACCGTACGCTTGTGCGACTAAACCTGTGGTTGCCATGCGTAAAAAACCAAGTAACCACAAAATTAAGGTTATAATCGTTGACCCAACTGCCACACCGCCTAAATAATAGGCGTTACTGAGGTGCCCAATAACAGCGGTATCGACGAGCCCCAGAAGCGGGACGGTAATATTCGACAAGATCATCGGCAATGCAAGTGCAAGCAGTTGTCGATTCTTTTGTCGGTTAATCAGTATGGCAATCATTTTAGAGGCTTAATATTTATGGTTAAAAACGTGTTGCTAGCGTTACTTGCGCTGACAGGTTTTTCGGTTCAGGCCGCGGTGATTTTGCAATATCACCATGTGTCTAATGACACTCCCGCGATTACCAGCGTGACGCCTGCGCAATTTAAAGAGCAGATGCAGTATTTAGCTGATAACCATTTTAATGTGGTGCCCTTGTCTCAGGTTGTGGCCTCAGTCAAAGCGCAGCAGCATTTACCGGCTAAAACGATTGCGATTACATTTGATGACGGTTATCAAAGTATTGCAGATACCGCACACCCCATCTTAAAGCAATACAATTTTCCCTACACGCTTTTTGTCTCGGTGGAGCCGATTCTAAAACAGTATGGCGAAATGATGAGTTGGCAGCAGTTAAACACGCTAGCCAAAGAGGGAGCTGAAATCGCTAACCATACTTGGGGCCACGAACACCTTATTCGAATGCAGCAAGGCGAGACGCAGTCGCAGTGGTTGCGCCGCATTGAGGATAATATATTACGCACCGAAGCCGAAATAACCAAGGTGACTGGACAGCAGCACAAAATGTTGGCTTACCCTTATGGCGAATACAATCAGCTGATTGAGGATATATTGGTTAAGCATGACTTTGTTGGCTTTGGCCAGCAATCGGGGGCAGCAGGGCCGCACTCACCTTTAACAGCATTGCCAAGGTTTCCTGTCGCAGGAGCTTATGCCGATATCAGTAGTTTAAAGGTCAAACTGCACAGCCTTAATATGCCAGTGATTGAGCAGACAAATAGTGACCCTCAATTGGATTATGCGCAGTGGCGACCTGAGATAAAAGTAAAGCTGGACATGCAAGATATCGATCCCGCGCAATTGATGTGTTTTATTCAAGGCCAAGGGGCGAAAAAACCGAACTGGATTAGCCATGACGAATTTACCATTCGTGCTGAACTTGATTTACCCGCTGGTCGCTCCCGTTATAATTGTACTGCGCCGAGTAAGCATCAAAGTGGTTATTATTGGTTTTCACAGCCGTGGATTAGACCTAAGAGCAATGGCGAATGGGTCGCAGAATAGTGTTATCGCGCGGTTAGTCCAAGGGCTGTCGCGCTCTTTTATTTGATCTTCGTTACTCTTTAGCTAGTGCCTAGAAGAGGCTTTATGCATCGCTGGGTAGAGCAGTTTGTACTTTATCCGCTTGACGTGTTGTAACAGGCTTACCCATTTTCATATTTACCCATTATGGCTTTCACGTCGTGGATAAGAGCGCTGTTTTTAATTTGTGGTAGTTTCCCAGGTGTGTCTGATTTGGGCTTAATAATCGCAACTTTTTCTCCTTTAGGTGACACCAATGCAAACGATGCACTGTGATCTACTTGGTAGTTTTCGCCTTCACCAACCATGGCGTACACAAAACCGAGGCTGCGAGTAACAGGGTAAAGCTGATTATGTGCTCCAGTCACTGCGATAAATTCGGGATTAAAGAAGTTCGCATAATTGAGTAAGGTGTCAGTAGAATCTCGCTTTGGGTCAACGGAGAGAAAAATAATCTGTAGCGCTGCTTCATCTGATAATGATGGGTAAGCTGCAGTTAGCTTTCCCATGGTTGTAGGGCAAACGTCAGGGCAAGAGGTATAACCGATGAAAAATAGATTCCACTGACCCAGTAAATCGGCATTATCAAAGGTGTTACCGTGTTGGTCTGTCAGCGTAAAGGGGGCAATTGCCTGTGGGCTCGGGAACTCATAGCTGGTCTGTAATTGCAGTGCTTTAGGTGCACTAAATTGTATTGCAGCCAGCATTCCGGCGCATATGAGTGCGCCGGCGGCAATAATCCATGCTAGTTTCATTGTTTAAATACCACCTGTTCTAACTCTTACGCCCAAAGATAATGGTCAACTAATAATGCTAAAAACAGCAGCATTAGATGATAGATTGAAAACTTAAATACATTCATTGCCATACCTGGTGTTTCATGGAACTTAAGCTGCCATGCTTTATAAATAAAGGCCACGCTTAACAGGGTTGAGCTGACTAAATAGACCGGGCCACACATACCGACAAGCACCGGTAATAGGCAGGCTATAGCTAATAAAATGGTGTATAGAAAAATACAGGTTTTTGTGAAATCGTTACCGTGAGTCACTGGCAGCATTGGAATATCGACCTTGGCATATTCATCTTTGCGATGAATCGCAAGCGCCCAAAAGTGTGGTGGAGTCCAAGCAAATATAATTATCACCAGCAGCAACGCATTACCGTGAAAATCACCTGTCATCGACGTCCAGCCCAGTAGCGGTGGCATGGCTCCTGCCAGCCCGCCCACTACAATGTTTTGTGGTGTTGCACGCTTTAAATAAGCAGTATAAACCACCGCGTAACCGATTAAACTGGCAAAGGTTAACCATGCCGTTAATGCATTGACCAAGGTGTAAAGAATGACAAAGCCGAAAATGCCAATGCCGAAAGAAAATGTCAGTGCTTTGGTGATGGACACCTTTCCCTTTGGTAAAGGGCGATTGTAGGTTCTGGCCATTAGTCCATCTATGCGGCGATCTATCAGATGATTAAACGCGGCTGCTGCACCAGCCATCATACCTATGCCTGCCATGCCTGCGACAAGGGGCTGCAATGGCACGGCGCCGGGTACAGCAAGGCACATACCTACTAATACAGTGAGCAGCATTAATGCCACCACTTTAGGTTTAGTCATTTCATAATAAGCACGCCACTGCAGCAGTGGGGCCGCTTGGTTTCTGGGTATTGCTATTGGTTTGTCCATTGCTGAAACCTCGATACGTTCGGTCATAAAGCTAAAGTTGAGTACATGGCATTTTGGAATATGTTCAATGCATGACGATGATTACACCGTTATGCTTTACGCAATAATGCGTAATTGATGAAAACTAGCGTGAGCAATAACAACGCAGCACCAGCATTATGCGATACCGCAATACCTAAAGGCAGATGTAATACAACATTGCTAATACCAAGTGCGACTTGCAACACCACTAAAGTGGTGAGTAACCATGCTGCATTGCGTAGGACGGACGAGTGAGCTTTGGTCACCAGTTTGAAGGCCAGCAGCAGTAACATTATGGTGGTGACAATGGCGCCAATGCGGTGTGCCACATGGATGGTCATGCGAGCGGAATAATCCAGTACGCCATACTCATAGGTTTGGTGTTCGCCTTGAAACGGAGAAAAAGCGGCACTGAAATTTAGATTATCCACCCAGTTACCTTCGCAAATCGGCAGTGAGGTACAAGCTAGAGCGGCGTAATTTGAAGAGGTCCAGCCGCCTAACATAATTTGTAGCAGCAGCACGCCAATACACGCTAAAGCCAATGCTGAAAACTTTCTTGCAGGGGTATCACCGCCGGGGATCCGTAGGGGCTTGTTGCGTAAGTAAAGCAGTAGTAGTAATGCAAAAAGCGCGAAGCCACCCATCAGATGCAACATCACAACGATAGGCATTAGCTTCATCGTCACGGTCCACATGCCCAAAGCGGCTTGAAACACGATAAGCGCAGCAATAAACAGCGGTAATTTTTTGGGTGCGCCAGTTTTGCGCAAGCTCATAATTAAAATGGCTAACACCATTAAGCCTAATGCACCGGCAATGTAACGGTGAATCATCTCTAACCAGGCTTTATCAGTTTCAATTGTGTGTTGAGGAAAGGCGTTTTGTGCCGTCGAAAGCTCATGGTTTGTCGTTGGGGCTTTAATCATGCCGTAGCAACCGGGCCAATCTGGGCAGCCAAGGCCCGCATCGGATAAGCGAGTGTAAGCGCCCATCATTATCACGCAAAGGGTCAAAATTAAGGTGACTTTAAGCAGTGATTTTATTTCCATTAGCCAATCCTCGAAAGCTTAAGCATCTTTCGTAGGTCAGCAATAATGGATTTTCCCTGCATAATCTGTGCTTGATGATCGGTGGCAATTGGGTAGCGCATCACCATGCTGCCAAGCGGGTCGACAATAATAAACTCTTGGTTGTTTAGTAAACGGCTTAACGCAAGCGTTGGCGTTGCAGTGGTAAAGTCGTATGCCACGAGTGCGGTGCGATCGCTTTGTTCATCCAGCATAATAATGGTGTGCACTCGGTCTTGATTGCGGCCAAGGGCGATATTGCTTTGCTGTAAAATATACAGTCTATCTTGGCAGGTGGTATTGCAAATAGCGGGTAGTTGATAAAGCACTTGCCACTCTTTTGGTTGTGGATTGCGCATATCTAAACTTTGGTAATTGATGCCAATATCTAACAGCTCGCCTTTGTTGGTGGCACCGCCATTGTATAGCTCAAAGTTTAAAATTATTTTGGCCGCAACGACCGGTACAGTAAAAGCCAGTACCAACATTAACAGTGTTTTTCTGCCGTTCTTTTTGGGGGAGTTCATTCTATCTCCTCAAGTTATTTTATGTTTCGTACCACTTTGCCACGACATTTTTTGACTAAAAATAACGGTGCAAATACAGCTTTCGCTTGAAGCAAAAAGACGGCGATAACGAATAACGAATATAAGCACTCCCCGGAACGGCTAGGAAGTCTATTTTCTAACCTACCTTGTCTATAAATGCTTGGCAATAGACATCGTAATCTTTATTTTTTCGCATTATCTTGTTGTTTTAATTTGTTAAAAAGTAAGTAAAGCATCAGGAGTGCAAACATCCCGGCCATGCTAAACCATTGCACTGCATACCCATGGTGCTTTTGTGAAGACAATGGGATCGGTTGCCACGGATGCACTAGCGGATCGTTAGGGATATTGTTGGGCTGCAACACAACGCTAGCTAACGGTTTATCAATAACCTTGGCAAGCTGGATTAAATTAAGGTTTTGAATCCGCATTGGCCAACCTGATTCGGGCATTAGGTCCGAGCTAATAGGGTTACTTTCTTTTTGGTAAACCCGACCGGTTAACAACATAGGTGCAATAAGCTGTTGTACTTTTGGTAGTGCCGCTCGATCAAAGCCGCCAACTACAAATCCAAGTTCTACCAATAACCAAGGTTTTTCCGGTTCGACTTCAACGGCTTGGTAGGCTAAGTAGCCCACTTTTCCGTCGACGGTTTGGTTATCTAGCAAAAACACATTGCCAGATACCGGAGTAACCTGAGTGCTCAGTTTGTAGCCGGTAAGATTGCGCTCACCCGTCATATTCAGTAGTTGCTCATAAGACAAAAACGTAGCGTTTTGGCGTGCGCTTAACGCCGCTTGCCATTGCTGTTTTTGTTCTGCCCGTTCGAGCTGCCAAAAACCTAACTTGACCAAAACTGAAAACACCAGCACAGTAATAAGTACAATAAATAGCCAAATGCCCAGCTCACCGACTCTAGGAGATGCAATGACGATTTCATTTGTTTTTAAACTGGTTTTAGTACTGCTACTGCTTTTCATATTAGGTAATTTAGGTCGCGCCTTGTTCGTGTTGGTAAAAGGTGAAAACAGCGCGCCAATGAGCCAATATTTGGGTCGTCGAGTGTTGTTTTCGGTACTAGTGGTGATGTTGTTATTGCTGGCTTTAGCGTCTGGGATTATTACGCCAAATCCCAGACCGTATTAAGCCGCTGCTTATGCCAATTTAAAGCACGTAAACAAATATAAATAGGCCCAGCCAAACAACATCGACAAAGTGCCAATACCAACTGCCAGCCTGAAAAGCAAAGTGCTTTCTAGGCGTAAAATGCCCTTTAATTACCCTAAAAAAGAGCACGATTAGAAACACCGTACCTAGGGTGACATGCATGCCGTGAAAACCGGTTAACAAATAAAAGGTGTTACCATAAATGCCTGACTCAAGAGTGAGGCCCATCTCTTGGTAAGCGTGAACATATTCTTCTACTTGCAGAAACAAAAAGCCGATACCAAGCAAAATAGTTAAGCCTAACCAGACGGTTAATGCTTTGCGCTTATCTTTTTCCAAGCCAACATGTGCAAAGTGCAATGTGACAGAAGACGTTAATAGGATTAGCGTGTTATACAGTGGTAATCCGGTCCAACCCATCGCTTCGGTTTTAGTGCCATCAGGTGTGGTAACTAATGGCCATATCGCTTCAAACGTTGGCCATAAAACTTCGTGAGTCATGGCGTTGTTTGATGCGCCTCCAAGCCAAGGAATTGCAATCATACGGGCGTAGAATAATGCTCCGAAAAAAGCAGCAAAAAACATCACTTCTGAAAAAATAAACCAGCTCATGCCCTGCCTAAATGAGCGGTCCATTTGTTCTGAGTAGAGGCCGGCCATCGACTCGGCAATAACGGTTCTGAACCAGCCAAAAATCATAAAAATAATTACAGCGATACCTGCGAGCAGAATATACCCACCGCTACCGCCACCTTTGCTTAATTCAGATACATAGCTTCCTGCGCCAAAGGCGATTAAAAATAGGCCAATAGCGCCGATAATTGGCCAGGCACTTTGTGCCGGTACGTAATAGGGTTCGTGTTTAGTCGTCATCTTGCAGCTCCTTGCTCTACACTGCCGACATAAGCTTTGTCGGTAATGTTGTAGAGGGTATAAGAGAGGGTCAAGGTAGTAATGGAGTCCGGTAATTCAGGGTCCACGAAAAAGATAAGTGGTAGTTCAGCGCTCGCAGTCGGTTTGAGGACTTGCTGATTAAAAC
Organism: Shewanella youngdeokensis; assembly: GCF_033180165.1. Lineage (GTDB taxonomy): Bacteria > Pseudomonadota > Gammaproteobacteria > Enterobacterales > Shewanellaceae > Shewanella > Shewanella youngdeokensis. The sequence goes on from NZ_CP136522.1 coordinate 208,879, forward strand.
AAAAACACTCTGTTTTATTGAAATAGGCTGCACCTATACCAGGAGATACCGAGGGTATTGCTTGGCCTACAATATTATTTGTAGACAAATTCTTAGCAGCAAAATGGGTACGGATTAACTCTCCTGGGTGAACTTTCATCGTGTTGACTTCAGGTTTGAACTCCCAAGGCATATCACTTTGCACTTGAGAGACAAATTCCACGGTGATGGTTCTATTTTCATCTACCGTAACGGGCTTGTAGACACTAGCAGTATTTTGGGTTTTACCATTAATTCCTAGAGTGTCACAAAGCACGTCATAAAGTGGCACTAGCGCAAAGCCAAAGCCAAACATACCAACGGCACATAGCAACAGCATGCCAATTAGTTTTCGGTTAGATTTACGCGGCGCCTCACTCATCTTTATTTAACCTCAGGTGGCGTAGTAAATGAGTGATATGGGGCGGGGCTGGCGATGGTCCATTCTAAACCTTCTGCACCTTCCCAAGGTTTGGCTGGGGCTTTTTCGCCGCCACGTATGCATTTGAGTACCACCGCTAAAAAGATTAATTGCGATAGACCAAAGGCGAAACCACCTATGGATACAATTTGGTTGACGTCAGCAAACTGAATTGCATAATCTGGAATTCGACGGGGCATACCGGCTAATCCAAGAAAATGCATCGGAAAAAACAACACGTTTACTGAAACAACAGAGCACCAAAAGTGCCAGCGGCCTAAGGTTTCACTGTACATATTACCGGTCCATTTAGGTAGCCAGTAATACGCTGCAGCCATTATGGAGAAGATGGCTCCCGTGACTAGTACATAGTGAAAATGCGCCACCACAAAGTAGGTATCGTGATACTGAAAGTCAGCAGGCGTAATAGCCAGCATTAACCCGGAAAAACCACCAATAGTAAACAAGATGATAAATGCGACTGCAAACAACATCGGCGTTTCAAAGGTAATAGAGCCACGCCACATGGTGGCTACCCAGTTAAACACTTTTACGCCAGTCGGCACGGCAATTAGCATGGTGCAATACATAAAGAAGAGCTCGGCAAATACCGGCATCCCCGTGGTAAACATGTGATGCGCCCAAACCAGAAAAGACAACACGGCAATACTTGCTGTTGCATAAACCATCGAGGCATAACCAAATAACGGTTTGCGACTAAAGGCCGGTACTATTGCTGATATGATGCCAAATGAAGGCAGGATCATGATGTAAACTTCGGGGTGACCAAAGAACCAGAAAATATGCTGGAACATGACAGGGTCGCCACCGCCAGCCGCATCAAAGAAGCTGGTGGCAAAGTATTTATCAGTTAACACCATGGTGACCGTGCCGGCTAGCACGGGCATCACCGCTATCAATAAAAATGCGGTAATTAACCAAGTCCAGACGAATAATGGCAGCTTCATCCATGACATGCCGGGGGCGCGCATATTAACGATAGTAACGACAACGTTAATTGCTCCCATTATCGAACTGATCCCCATTATATGTACAGAAAAGACAAATAATGCGGTACTGTCAGGACTGTAAGTGGTTGATAGCGGAGCGTAGAATGTCCAACCGAAATTAGGCCCACCGCCCTCCATAAATAGCGAACTTAATAGAATGGCAAATGCAAATGGTAATATCCAAAAGCTCCAGTTGTTCATTCTTGGAAGCGCCATATCTGGCGCGCCGATCATCATCGGGATCAGCCAGTTAGCCAAACCGGTAAAGGCTGGCATGACTGCACCAAAAACCATCACTAAACCGTGTACTGTCGTCATTTGGTTAAAAAAGTTGGGTTCGACTAATTGCAATCCGGGTTGAAATAACTCTGCTCGGATCACCATCGCCATAGCACCACCAGTCAGGAACATAATGAAACTGAACCAGAGGTACAGCGAACCAATGTCTTTATGGTTAGTGGTTAAAACCCAGCGCATAATGCCTTTTGGTGCGCCATGATGATCATCATGGTGAGCGTCTGCTGCCGCTGGTGTATCTTGTGTAATTGTGCTCATTTTAATCCCTTACTTTGCCAGACCAACAACATCTGAAGCCTGAACTGCATCGCCAGAGCTATTGCCCCAGGCATTGCGCTCGTACGTTACCACTGCAGCAAGCTGTTGCCGTGTTAGTTGCGCGTTAAACGACAGCATTGCAGTCCCAGCCTTTCCGTTAATAACAATATCAAGGTGTTCTGATACTGGACCGGTAATTATTGGACTACCAACGAGAGAGGGGAACGCACCTGGTATGCCGGTTCCTGAGGCTTGATGGCAAGATGCACAACTTCGCAAATACACTTGCTTGCCCAGCGCCATTAGTTCGTCCATTGCAAGATCATCTAGTGATTCGGTATTAGCTGCTTCTGCAGTCTCAACAGTCTCAGCTGCTTCAACTACGGCTTCAGTTACTACAGCTTGTATTTGTTCAGCTTCGGGCTGTACGGCGGCAGGAGTAAGGTCTATTTCAGTTGGTAACACGCTGGTGGCATCGCTATTACCGTTACTAACATCAGCTGCTTGAACAGTATCGCCAGAGTTATTTCCCCAAGCGTTACGCTCATAGGTAACCACTGCGGCAATTTGTTGAGCTGTTAGTTGCTTTGCAAATGCCTGCATTGCAGTGCCTGGTTTGCCATTGGCAACAATATCAATATGCGCTGCAACAGGGCCTTTGATCAATGGGCTGCCAATTAACGAGGGGAACACTCCAGGCAAGCCTGCGCCATTTGGTTGGTGACAGGCTGCACATTGCGCCATATATATTTGCTCACCTTGCGCCATCAATTCATCAAGGCTAAGCGTTTGGGTTAGTGCGGCTTCGGCCGCCGCTTTAGCGTTAGCGGCTAGTTGCTTTTGATCGAGTAGCCACTGCTCAAAGTCAGCTTCAGATACTGCTTCAACCACAATGGGCATAAATCCGTGGTCTTTACCACACAGCTCTGCACATTGGCCACGGTATATGCCGGGCTCATCAATGCGAGTCCAAGCTTCGTTAATAAAGCCTGGGTTAGCATCTTTTTTAACGGCAAAAGCTGGTACCCACCATGAATGGATCACGTCTTCAGAGGTCATTAAGAAACGGATTTTGCGATTGATAGGCAATACGAGGTGTTTATCGACTTCTAGCAAGTAGTGCTCACCTTTAGCTTCGGTGCCTTCTATTTGCTCTCTTGGGGTCGACATTAAGCTGTAAAATTCAATGTCTTTGTCAAAATAGCTGTAGTGCCATTTCCACTGCGAACCTGTGATTTTTATTGTTAGGTCTGCATCACTAGGATCTTCCATTGCAATCAATGTTTTTGTTGCTGGAATAGCCATGATAATAAGAATAATAAAAGGTACTACAGTCCATAAAATCTCGACTTTAGTGCTTTCATGAAAGTTGGCGGCGATTGCGCCTTTTGATTTGCGGTGGTTGATCATGGCATAAATCATTACGCCAAAAACCACAATGCCAATAGCGCAGCAGATATAAAGGATGATCATATGGAGGTTGTAAACCTGTCCACTGATTTCCGTTACGCCTTCTGTCATATTTAACGGCATGTCTGATGCAAATAGCGCCGGCGAAATAATTAACGCCAACACACAATACAACAATTGCTTCACTAGACTTCTCCTCTGTCAACAAGACAAAGAAGAGCCACACAGTAAGTCTCTGCTCTATGTAAACTCTTCAGTTCCCAAAAAAGCAACGATGACTTCAATAGTGCACAAATGGTTTTCAATTGAGCCGATTTATCACCCGACTTAATTGAATTTATTTAATGTCAGTATTAATTACTGTGTTATTTAACCACTTTGCACCAACGGCTGAAATATATCAGGCCGATCTCAGTCTTCATATGCTCTTTAAGGATCTACAGTCATACATAAAGACCGACGACTAAATCGCTCGGATATAACAAAATCGTTGTTATCAACTACTACCCTACTTGGTGTTTAAATATTGATCAAGATCACTTTTTAATTCATTTACATAATGTAGGTAATAAAAAAGCTCCCTAAAGGGAGCTTCAGTTGGTGCGCTATAACTGTAATAGAAAGAATTGCTTAATGCATAGCGGTGAACAATGAACCTTGGCCGTATACGTTATCGTGTGTATTTATTGAGCTGTCAGGTAAGTGACTATTCGCATTCTCAATAATAATCCCTTCCGCCTGTGCACTTTTAGCTACCAACTGCAGTCGACGGTTGTCTCGAGTATCGAGCTCGTTAGTCCAAGTGATGACAGCGCTAGAGGTGCCGCTAGTGAGGGCTTTTTCCATTGCCCATAATGTTTCTACTTCGTCTTTAGCATGGACGAGTAAAATTCTATCCATTCTAACGCCTGCTGCGGCGAGCATATTTTTGTAACCAATATTTGGCGGGCTAACTAACACTATCCAGCGGCCTTGCTGACTTAAGCGAGCCAGTTGCGCGCATATTGCTTTAAGTTCATTACGGCCTTGAGTGTGAGAGACCATCGTAATGATATCGGTGTTAGTTTTTTTAGACATAGCCTGATTTGGCGCATCTTGCCAAAGGCCGGGGTGGCGTGGGGCTACGCCTAAAAATTTATTCATTGCCAATCTCCATTGCGAATAACACCAACGGCTAAGCCTTCAATGCTCAAACTCTGGCTTGCCAAGTCAACGACTATTGATGAAAAGTCTTCATTTTCTGCATGTAAGTAAACGGTATTGCCTTTTTTTTCAAAGCGTTTAACTGTGACATCGTCTTCAACTCTGGCAACCACAACTTGGCCATTACGTGCTTGCTGAATTTTATGTACCGCCAATAAATCGCCTTCAAGAATGCCGATATTCTTCATACTGTCACCACGCACTTTTAGCAAGAAGTCAGCCGCTGGGCGAAACATTGCAGGGTCAACTTTATAGTGTTGTTCTACATGTTCTTGAGCCAGTATGGGTTCACCGGCAGCGACTTGACCAATTAGGGGTAAACCGAGGTCGATGCTTTCGGTATCTTCTTGAGTTAGCTTAAGGCCTCGAGAGGTACCCGGAATGATCTCAATACAGCCTTTTTTAGCTAATGCTTTTAAATGCTCTTCAGCGGCATTAGCTGACTTAAAACCTAAACGTTTAGCGATTTCGGCGCGGGTTGGTGGCATGCCAGTTTCAGCTATATTGCGTTTAATCAGCTCTAAAATTTCAGCTTGTCGTGGTGTAAGTGGTCTCATAGTTATGCCTGTCTTTCTATACAGTATACTGTCAGTATATACAGTAATTGATTGAGTGCAAGTATTAACCATTTTTGATTATAAAATTCTGAGTATTAAGCAAAATAATTGACTAAATTCAGTGGCAAGTTTTGGCTGTTTCTAGCGTGTGTGACGTTATGTGGTTGAGCGCTATTTACGTGAGAGCCGCTGGTGTATTCAGGCTTTTAGCTTAGTCGGGTTGGTTTTAAGCTGTGCACTACAGCAATGGAGACATTTGTAGGGCAGATGTTATCGCTACATTTTTAATAAGTCATTGTTATATAAATATTCAAATGTTGTCTACTGACAATATAAAGCAATAGCGCAAAAACGCTGAATTTCTGATATTCTAGCAAGCTATTATCAGCGACCACACTGCAAGCGAATCATGTCGAAAAAAGACTCTCTTTGGTTTAAATCATTACGCTGGATCCAGAAACAGTTCGTGCACACCGTTGTTGTGCCGCATGATCCTTTTGAGGATCTCGATCTCGATCCAAGCAAACCCCTTGTTTATGTCATGAAAACAGAATCTGTTAGCGACATTGCAGCTCTCAGTGAGATGACTGGCAAACTTGGCTTGCCTAGCCCTTACGATGACTTAGAAGTTAACGGAGTGAGCACGCCGCGGGTTGTTTGCCTTGAAGGTAGTAAGCCGTTGTTTGGTGAGCGAGAAAGCGCTGAAGAGTATTTACATTGCTTTAAGCGCTTACTTAGCGTGCATAAGCAAAACCCAGATTTAGATATTCAGTTGGTTCCAGTTAGTACTTACTGGGGTCGCACCCCCGGGAAAGAAGATGACACCATGCGCGCGGCAGTACTGGAGCGTCAAAACCCGACCTGGTTACGCAAATGCTTGATGATTGTCTTTTTAGGCCGACATAACTTTGTGCAGTTTTCCAGTGCGGTTTCATTGCGCTATATGGCTGATGAACATGGCACAGATAAACGTATTGCACAAAAACTTGCACGTGTTGCACGGGTGCATTTTCAACGTCAACGCAAAGTGATGACAGGGCCGCAACTCCCTAATCGTCAAGCGCTGTTCCACGCATTGCTTAAATCTGACTCCATTACGCGAGCGATTAAAGAAGAAGCGGCGAACAAGAAAATTTCTGAAGCTGAAGCGCGCACTAAGGCGATGGAGTATTTAGACGAGGTCGCTGCAGACTACTCAGACAGCTTAATCAGAATCGCTGAGCGTTTTCTAACATGGTTATGGAACAAGCTTTATAAAGGGATCGCGATTCGCGGTGCCGAGCAGGTGCGTCAGTTGCATCATGATGGACACGAAATTGTGTATGTGCCGTGTCATCGTAGCCATATGGATTACCTGTTACTGTCATATATCTTGTATTACCAAGGGATGGTGCCGCCACATATTGCTGCAGGCATCAACCTTAACTTCTGGCCGGCAGGGCCAATGTTCCGTCGCGGCGGCGCTTTCTTCATTCGCCGTAGTTTCCGTGGTAACAAGCTTTATACCGCCGTATTCCGTGAATATTTAGATCAACTTTTCACTAAAGGTTACTCGGTTGAGTACTTCACTGAAGGTGGTCGTTCTCGTACTGGGCGCTTGCTCGCACCTAAAACGGGCATGATTGCAATGACACTTAACAGTGTTTTACGTGGCGTTGAACGGCCGGTTACTTTAGTGCCTGTTTACCTTGGCTATGATCACGTTATGGAAGTTGCTACTTACCATAAAGAGTTAAGCGGTAAGAAGAAAAAGAAAGAATCAGTATGGCAAGTGTTTGGTGCTATTCGTAAGCTTGGTAATTTTGGCCAAGGTTACGTTAACTTTGGTAAGCCTATTACCTTGCATAGTTTTATGAACCAGCAATTACCTGATTGGCGTGATGATCTGGCGCAAGATGGCGATCAAAAGCCATCTTGGTTTACTCCTGTGGTTAACACGCTTGCGAACCAAGTTATGACTAACATTAACGGCGCCGCAGCGGTAAGCTCGGTAACATTAACTAGCTTAGTTTTATTAGCGACAGAGCAAAATGCATTAGAACGTAATCAGTTAGAGAAACAGCTCGACCTCTACCTAACGCTATTAAAAGACTTGCCGTATACCCAGTTTACGTCGGTGCCAGAAGGCTGTGGTAAAGATCTCGTTGATCAGTGCCTTGAATTGAAAAAAATGAAACTCGATAGCGATCCGCTGGGTGATATCGTTTCAATTGACGACAGCATTGCGATAGCAATGACTTATTATCGTAATAACATTATCCATTTATTAGTACTGCCATCGCTCATCGCCGCTTGTTTGATGCGTAAAGAGCAATGCAGCCGTGACGATGTTGTTTGTATTGTGAATGACTTCTACCCATTGCTTCAAGCAGAGCTCTTTATGGGAATTGAAGACCCTGCGCAATATGCTCTGAGTTTGTTAGATATATTTGTGGCGCAAGGTTTAGTGGTCGAAACTGACCATTTTGAAGTGGCAGATGACAAGGTTAATCAGCTGTTACTGCTGTCTGGTACGATTGATGAAACCATGCAGCGTTACGCTATTTTGTTTAACTTATTAGCCGTAAAACCTAACATTGAACGCTCGGAGCTAGAGCGCGACAGCCACCGCCTAGCGCAAAGGTTGGGAGCGCTTCACGGTATTACCGCGCCAGAGTTTTATGACAAGAAACTATACGCTACGCTAAGCGTTAAATTGAAAGAGTTAGGTTATCTAACAGATAGTGAAGGGTGCAGTGATATCAAACGTATAAAAGACAGAGCTAATTTACTGTTACATCCATCGATTAAGCAAACAATTGTCGACAGTGTTAACGCGGAGCAAACAGTTTAATGGCAAACTTTATGGACGCAGCTAAGAATAAAGCTGCTGGGAAATCACTATTAGGTGGCGCAATGATTATTGCGGGTACCACGGTCGGTGCTGGCATGTTTTCTTTGCCTGTGGTTGGCGCTGGTATGTGGTTTGGTTATTCAATGTTGATGCTAGTTGGCATCTGGTTTTGTATGTTAGTTTCGGGGCTAATGCTGCTCGAAACGAATCTACATTTTGAGCCGGGTGCGAGTTTCGACACCTTAACTAAGCGCACTTTGGGCCAGTTTTGGCGCATTATTAATGGTCTTTCTATTGCTTTTGTACTGTATATTTTAACGTATGCTTACATAAGTGGCGGTAGCTCGATTGTAAACCACACTCTAGAAGGCGTAGGGGTTCATTTACCGCAAAGTGTTGCTGGATTAGTGTTTGCTGGTGTGCTTGCTTCAATCGTTATCATTAGTACTAAAGCAGTTGATAGAATTACCACCATTATGCTTGGCGGCATGATTATTACCTTCTTTTTGGCGATTGGTAATCTACTGATTGAAATTGATACCACTAAGCTGTTTGAGCCTGATGGTGAAGCCCGTTATGCGCCATACCTACTAGCTGCATTGCCGTTCGGTTTGGCCAGTTTTGGTTATCACGGTAACGTTCCTAGCTTAGTTAAGTATTATGGTAATGACTCAAAAACAATCATCAAAGCATTGTTTATCGGTACGTTTATCGCATTGGTTATTTATAGCTGTTGGTTAGTCGCGACGATGGGCAATATTCCACGTAGCCAGTTCGTTGATATTATCGCTCAAGGCGGCAATATGGGCGTGTTGGTTGGGGCGTTGTCTGATGTTATGGCTAGTAGCTGGCTTAACACTATGTTGTCGTTGTTTGCTAACCTTGCAGTGGCATCATCATTCTTAGGGGTGACCTTAGGTTTGTTTGATTACCTTGCTGATTTATTTGGCTTTGACGAGTCTCGTCAAGGGCGTTTAAAAACCGCTGCCGTGACATTTATACCGCCAACTATTTTAGGTATTTTGTTCCCGAATGGCTTTTTGATTGCGATTGGTTTCGCAGCGTTAGCAGCAACTATTTGGGCGGCAATTGTTCCAGCTATGATGGCGTATAAGTCTCGCAAAATATTTGCAGACAGCAACAGCTTTAAAGTACCTGGTGGCACACCATTAATCGCGGTCGTGATTATTTTTGGTTTGGTGACTGGTGCATGTCACTTATTAGTGATGGCCGGAGTATTACCCGCTTACGGTTAAGCCTTATGCTCGAGTAGCGAAATAAAAAAGCCTCTTAATTAGAGGCTTTTTTGTGCCTAAATGGCAATGATTTTAATCGTTTGTGTGTTTCAGTGATTTACCAAAGGTAAGTAAGTAAATCGCGGGAATGACAAACAAAGACAACAAGGGCGCAGTGATCATTCCACCCACCATAGGTGCAGCGATTTTTTGCATCACTTCATTGCCGGTGCCCGTTCCCCACATGATCGGTAACAGTCCAAAAAAGATCGTGGCCACGGTCATTGCTTTTGGGCGAATACGCATAACGGCGCCTTGAATTAACGCTTCAATTAAATCGCTACGTTGATGATATAAACCCGCAGCTTGGCGATCTTTAATACTGTTGTTTAGGTACACTTGCATCACAACTCCAAACTCTGCTGCCACCCCAGCGAGTGCAATCATGCCTACCGATACTGCCACCGAAAAATTATAGTCTAGTAAATACAGTAGCCACGCGCTGCCAACAAGCGAGAAGGGCAGGCTGAGCATAATAACCGACGCTTGAGTGGCTGAGTTGAAGGTCATCATTAGCAGTATAAAAATTACTGCTAGCATAAGTGGAACAACCAGCTGCATTTTGTCATCGACCCGCTGCATATATTCATATTGCCCTGCAAAACTATAACTGTAGCGCGGTGGCAGGGTGATTTTTGCATCAAGCGCTGCCCTGGCTGAGGCAATGTATTCGCCGATTGAGATATCGGCTAAATCGACAAATACCCAACTAACTAATCGGCCATTTTCGCTGGCAAGCATGGGGGCTCCGTCGCTGATGGTAATGTTTGCAAGGTGGCTCAGCGGTAGATATTTTCCGGTTTTCGTCACCACGGGCAGGTCGCGCAGTTTTTCAATATTGTCTCGTAACGCTCGTGGGTAACGGATATTAATAGGGTAGCGTTCTTGCCCTTGTATCGACTGGCCTATCTGCATGCCACCAATGGCCATTTGCACAACATCTTGAATGTCTTTAAGCGTCATTGCGTAACGCGCTGCATTTTTGAGGTTTGGTTCAATGTCAATATAGCGGCCGCCACTGGTGCGTTGGGCAAAGGCCGATGTTGTACCGGGTAGCGTGCTAACAACGGCCTCAATTTCAGTACCAATCCGCTGTAACTCATCAATATTGGCACCAGAAATTTTAATACCGACGGGCGTTCTGACCCCTGTTGATAGCATGTCTATTCGGGTTTTGATTGGCTGCACCCAGGCATTGGTCATACCCGGCACTTTTACTGTGTTTTGCAGCTGCACAATAATGCTTTCCAGTGTCATGCCATCGCGCCATGTTTCGGGCGGATTAAGCATAATGGTGGTTTCTAGCATGGTGAGTGGTGCAGGATCCGTTGCCGTCGTGGCGCGGCCAACTTTGCCAAATACACGCTTTACCTCAGGCACAGTTTTAATTAAGCGGTCGGTTTGCTGTAAAATTTCTGCCGCTTTAGCGGCGCTAACGCTGGGCAAAGTCGTGGGCATGTAAAGCAGATCGCCCTCCTCAAGTTCGGGCATGAATTCGCTGCCCATTTTGCTCAGCGGGTATACAGCACTGCCAAGTGCAATGATGGCTAACAATATCGTGACTTTAGGGAAGCGTAACACCCAGCGTAGCATCGGCTCGTAAAGTGCTATTAATAAGCGGCTAATCGGGTTTTTATGCTCGGCAGGTATTTTGCCACGCACAAAGTAGCCCATCAAAACTGGGATTAAAGTAATGGCCAAAATGGCACTTGCTGCCATTGCAAAGGTTTTGGTAAAGGCTAGTGGGTGAAACAAGCGTCCCTCTTGGGCTTCAAGGGCAAACACCGGCATAAAGCTGAGGGTAATAATGAGTAGGCTGAAAAATAACGCGGGGCCAACTTCAATAGAGGCTGTGCGTACTAGCTCCCAGTGAGCTTCTGCAGTGGGGTTTTTACCGTGATGTTGCTCGCGATATCGTTCTAAATGTTTATGGGTGTTTTCAACCATCACGATGGCGGCATCCACTACAGCACCGATGGCGATAGCGATCCCACCAAGGCTCATGATATTGGCATTAACACCAATCATATTCATTACAATAAAGCTGATGAGTATCGACATTGGTAGTGAGATAACAGCCACTAAAGTGGAGCGGGCATGCAGTAAAAAAATCATGCAAATAACCGCGACCATCAACATCTCTTCTAGTACTTTATCTTTAAGGTTATCAACGGCGTTGAGGATCAGTTCGGAGCGATCGTAAGTGATCACAAGCTCTACGCCGTCAGGCAGACCGTTTTCAACCTCTTTAAGTTTGTTTTTAACATTGTTGATTGTGGTGAGTGCGTTTTCACCATAACGCATGACAACTATGCCGCCAACAACTTCGCCTTCGCCATTAAGTTCTGCAATACCACGGCGAGCCGCGGGGCCAATACGCAGTTGTGCAACGTCTTTCATTAATACTGGAGTGCCAGATTCTGACACTATGCCCAGTGGTATAACCTCAAAATCTGCCAAGCTTTGACGATAGCCAGATGAGGTGATCATGTACTCGGCTTCGGCCATTTCAATCACCGAACCACCCGTTGAGCTATTGGAGTTATCTAAGGCACTTTTTACTGTCATTAAGTCAATTTGATAAAGGGCGAGCTTATGTGGGTCGACAATAATTTGGTACGACTGCTCCATGCCCCCAACTGTGGCTATTTCTGACACCCCAGCAACGCTTTGCAGCTCTAGCTTTAAAAACCAATCTTGCAGTGATCTTAATTGCGCCAAATCATGCTGGCCGGTGCGATCGATGAGCGCATATTGGAATACCCAGCCAACGCCTGACGCGTCAGGCCCGAGTGTGGGAGTAACGTTGCTCGGGAGTAAACTTTGGGTTTGTGATAGGTATTCTAAAACTCGAGAGCGAGCCCAGTAAATGTCGGTATCGTCTTCAAAAATAATATAAACATATGAGTCGCCAAACATCGAAAATCCACGCACTGTTTTGGCACCGGGTACAGCCAGCATGGCGGTTGAGAGTGGGTAGGTGACTTGATCTTCAACGAGCTGTGGTGACTGGCCTGGGTAGGAGGTTTTGACGATAACTTGCACGTCAGATAAATCTGGTAGCGCATCTAATGGGGCGGTGCGCATGGCTTGGTAGCCAATTAACGCAATGACCACAGTGAGCATTATCACCATGGCGCGCTGTTTAATCGAGGCACTAATAATTTTTGCTAGCATTGTTGACCTCCGATTAATGGTTAGCGTGCGGCTGTGGGCTAACCTTGCTGCTGTTTAAGCGTTGCAGACTACCTTGGATACTCGCTTCGGAGTCAATTAAAAATTGCCCAGATACAATCACCTTGTCGCCCGCATTTAAGCCTTGTGTAATTTCGGCTCGGCCTTGGCTAATCATGCCTACTTTTACTGTAACGGCTGCAAATTGTTGATCGCTGCGCTGCACTACCACCCGGTTTTCACGGCCGGTAAGGATCAGGGCCTCGGTTGGTATGGTAAGGATGTTGTCTTTGACTCCACCAAAGAGCGTCACATCAACTAAAGTACCGGGTTTAAGCTTTCGTTCGGTATTTTCAAGTTTTATCCGCACCCGCATTGCTCTTGATACAGGGTCGAGCTCAGGGTAGATGTAATCAACCGTTGAGGCTAAATCAAATAAGCCTTGTGCAGCCGATGCGACCTCAACAGGTCGGCCTGGTTCTAGCCAGCTTTGTTCATTTTCAAATACATCGGCAATAACCCAAACACTACTTAAATCGACGATTTCAAAGAGGGTGTCTCCCGGCTGAACATACATACCATGGCGGACCGATAGCTGGCTGATAAATCCATCTTGCTCAGCATAATAAGGGACGCGATAAATGGTCTCGCCAGTGCGTTCTAGCTGTTTTATGGTGGCAGTGCTGACACCTAGCAGCTCTAATCGTAAACGCGCTTTGCGCAGTAAGCTTGCGCCGCGCTTGTTGTCTTGTTTTAGGTAATCGACAGCTTGCATGTAATCGTCTTGCGCATTAATCAGCTCGGGTGAGTAGAGTTCATAAAGGAGTTGACCTTGCTTAACGCGTTGACCAATGGTGTGCACCATTAGTGTTTCTATCCAACCGTTAACGCGGGTGTGCGCGTGGGCAATGGCGTTTTCATTATATTGCACTGTGCCAATGGTTTGGACCTGTTTCCCTAATGAACCTTGGGTCACTTGCTCGCTGCGAACACCTAACGCTTGTTGCATTGCGCCAGATACGTTAACAACGACCTCTGCAGTCGTTACGCCGACGGTGACCTGCTCTAAGTTCATACCACATATTGGACATGTGCTAGGCGTATCGGTGACGACATTAGGGTGCATTGGGCAAACATATTTAACGTTGGCGTTATTACTTGGCACCGTTAATGTGGGTAATGGTTGGCTGAGTAATCGTTCGGCCTTGCTTTGGGTAGCCGTATTTGTTGCGCCCGTTGGCTCGCTGGTGTGAGAGTGGCCGACAGGTTCATCTTGGTTATCATCTTTAACCAAAAACATTTTACAGATTGCACAACGACCTGGCTCATGGCTGGTTTCTTCTGGGTGCATTGGGCAGTAATAGTGATTACTTACTGTAGCCGGAGTATCTGTTGCTTGGCTGTCATCTTTAACCAGAAACATTTTACAGATTGCACAGCGGCCTGGCTCATGGCTAGTTTCTTCTGGGTGCATTGGGCAGTAATAGTGATTACTTACTGTAGCGGGAGTATCTGTTGCTTGGCTGTCATCTTTAACCAGAAACATTTTACAGATTGCACAACGGCCTGGCTCATGGCTAGTTTCTTCTGGGTGCATTGGGCAAGCATAATGGCTTGAATGTGCTTGGTTTAGCGATGCAGTGTCTGGTTGAGCAAGTAAAGCTTGGCTGTATCCAAGCCCGATTGTTGCAATCAATATGCTCAGTGCGCAAAGCGCATTTTTATTCAATAATTGTGCTGTAAATAAACTCATAATGCCTTATCTCCACCCTAGCGTTTAGTGATGCATGTGACTTTTTTTATCGGCGCCATCGCTTGCTGCGATAGGCGTTAAGTCCATGCCACATTCTGGGCAGCTATCACCCTTTTTCCCCTTAACTGCAGGGTGCATTGGACAGTCGTGAGTGGCAGCGTTCATCTTATGATGTGCGCCCTTACCTTTGTTTGGGCAAGTGTCACAGTTATGTCCAACAGTTTTTGTTGCTGTTAAGTCCATCCCGCATTTAGGGCAAGAGTCACCCTGTGAACCGGTTACTTCAGGATGCATTGGGCAGCTATAACTTTGGCTTTGCTCTGTGCTGTGTTCATGCGCGTGAGCAGATGCCGCTGGCGCCCAACTTAAAAACAATAAGGTGGCTAAAATTGTACTAATAAAGGTTTTCATAACTCAACTCCATCAAAACGATGGCCGAATGCTGTAAGTGCATGTGCACGAAACAATTAACGGCTTAAATAATTGCTTAATAAGAATACATAACGTGTAAAACCATAACGCTTTACGCTATTGGAGGTCTTAAATCTTGTGGCAATAAAATTGAGTGGAAATGAGGCATTTGAGTCGTCACTGCCAAGTCGGTCTTCCCGCTTTTTGGCCATGACGCAGTACTGTACAGCGTACCTGTTACCGAAATCACCAAGCAATGATTACAATCACTTTGGCATATACTACCGCCATTACAACAATCTTTAGAATTACCTGCTACTGCAGGCTTCATCTGGTTAGAGTGGCAGCAATGGGTGCTGTTATCCATTTTCTCTTGGTGGCATTCAGTTCCATCTTGCATGCTCATTATCGGTAAATCATCAGCTATTGCACTCGGTATCATCATAGAGCCATTAGTAAGTATTAGCTGACCCAACAAAGCGAGTAGCGTATAGACTATTAATGTATGACGACGAAGGTTGCTAAGCATAATGACCTTAAATAATGAGCTTTAATAAGTCTAACATAGCAATTAAGCCGCACATTGATAAAGTTCACAGTTTAAAATTATCAATATGTTAGTGAATCCCCTTAGCTGATGATGCAGTTAAATGCCGTCATGATGTGTAGGCAATATTAAGGCGCGATTGCAGCTTATAACCCCGTTAAGTCTTACTATAAATTATGTTAACTGACTAAAGCTAAAGTGACCGCGTTATTAAATGTAAACAAGTCAGCCTCTCATCGGTATGAAATTGATATTTTTTTAAATGTTGTTTTGAAGTGACGCTATATTTTTAGATGTGAAAAAAGTTGAATAAATCAATATAAATAAGACTTTATAAGAACGAGAATCATTAAACATTGCAGCCTACAAGGTCTTAAACTAACTTTAGCTAATGCGAATGTATCTACCGTGTTATTTAATACATTAGCAAGAGTTAGACCAATGTCTCATTTCGCACTTTTAGTGCCAGATTAATTAGGGGGTTATAGTTTATAATAATTCACAAATAGCGATGAAGTTAAACTTACATCGATATAAAAAATCAAATATTTGGAGATGAGCGATGAACTGGCGAGCACTATTTAAACCCAGCGCAAAAATTTCGATTCTGGCATTGTTGGTCGTCGGTATCGTTGTTGGTGTTGTAGGTTACTTTGCGACACAACAAACTTTACATGCAACAAGTACAGATGATTTCTGTATGAGCTGTCATAGCAACCATTCATTGAGAGATGAAGTTATGGCGTCTGCTCACGGCGGAGGAAGCGCTGGTGTTACTGTTCAGTGTCAAGACTGTCACTTGCCGCATAACCCAGTTAAATACCTAGTTAAGAAAATTATCGTATCTAAAGATCTATACGGTTACTTAACGATTGATGGTTTCAACACTCAAGAATGGTTGGATGAGAACCGTAAAGAGCAAGCAGACCTAGCACTTAAGTACTTTAAAGATACTGATTCAGCTAACTGTCAGCACTGTCATACTCGTATCTACGAGAACCAACCTGAGACAATGAAGAAAATGGCGAAAAGAATGCACGCCAAAAACTTCAAGAAAGCTGAAGACAAGCGTAAGACTTGTGTAGATTGTCATAAAGGTGTTGCTCACGTTTACCCTAAAAAAGGTAGATAAGTAGCTAGCACTACAAGCGCTTAAACTTTAAAGCCTCTTAATTGAGGCTTTTTTGTGCCTGAAATTTACCAATGTATGTATTAACTTAGTCGCGTAACAGAAAGTCGAGGTAAGTTAGGGCTAGCAGTTATCGTGCATAAATATGTGATTGGTACCAACTCAGTTCTGGCTGGTGTGAGATAGGCTGCATGCAACAGAGGTTAATTCGTTACTGTGATGGGTGGCTCTTTTGGTATGCAGTATTGCTAAGCTGCTGTGTTTGGTGAGCGTTATAAGGTTTTCGCGTATGTAATGGGGCTAATAATGGCTGGCGTAACCATTATTAGCCTCAAATATTGCTGCGATGACAATGAAGTCAGTATTACTTTTGCTGCGTTAACACTTGCTGGCGATACTGCAGTAGGCTGAACACTCCAAACAAAAATACCTGAAGGTAATCGCGTTTTTTTAACGGTAATAATGTATTAAATAGTGTGTGAAAAATTACCGTCTGAAAGCCATGCATAAATACGGTAATAGCCAAAAGAATATTCAGAATAATAGCTACATTGCCATTTAGCGGCATAAACAGATTGAAAATCATCAATAACCACACAAATGCTGTGATCCATTTTCCGATTACTAATAGCGCTTTCATTTAAAAACTATCCTCGAGATCCTGATTGTCCACTAATGGGCTGTATTGATATAAACGGTAAATCACCTGACCTGCTTTTTTCTCTTTGAGCTGAGTCCAGCTGCTAGGTACATTAAGTACTGCGAGTTCTGACTCTGTTTCTACATAAATGAGTGCATCAGGCAATAACCACTGATGCTGATCGATTAATGCGATGCAGTTTTCAGTGAGCGATTTTCTGAAAGGAGGGTCAATAAAAACGATATCAAAGCCTTCATCAGGTGAAGTGGCTAATAGTTTTAAGCTGTCGCCTTTAATTACATCGGCATTGTTACAGTTTAAGGTCGCCAAATTAGCGGTTAACTGCTTAGCTGCCTGTGGTTGCAACTCAAATACCTTGGCATATTTTGCATAACGCGATAAAGACTCTAAACTCAACGCTCCACTGCCACCAAAGCAATCTAATACTCTGGCTCCACGAACATCGTTTGCAATCCAATTGAATAAAGTTTCGCGAACACGGTCGGTGGTTGGGCGTAAGCCTTCTAGGTCATGGATCGGAAGTTTACGCGATCGCCATTGGCCAGAAATGATCCTTACTTGGCCGCTTGAGGGTCTTTTTTTGACCATGGTGTCCTCGTGATTTTGCCTTACGGCTGAAAGTGGTAGACTATAGCGTCTGATTTAAAGGTCGCTATTTTATATTAAAGCACAGCTAAATGGTAAAAAGCCGTTGTTTAGGCACACGTAGGTGATACTTTTACGGTTTTAGTCAGCGTAATTTTACTGTGTTTTTGATATAACGTCCTCCACCCTAACGTATTTATGTACAGCTATTTGAGCATCGGTAAAACACATGGCAAAGAAAGGCTTTTTTTCCTGGTTCCGCAAGGATAAATCTAAAGAACAACCACAAGCAGCAGAAGCAGAATTAAATGTAGCTGAACAAGCTGCTAACGCAGAAGCTGAACGTATAGCTGCCGAACAAGCCGAAGCTGCAAGATTGGCAGCAGAGCAAGCTGCTAACGCAGAAGCTGAACGTGTCGCTGCCGAGCAAGCCGAAGCTGCAAGATTAGCAGCAGAGCAAGCTGCTAACGCAGAAGCTGAACGTGTTGCTGCCGAGCAAGCCGAAGCTGCAAGATTGGCAGCAGAGCAAGCTGCTAATGCAGAAGCTGAACGTGTCGCTGCCGAACAAGCCGAAGCTGCAAGATTAGCAGCAGAGCAAGCCGCTAACGCAGAAGCTGAACGTGTCGCTGCCGAACAAGCCGAAGCTGCAAGATTAGCAGCAGAGCAAGCTGCTAACGCAGAAGCTGAACGTGTTGCTGCCGAGCAAGCCGAAGCTGCAAGATTGGCAGCAGAGCAAGCTGCTAATGCAGAAGCTGAACGTGTCGCTGCCGAACAAGCCGAAGCTGCAAGATTAGCAGCAGAGCAAGCCGCTAACGCAGAAGCTGAACGTGTCGCTGCCGAGCAAGCCGAAGCGGCAAGATTAGCAGCAGAGCAAGCCGTGACAGAAACGCAGCAACCTGAGCCTCAAGCTCGACCTGTTAAAGAGGGGTTATTTGCTCGGTTAAAGCGAGGTTTAAAGCGTACCAGTGAAAGTATTGGCAGTGGTTTTGCTAGCTTATTTACCGGCAAAAAAATTGATGACGATCTGTTTGAAGAGTTAGAAGAGCAGTTATTGATTGCCGACGTGGGTGTAGAAACCACTACGCGTTTAATTAAGCAATTAACTGAGCAGGCGAACCGTAAACAGTTAAAAGATGGCGAAGCGCTTTACGAGTTAATGCGCGATGAAATGCAAAAAACACTAGAGCCAGTATCAGTTCCGCTAGTTCCCGAAAATGCAGATGGACCATTTGTGATCTTAATGGTTGGCGTGAATGGCGTGGGTAAAACAACCACCATTGGTAAGTTAGCTAAGCAATATCAGGCGCAAGGTAAGTCAGTTATGCTTGCTGCGGGTGATACCTTCCGCGCAGCCGCGGTTGAACAGCTGCAAGTCTGGGGGCAACGCAACGATATTCCAGTGATCGCCCAGCATACAGGAGCCGATAGTGCTTCCGTTTTGTTTGACGCATTGCAAGCTGCTAGAGCACGTAATGTTGACATTCTTATCGCCGATACTGCGGGTCGCTTACAGAATAAAGCCCACTTGATGGACGAACTCAAAAAAGTCGTACGAGTGATGAAAAAGCAAGACGAAGCGGCACCGCACGAAGTGATGCTAACGTTAGATGCTAGCACCGGCCAAAATGCAATTAGCCAAGCACAGTTATTCCAAGAGGCTGTGGGCGTTACAGGTATCACTATTAGCAAGCTAGATGGTACGGCTAAAGGTGGTGTTATTTTTGCTATTGCTGACAAATTTGGGATCCCGATCCGCCACATTGGTGTGGGTGAACAAATTGACGATCTTCGTACCTTTAACGCAAAAGACTTTATTGAAGCACTATTTAGTCAATCAAAAGACGACATAGAGAAAAAATAACGTTAGTTTATATAGCGATAACAGCGAATAAGACAGCTAACCAATGATTCTATTTGAGCAAGTCAGTAAAGTTTACCCCGGCGGTCAGCAAGCGCTGTCGGATGTAAATTTTCATTTAAAGCGTGGTGAAATGGCGTTTCTTACCGGCCACTCTGGTGCGGGAAAGAGCACGTTGCTCAAATTGATCTCGGTGATTGAGCGAGCTAATGCTGGCAAGGTGGCTATTAATGGGCACGACATTGCTAATGTTCGTCGGGCGCAGGTGCCTTATTTGCGACGTGATATAGGGATGATTTTTCAAAATCATCACCTATTAATGGAAAAAAGCGTGTTTGATAATGTGGCACTGCCATTAATCATTGAAGGTTTTTCCCATGGTGAGATCCGCAAGCGTGTTGCGGGGGCGCTCGACATGGTAGGCCTTTATGGTAAAGAGCGACATAACCCTATTATGTTATCAGGCGGTGAGCAGCAACGAGTTGGTATTGCTCGCGCTATCGTGAACAAACCTCCTCTGTTGTTGGCCGATGAACCAACCGGTAACTTGGACCCTAAGTTATCGATGGACATATTGCGCTTATTTGAAACTTTTAACGACTCCGGTACTACGGTACTCATTGCTACCCATGATCTCGGGTTGATTGCTCGTATGAAATATCGAACGCTCACCCTTAAACAGGGCCGGGTACTCGGTGCTCAAGAGTTGGCTCAACCAGACAGCTTAAGTGCGTACTGAGGAGTATAATGAGTAAGCAACCCCAGTTAACACGCAGCAAATTACCGCTTTCAGGTCAAATAGTGATGTTTTTTATCCGTCACTTACAGCAAGCGATGGCAAGTTTAGGTGAGCTGTGGCGCAACCCTATTTCATCCTTCATGACGATGGGTGTGCTGGGGGTGAGTCTTAGTTTGCCTGCTGCGCTACAAGTTATTGTTAAAAATGCTGAAACAATCACCCAATCCTGGAATAGCGCGGCTGAAATATCGTTGTTTGTCGATGAAGGGCGCAGTGAAAGAAGTATTCAAAGCCTAGTTGCTCGGCTTAAGGTTTACTCTGAAGTTGCTGAGGTGAGCTATATTAATCGCGATCAAGCGCTTGAAGAGTTTCAGCGGTTATCGGGCTTCGGTGATGCATTATCTTATTTAGACACCAATCCACTACCTGCGGTGGTTATGGTCACTCCTAGCGTAAAATATTCTAGCCCAAATGGTGCCAAACAACTGTTAAGAAAACTTGAGCAAGAGCCTGAAGTTAGCTTTGGCCGGCTTGATATTGAATGGTTAGAGCGTTTACAAGCTGTAGTCCGTTTGCTTGAACGCACGGTGTTTGCCATTTCAGTTTTATTGATATTAGCGGTGGTATTGGTGATTGGTAACACTGTTCGCCTTGCTATTATGAATCGCCGTACAGAAATAGAAGTCATGAAGCTGGTCGGGGCGACCGACGCCTTTATTCAAAGGCCGTTTCTTTATACTGGTATTTGGTTTGGTATTATTGGTGGAATACTCGCTTGGGTGATTATTAATTTGCTGGTGTGGTATTTAGATTCTGCCTTGGGTGAATTGCTAGGGCTTTATGGTAGTCAGCTGCATATGCAGTCGCTCACATTAGCAGAACTTGGACAACTGGTGTTGCTGGCCTCGTTCTTAGGCTGGCTGGGATCTTACCTGTCTGTACGACAGCATTTGCGAGCGATCGAGCCTTCGTAGTGGATGCATGTTGCGTAACAATAAAGATGAACTATCCTTCATTTGCGCAGCCTTAATATGGGTGTAAAATCGCAATCGTACATATTTGATAACGTCGATGGTTGACATATTTTGTCAATTAGTCGATAGTCCTCAGTTGATCTCATATTGAGACGTTATTTTTGGTTTAGTTGGACAGAAATTAGTAATGGGTAGTAGGAGCGTGAATGACTGATCAAACGCAAACAATGGCACTGATGGTTCCACAAAGTAGTGGCAGCCTCGAGTCTTATATCCACTCGGCACACAGCATTTCGATGTTGGATGTGGAGGAGGAGCAACAGCTTGCGCGACGTTTACAGGAAACCGGTGACCTACAAGCTGCTAAACAACTGATTATGTCTCATTTGCGCTTCGTCGTTCACGTTGCCAAAGGCTATTCTGGATACGGCTTACCGCAAGCTGACTTGATTCAAGAAGGTAATATCGGCTTGATGAAAGCGGTTAAGCGTTTTGACCCCGATGTAGGGGTACGCTTGGTATCTTTTGCTGTGCATTGGATTAAAGCAGAGATTCATGAATATGTGCTTAAAAACTGGCGCATTGTTAAGGTTGCTACTACAAAAGCACAGCGTAAGTTGTTTTTTAACCTTCGTAAATCTAAAAAACGTTTAGGCTGGTTTAGCGATAATGAAGTTGGCATGGTAGCTGAAACCCTTGGGGTGTCTAAGTCCGATGTGACCGAAATGGAATCACGGATGGCTGCGCAAGATCCAGCGTTTGATTTGGCCAGCGACAATGATGACGAGCAAGATTATGCTCCGATGCATTATCTGGAAGATCATTCATCTGATTTAGCTAGCCAAGTTGAAAACGACAACTGGGAGCAAAGTAACCAAGAGCGCCTGCTGTCAGCCATCAAGACACTTGATGAGCGTAGTCAGCACATTCTTCAAGCTCGTTGGTTAAATGAAGACAAAACAACGCTCCAAGATCTCGCGGCAACTTACCAAGTGTCGGCTGAACGTATTCGACAACTCGAAAAGAATGCGATGAATAAATTGAAAGGGCGAATGGAAGCGTAATGCTTTGCATTGGCACTGACTAAAACCTGCTTCGGCAGGTTTTTTTATGTCTGGAACATTTATGCTACAAGCCCATGGATGGATAGCTTGCAGCTTTATGTCTGGAACATTTATGCTACAAGCCCATGGATGGATAGCTTGCAGCTTTATGTCTGGAACATTTATGCTACAAGCCTCACTAACGCTATCAAGCAGCACTCGCTTTGCTAAGTTAACTCAATTTTAGCTGACTATTTCTTGGCGTTAATGGCTGCGATAATCTGTTTTCTTACGACTTTAATCCCCACTGTCGCGACTTCAGGCCAAGGGTAATATTGCCTAGGTCGTTTAAAGCGCGCGATTTTGTTGGCTAAAAACGCGGTGAGCTCGGTTTCAGTCAGCGGGTTAGCAGCGCTATGTTTAAGTTTAAGAGTTGCAGCGGGAAGATGACCAAATGTGGCATCGGCTTGTGCAAAAACAATCGCGTCATTAATCATTGGGTGTTGTTTTAAGGCGGCTTCCACTTCTTCAGGTTGCAAGTTCTCCCCTCCGCAGACAAACATGTTGTCTAAACGGCCCTCAATGCACAAATTACCGTTATTATCCCAGTGGCCTAAGTCGGTACTCCTAAACCAACCTTCAACCGCTGGCGAGCTACCTAGCGGCTGTCGGATGCTGTCACCGTCGAGGTAACCTAAGAATAAGCATTCACCTTTTAGCCAGATTTCGCCGTCTACGATTTTTAGCTCTCGTCGTGGTAGCAGTTGGCCGCTTGTTCCGTCTGCTCGGGCTGCACCAGTGGTGATTTGTGAGCTCATTTCGGTCATACCATAACTGGTATAAGCATTTATATTTAGCGCGCTAAGTTGGTCAATCAGAGTGCTTGATATCGCACCGCCGCCGAGAAGCATCGCTTTTACGTGGCGTAAGCATTGTGGCGTGCTTTGTAATAGCGGCTGTAGTTGCGCCCCAACTAATGACAAGTGGCTAATGTTCTCTCGAGATAATTGCTCAGCTAGCGGTATGGACTTATCTTCAAATACCACACTGGCTGCAGCCAGTGCGCAGCGATTTAATATGGCGAGCCCGCCAATATGAAACAGCGGTAGTGACAGCAGCCAGCTGTCGGCTTCATCAAGCTGAATTAATGTTTTAGCCCCAGTGGCACTAGCAATGTGGTTTTGTAAGCTGTGTACAGCCGCTTTAGGTAGGCCTGTGCTGCCAGAGGTGAGAATGGCATTCACGGCTTGATGCGGATCGATATTGATAGGTTGCTGTTGGCTACTTTGCTCAAAGTCGAGACATAACAATCTGGTGGTGGCTTGACCCAGCGCGGTTAACTCTGCCTTTAAACTCGGCAGTAAATCTTGCGTGTGCTGAGGTAGCCAGCAGTAGCGATATTGATGGGTTTGAATCAACGCGATTAACTGCACTTGTGCAAAGCGTGGCGAAATAGGGCAAAACAACAAACCATGCTCGACACAGGCCCAATAAAGAGTCAGTAGCTCAGGGCTATTATGGGCAATACACGCGATTCTATCGCCCTGTTGTAGGCCGGCGCGTTTTAATTGCTCGCCGATAGCAATCACATGTTGGCTTAGTTGTAGGTAGCTAACACGCTGGCCATGCACGCTATAGGCAGTGGCGTGCGGTTGGCGAGTTGCCGCTTGATGAATCGGTGATTGAATCAACTTACTGTTTTGACTGTGAGGCATCTATGGTTAACCTAGCGCTAGTAGGCATTGTAAGTCGTTTAGGTTTAGACGCTGTGCTTTTCCGCTGCTGCATAGTACGTCTTGGCTAAACGCGGCGAGAGTGTCGATCCCTGGGATTTCATCTGGGGTCACAATACTGGCTAGCCGACTGAGATCTGCAATGCCTAAACTGGCTTCTAGGCTAGAACTGATAATAGTGCGCACCCCGTGTTCATCAGCTTGTTGCTGTAACGACTGTAATGCTTCTAAACTGCCAAGTAGCATGGGTTTGATGATAATGGCGCACAGCCCCGGTTGCATTTCAAACTGGTACATGGGGTCGTTAAGTGATTCATCCAGCGCCCAAGGCGCGCCAATGGCTTGATAAAGTGCTGGGTTATCAGCGGGGTTTTGACAGGGCTCTTCAATGTATTCTATTGCGTGTAAAGGAATACAAGCGATGAAGTCAATTGCCTGCTGCAGCTCAAATCCTTGATTGGCATCGAGTCGCAGTTTTAAGTCTGGGCGAATGGCTAATATTTGATGTATTAATTGAATTTCGTCTTCTAATGACGTTTGTGCCACTTTAACCTTAACAGCGTGAACACTTTTGGGGAGTGCCGCCACGCGTTCGGCAACGGCCTTTAATGGTTCGTCTTGATTGCGATAAATAAGCGGTATAGTTAGCGTATCAAGGTGGTGACCGTCGAGTGAGCCCATCAATTTTGCATGTAACAAGCTTAGCCCAAACGCAATAGCGTTATTTTTAGTGTCATTAGCAATATCTAGTAGTGCATCCACTGGCTGGCAAAGCAGTTGTGTTAGATGCTGATGAAGCTGCTCAGAGGTTTGAGTGAGTGAGTGCTGACTAAAACCTTTGATTAGATTACCGTCAACATCAACACCAGAGAGTGGCGACACCTCGACATATTCAGTGCGTTCAACCTCATCATGCACTAACGTAGCAGCCACCACTAAGCCGTGGCGTTGATCGATACGTTGTTTACCAACTGGTAGTAATCGATTTAAATCAACTGTGTATTGGAAAAGGCTAAGCTGAGTAAGCGACATTAAATGGCCCTATTATCTGAGGGTGAACTTGGTAACTGCGGCTGAATAAGTTGTAGTACTAGCTGACTAAACAGCGCAGGTGCAGCGCTGTGTACATTATGGCCGCAGCCCTCTGCAACATGTAACTTGATGGTAGATTGCTGCTGCCAGCGAGTTGCAAGTGCAGTAAATTTTTGGTCGTCATCACCGGCAATAAAGTAGCAAGGCGCCTTGATGATAGCTGGAGTGTCCCATAGGTCGGCTTGTTCAGCTAGAGATGTCGACTGGTAGCAATTACCCAGTGCAATAGCATTGTTACTGCTGCGCAGCTTGATCATCACTTGACGTTTTTGCGGGCTAAGATCGGCAAATACGGGTTGCTGGTACCACTGCGCTAAGAAATCGAGAATCGTTAGCGAGGCTAGCTTAGCTGCCCATTGCGCATCGTTGGCTTTTCTTGCGGCTTTATCTGCGTAAGATGTTAGCCCCGGGTGACACGACTCAAGGATTAAGCTCTGTACCTGTTCGGGTGATTGTCTGGCTAAATGCAACGCAATACGGCCCCCAAGAGAGTAGCCGACTAAATGGTATTGCTGCACGGTGAGCGATGACAGCGTTTGCTGAATAAGCGCCACGCAGTCGC
This sequence comes from Shewanella youngdeokensis, assembly GCF_033180165.1. Taxonomy (GTDB): domain Bacteria; phylum Pseudomonadota; class Gammaproteobacteria; order Enterobacterales; family Shewanellaceae; genus Shewanella; species Shewanella youngdeokensis. The sequence continues at coordinate 234,442 of NZ_CP136522.1, forward strand.
TAAAACCGGGAGTGGTTAGCGTATGCTGGTGGCTGCTGCCGTGGCCGGGCAGGTCGATACAAATGCAATAATAGTGCTCAGCTAATACCTCTGTGACCCGGCTCCAATCTTCTTTGCTGCCTAAAAAGCCATGTAGCAAAACAATTGCGGGAGCGCGGGGGTCACCTTGGCATTGGTAGGCTAACATCAGTTTTGTTTTACCCAAGCGCTAATTTTTGTCATTTGGTCGCTGGCCTGATGTTGCGATACGCTCACTTCTATAACCGATGGTCCTTGGTAGGTCAGGGCATAGTCATAAGACTCAATAAAATCATCAAGGTTATCAACTTGGTTGTAAGCTAGGCCGAACATTGCCGCGCCAAAACCAAACTCAAGACCATGGGATAGACGATAGTAGTCAGTGCGAAGTTGTTCGCTAGGTACCGGCAGCAGGTTAAAAATATTACCACCATCATTATTGAGGATCACGATTACCAGTGGGCTGGTTACCGTGCGTGCAATCGCCAGCGAGTTAAGGTCATGTAACTGTGAAATATCACCAATCACCAAGGTGGTTGGTTTTTTATCTGCAATGGCTACGCCGCAAGCGGTTGCAAGTAAACCATCAATCCCTGAGGCTCCTCGGTTAGTAAACACGTTGGCATATTGGCTACACATAGGCGCATACATATCGAATAACCTAATCGGCAAACTATTACCGATAAACAGCTGTGATTGACTCGTTTGGCGTGTGGCGATGGTTCTTATGGTCAGCGCTTCGCCAAATTGTGTTTGGTCAATTTGTTGTTGGAATAAGGTCTCTAGCGCTTGGTTACTTTTGATGAGTGCTTGTGCCCATAAAGCTTGCGACGAACGAGGCCATGGTAACGCGGCAAACGTATCAGCCTGAGCCAGCCACACGTGTTTACGTTTATTGCTTGGATCAAGCCTTTGTTGTTGTGGTAATACTTGCCAGTAGTCTTTCCAGTTTTGCTCGCTTAAATAGTTCATCAATCGTTTTGATAAAATGCGTCCACCAAAAACCAGCACTCTATCTGCTTGCGCCAGTAACGCTTGAGATTTGGGTTGCAGCAGCAGTTGATCAATATTACCGATGGCAGTGCAGTGTTGTCGTAGCTGTGACTGTGCGTCAGTCACAATGGGCCAGCCTAGTTTGTTCGACAGAGCAATTAACTGCTCAGGATGATGTTCAGGTGCTAGTGTTGCCGCTACGATTATACCCTTACCATGTACGAATCGGGCTAGAGCATCAGGAGTAGGCATTTGTGAAGCGCTGTGCGCTGCGTACTGAATATAAGGTAAGTTGTTTTGTTGCCACTGCGCAACTGGCTTTAAATAGCGACTAAAGTCAGCTTTTATTTCTGCTGGATAAAGTGGTTCACGGTACATGCAGTTTATATGTACCGGCTGGGTTTGGTTGCTAACCGCGTCATCAATTGCGCTTAGTAGTGACTCGGGACCAATGCTCATATCTGGTGTAGGCAAGTTGAGAGGCTTAGCATACTGAGCAAAAATAGCCGGTTGAGTAATGGCTTGGTTAGCACCGCAATCGATAAGCTCGCAGGGGCGATCGCCCGATAAGATGATAAGCGGTACGTGAGTTAGCCAAGCTTCAATGACCGCAGGGTATAGGTTAGCAACCGCAGTACCTGAAGTCGTAACAATCGCCACAGGTGCGCCGCTGGCTTTGGCTAACCCTAGTGCCATAAAGCCTAAACCTCTTTCGTCAAAATGCAGGTGTTGAGATAAATTATCTTGCTTGGCGGCGGCTAACGTTAACGGGGTTGAGCGCGATCCCGGTGCCATGCACACGTGTTTTACGCCTAGGCGAGCAAGCTCATCTAGAATTAATGATCCCCAAAGTAGATTTAATTCAGCTGTATGTTCAGTTTGCATAGATAATTACCATCCCAATGATAATGTTAGTTTAACTTGGTTTAGGGCAAAGAAATATGATCGGTTATGGTTTTCTTAACGCCGCAAGTTAACAGTAAGAAATAGCGAGCAGTGATTAACCTTGGTTATCTATCCATTCGCTCATTACCACGTGGGTTTTTATTTTGGTGATGTCGGCTTGCGCATCAATAAACTCGCGGATTTGATGTAGCCGTTTCATTGACGCTGCGTTGGCGTAGACTAAAAGATCCATGTCACCGGTGATACCTTTACAGGTAATGATTTCCGGAATAGTTTGGAAAATTTTAACGATGTCAGCGCAGTTGGCGCACTGATGCTGGATTTCGAAGTAGGCTGAGACCCCTTCGGTTTGTGACGCGCTCAGGATGACTTGATAGCCGCGAATTGTACCGCAATTTTCGAGTTTCTTGATCCGCTCGGTTACAGCAGAGCGTGAGAGGTTTACCTCGGTCGCAATATCAGAAATGCTGCGGCGAGCATCAACTCTAAGCGCGCTTATAATTGCTTGATCAAATTTATCCATATCTAATTCCAGCATAGTGACGGCCAATAACAAAAATACCGACAATATGCCGGAAAATTTGGTGAAGTGTCTGCGTGTAAACGCAGAATGCTATTTAGTCTAGAACTATAATAGTGCCATTGTAAACTAGAGCTTATATGAATATGAAACAGATTTCAGGCACGATAGGACGTTGGCAAGGTGCTGGGCTAATGGCCACCACATTGTTGGGTACCGGCGTGTTTATTTTACCGCAGATGACTATCGTCACAGCGGGACAAGGTGCGTTAATCGCCTGGTTAGTACTTACACTTGCCATTATTCCCGTTACGTTGGTTTTTGGGCGGTTAGCAAGTGTCTTACCGCATGCCGCAGGGCCTGCGTACTTTGTCGAACAAGCTTTTGGTCGCACTGCAGGACGTACCATTGGATTGATGTTTTTATTGGTGGTTCCGATTGGCGCTCCAGCGGCTATTTTGATGACATTTCAGTTTGTTAATGCCCTTGTACCCATGAGCGGTTGGACGCAGGTTGGCACGGAATTGTTGCTGTTAGCTGTACTGTTGGTCCTTAATTTACGTGGTATCCAAGTGTCGGCAAAGCTGCAGTTTGCGTTGACCTTAGCGATTGTCTCAGTGGTGGTGGCTTTGTTTGGTGGGGTGGGCATGAGTTTGTCGGAGCTTGAGTCATTTACCCACCAAGATACGCCTAATATCAGTCTCATTATGGCAGCTGTCGGGATCGCGTTTTGGAGCTTTCTTGGGGTAGAGGCCATGACTCACCTCGCCAATGATTTTCGCCGACCAAAACAAGACATGATCCCTGCCATGATGATTGGTACCGTATTAGTTGGTTTGGTGTACTTGGCTTGCACCTTGTTATTGTTAGTTGTACCGAGTGACACTCCCGTGGCCATGGTTGGGGCTTTTGACCATTTACTCGGCGGTTATGGGGCGCAGGTTATTGGTATATTAGGTATTGTGAGTGGGCTGGCCACGGTAAATGTTTATACCGCGAGTGTGTCTCGGTTAATGTGGAGTTTTAGCTGTGACGGCGTATTGCCAAGATATTTTAGCCAGTTAAATCCGCATCAATCACCTGCTAGGGCCTCTTTTGCGGTGTTGTTAGCGATGGCTCTCGTGATCATATTAACGCACGCTACGGGGCAAGAGCTTGAAGATTTGATCGTGTGGAGTAATGGTGTGTTTGTGATTATTTATTTGGCCGCCATGTTGGCCGCGGCTAAATTACTCAGTAAACGATATTTACCGCTGGTGATATTAAGTAGTGGATTTTGTATTGCAATCGGCATTGCTTTAGGCTGGAACATGGTGTTTGCCATATTATTAATGGTGGTGCTATTTCCGGTGCTGTGGTGGCAAAAAGTGCACTTAAATCGCAAACCCATCACAGCATGATCGGCATTAGGTTAGCTGCGTTGTTGTGTTTCAATGGCAAGGTTACGCATCTGGATAAGCTCGCTATGTCTAAGGTGTAGCAAGTCAGAGGTGCGGCGGATCATCTGATCTTCATACTGGCACAAGTGCCCATCTGCATAAGCAAGGCGCCACATCGCCAAAATGAGCTGTTGTTTTTGGGTTATATCGAAATGGTTATTAATCGCTTGAGTAAATTCATACAGTGAGGTTGAGTTTTTTTGTGACAAGCTCGCATCAGCAATTAAAGCCTGCACATCGTTGACCGATAGACCTAAATGGCTGGTTAGCAGCTCGGGCAATATGTTGACCTCGGCAGTAGACATGTTGTCATCGGCCATGACCACTTCAAGTAGTAAACTGGCCGCAGCAAGGTTTAAATGTTGTGTTTGCTCCTCTGCCGAGAATGTTTGTTTTGGGGCCTCAAAAAATAGTTTTAGCTTAGCAAGCATGTGAATGCCTCTGTTTTTGCGGGTATTGATTAGAGTGGTTTAAGGCGGAAGAGTTCCATCTTGGCTTAACGCAAGGGTGTTTTTTAACCGGAGTATTTAGCCAAGATGTATGCAGTGTTGGGCCTAGAGAAGCGCGCCTAGACCTTGAATTAGTAAGTCTGATGTCCCAGCAGTGCCGTTGGTATCAAGGTAGCTTTTAACGATATCAATCATTGGCGCCGCTAAACTTTTAGAGATCCCGAGTTTTTCGAAGGCATCGTAGACCATCGCCCCACCTTGAAGGCTGCTACCTAAGCTGCCTGCTTTAGACAATAAACCAGATAGCCCTGAGCCACTATCAGCTGCTGGTGCAGCGCTGAGTAGAGAGTCGATACCTGGAATTGAATCTGCAATTGAGCTGAAATCGCTGCTACCTAGTGAAGATTGCGCCAAAGACAGCAGGCTACCTAAACCTCCTTCTGCTTGGCCTTGGTTTAAATCTAACTGTGACATAACCGTGCCAACTAAATCATTGCTTTGTGATTGGGTTGAAGATGTTGTTGGCGAAATAAGCTTATTTGCTTCCCCAAGCAGATCGATTTCGTAGGCGTTAACCTGCGTCGAAAGTAGGCTGAGAAGCGCAGCGAGAGAGATAGTTAAAAATTTCATATGAAACATCCTTTAAGGTTAAAGCTATTGAATTGTTATTATTGTAACGGCTTTAACAAAATAAATGTGTTTTTTTTACTTTCAAGAAATGGCTAATTGGTGATTTCTACTGTGCATTAAATACCAAATTTGGGTATCCTAAACGCTAATTTATGTTGTTCAATTTCATTCTGTGGAAACCTCTATGTCATTATCTGCCATCTTGACTCAAGCTTTTAATTTTTTTCGTAATAATATTAGTCAATTAGCGGCTATTACAGTGCCAGTGTTATTTATACAAGTTGGTATCCAGCTTTGGTTAAGTCTTGAGATCAGCACCGCTGACTTAGAAAACCCACAATTTGGTGGTAGCCATATGGCTGCCATGGTGGTGTTGCTGCTAGCTTTTTCATTTTTGATTGCTGCCTTAACACTGTTTTTGGAGATCCGCTCGCAAGGTCATAGCCCTAGTAGCGCTATGGTGTTAAAAACCAGTTTGAATTTTGTACCCCCTTTATTGTTAGCTGGGGTGTTTTCAGGATTAGCGGTTTTTGCTCCCGTGTTTATTTTGCTCGCGATTAATCCCGGCTTAGGCATTATCGGTTTGGGGATTAGTATTTACCTGTTTGCACGACTCGCTTTTGTGAACTTTATGGTTGTTGTCGAACGTTTGACACCATTTGAAGCTATTAAGCGTAGCTTTAGTTTTAGCGGTCCTATCGCGTTTAAAACCATGCTGCTGTTATTACTTTATATTCCGCTTTCTGTTGTTGGTGGCTTATTAGCTGCAGTAACTCAATTGGGTGGGTTGCCGTTGCAATTGGTTGGTGACGTAGTCGTGGCATTCTTTGGTTTATTTGTGAATGTTGCACTGTTTCGTTTGTACATGGTGTCGCGCGGAGACAGTGCGGTACCAGGTAACATCGAGCAGTAATCTCTACGCTGTTCTAATGGCGAGTGTTAAAGGTAGCATTCGCCATAATGACGTTTTAGCCACACTTTACGCGCGTGCTGTGCAGCCTAGGAGCTTATCTTGTTAAACGATATTGAATTCGTTAATCAGTTTTCAAATGAACTGGGGCAGGATTACCGCAAAGCAAAAAGCTTTGTGACAGATGTACCAACTCAGGCGTTGCTTCATGTTAGAAGTTTTAGCCATAAGCTGGTGAGCTTATTGGCTGAAGCGCGTGCGGTTCAATTTGAAAGCCCTAATCTTTACGACCGTATTGAGCTGCTCAATCAGCGACGACTTATCGATGTTAAAACGACTCGCGCATTACATAAGCTGCGCGCAGACGGTAATCGTGGCGCCCACCCAGAAAAGTATCATCTCACCTCAGAGCAATTGCAGCACTTAAGTCAGCGTGCAATTAAAAATTTATTGCAGCTGGTGGACACCTTGTTTACGCAGGTGACCCATAAAAATACTAAACCTGAATACTACTTTGAAGATTTTGACGCACTAGCAGGCCGAGATTTATGTTATCGCGCCATTATGGAACGTGATCCGGAATCACAATACCTGGTTGGAATGTCGCTTAAAACGCGTGCATTAATGCAAAGAGAGCAAGAGCTGGCGCTACAAGACAGCCGCGATGATGCTGTTGTTGAACGCTCAGCGGATTCATTTAAACAGGCTAGCTACTGGTTTTCACAAGCGGCTAATGACGATGTTAATGCGTTATATGAGTACGGAGTGTCTTTGATCCATGGCTATAGTGGAGACGTTGATGCTACTGCCGGTGAGCAAGCCATCGCCAAAGCCGCGGCGGCAGGTGTGCCGAATGCAATGGCCTTGCTGGGTTACTTTTATCTTGTGGGCAGCCAGCATTTTGAAGCTAATCTTGAGCTTGCAGAGCGTTATTTAAGTCAGGCCGCTAAGCTTGAGCAATCAGAGGCAATGGCTAACCTTGGCGTGTTGTATTACCAGCAATCCGATTTAAAAAACGCTTATCAATACATTAGCCGGGCTGCTAAAGCGGGCTTTCCTCACGCGCAGTATCATTTGGCCTTAATGTTTGCGCGTGGCGAAGGTTGCGACATTGACGCCGTTAAAAGTGAATATTGGTTAGCTGAGGCTGCCGAGCAAGGTCAGCTCGATGCTATGTTGGCTCGTGCGCAGTCTATGCTGCATGACGACACCGCTTTGGGTGAAGTCTACACGCAGGCAGAAAACTATCTGCGCGAGGTCATTAAATACGGGCACAGTGTTCCGGCGATGATTGAGCTCAGTATGGCGTTAGCCGACGGCATACTTGGGCGTATTGACGTTGTTGGCTCGGCTTCGTTGTTAAAGTTGGCACTTGAACGTGCCAGCGATGAAGAGCGTACGGTGATTGAGCCCTTGTGGGCCTCACTTGAGCAACAAGTACTTAGCGTGATGCAAATGACCACTTCGGCTGACGAGAAAGTTGCATTAGCAAAAGCGGCAGAGTTATTGAGCCGATAATGGCGCAATAGAACGAGTCATTCGCTAAGGGTTTGAAGGCTAAGTCATGCTGTTGGCCTAGAGCCATAGCTTTAGGCCTTGAGACACCAAAATACCAGTATTACTCGTTAGGGTTATGTTCGAAGGTTCGGCCTGTATGGGCAGAGCTTTGAGTGGCATGGTCTTTAAATACGGTTTGTTGCGTATCGCCTTGCTGAAATGTTTTTTCTGTTTGTTGCTTAAAGCGTGCTAAATGGCGTTTGAGAAAAACACGTCCAAAAATGCTGAGGGCAATAAAAGTCACCGCACCAATAAGCAGTAAAAAAGGTAACGCAACAAGGATGAGTGTCATCACCGCTAAACCGATGATGAATGCTAACCAGCCGCGTGAGCCAGAAAATCGATTTTGCATTGGGTTGTGTTGAAACTGGTTGAAAATCATATATTCTCCAAATTATCTTAACTGTTAGCATACACCAAATAGATGAATTGTTGCTGAATGAGCAAGCTAACAAATTTATGTTGCCTAACATTTGAGCTTAAATCACGTTAATAAAGCTTAATCTTGATCTGCTATTTTTGAATACGCTAAAACATTCTGGTTATGCTTTTACATCTGCCTTACTCGGTGAAGTGTGTTGAATAGGCAAAATTCCATTCATACCTAAGGTCTGCTCAATTAGGATCTTCTAAGGCTACAATCTGCGTATTTTTATATGCTATACAGTCTATTTATTGCGCCACCTTGTCAGTTAAGTCATTTAAATCGGGTACTTAAAAAGTTAAGTAAGTCAGCCATTGTTGCTTGGCTTAGCATTATTCCAAAAAGGAAATCCGGTAATAAAATTATATCATTTCCGTTCATACTGACGATTGATTAATATGGCCGAGTTAACTACTTATTGAGAATATAAATGCGCCGCAATTTGTTACCTGTTTTAATGCTAATGGTGGTACTTAGCCCTTTAGCAATTGATATCTACTTACCGTCAATGCCGACTATGGCCATTGATTTTGCCGTTTCTGCTAGCGAGGTCCAATCGACGTTGGTTCTCTTTCTTTTTGCTATGGGAGCTGGGCAATTATTAATAGGGCCTTTGGCTGACCGATACGGCAGACGACCTATTGCGTTAGCTGGGATTATTCTATATGGCGCGAGCAGTCTGTTTGCGGCTGTAGCGGTTGAATTTCATTGGTTGCAAGTGGCGCGAGTATTACAGGGCTTAGCTGCTTGTTCTACTTCAATTGTGGTCTTTAGCGCGGTGCGAGATTGTTTTTCAGCAAAAGAGAGTGCGCGTTACTACAGCTACCTAAACGGGATGATTTGTATTATTCCAGCGTTGGCACCATCGCTGGGTGGTTTGTTGGCATTGCAATTTGGCTGGCGTTCCACTTTTGTATTTATGACCTTGTATGCCATTGTGATTTTAACTTTTGTCGGTTACCGCCTACCTGAAACGCGACCTAAAGACACGGTGACTTCAGGGCCGTTATATCGCTGGGAGCGTTATAAGCCGGTGATTTTAGAACCGCATTTTGTATTTTATTCTGCAGTTTGTATGACGGCCATGGCCTCCATATTAAGTTATGTATCGTATGCTCCAACCTGGCTGATTGACCGTTTAGGTGTATCAGAGTTAGCTTTTAGTGGCCTATTTGGGCTCAATGCTGTAGTCAATATTATTGCGTGTTTCTCAGCACCATTAATCATTAAAAAATTGGGTAATCGTTCAACGGTTATCGCGGCATTTGTACTGATGTTAGTGACTGTGGCTTTAGAATTATTGCTATTTAGTTTTGGACCTCAAACCGGTATGGCTGCAGCGTTTAGCTTTATGTTACCCATGATGCTGCTGTGCGTTGGTTGCGCATTGTTATTTGGTCCTGCGACCAGCATGGCGTTGTCAGCCTTTGGTGAAAGAGCGGGCACTGCAGCGGCAATGTTAGGCTTTATTCAAATGAGTGGCGCTTCTTTATTGGTTGGAATTGTGCAGCAAACTGATTTGCTTGCCCCTCAAGCTGTCGCACTGGTTATGGGCGGCTTAGTAGCGATTGCACTAGTCATTATGAGCCTGTCTCGTTTGAACCATTGGCATCAAGAGCAGCACGCTGCTTAGGGTGTTCACACTTGCCCGCTAGGTGACGCTAGCTGTTATCTACCGCTTCATTAACCGGTATAGACTTTTGATCTATGCCGGTTTTTTGTTTCTATTTACTGATACAGGCTCTGCCTTGCTGAGCGCGGCCGGTTCGATGTTAGTTAAAAGCTTGAATAATGATTTAGCTGGTTAACTTATTGGTCGAATATCGATGCTTGAATTGGTATAAACTAAACGGTATTAGCTCAGTTTTTTATAGGTTTCACTTTGTCTCGTCCTCAATGTACTTCATGCCACTACCCACTTAAAGCTTGTTTATGTGCCAGCATAAAACCAATGCAGGTCACGACAGAGTTGATTGTGCTGCAAGATCCTAGCGAAGTTAATCATGCTAAAAACAGTGTGCGTTTAATGCAGCTGGTGATAGCTGACACTCAGGTATTTGTCGGTGAGACTGCGGCTGATTTTACGGCTTTGCGAGATTATCTTGCCCAAGCAGATAAACCGATTTACCTCGTGTACCCGTCAGATAAAAGTGAGTTGGCTAGTCAGCGCAGTTTTAAGGAGGACGCCATTTTGTTGTTGCTAGATGGCACTTGGCGTAAGGCTTACAAGCTGTTGCAGTTAAACCCTTGGTTGCAGGCATTTCCGGCATTGCATCTTGATTTAGACTCCGCTTCTAACTACACCATTCGTAAAGCAAGCCGTAGTGATAGCTTATCGACGTTGGAAGCCAGTGCCATGATGTTGAAGGCCATTAACCCTCAACAAGATGTCACACCGTTGACGGATGCTTTAGCTGCTTTAGTTGAGCAAAGGCTCGCTTCAATGCCAAGTGATGTGCGGGCAAGGTATCAAGCTAAATAAGATCTGGTTGCTGGTAGGTCAATGGCACCAGTGGCGGCATTGGCCTCTGTTGGATGTTAGGACTGGTGGCAGTAACATGCCTTAGCCGCAGACGGTGTCATGAATCGCAACTTCTTGAGTTATTTTTAGCTGGCTTAAGGATTCAGCAGCAAAAACATCAGCAGTGGCTGGCCAACCAAAGTAATAGCCTTGACCAAAACCTTTACCCATTTTTGAGAGTAGTATTTTTTGCGCTTGGGTTTCGATACCTTCGGCAATAAAGCGGATGTTTAGTGTATGGGCTAATTGGATCAATGCCCTACATAGCTCTTCGCCTTGTGGCTCATTGAGTCGGTGTACAAAGCTAGAGTCTATTTTTAAGTTGTCGATTGGTAAGGTGCCTAACCGCCCTAATGAGGATACACCCGCACCAAAATCGTCAATAGCAATGTCGATATTTAGTTTTTTTAGTTCATTAAGTAGCGCTGACATAAGAGCTGGTTTACGAAATAGTGCTGATTCTTCCATTTCGATCACGAGCTTGTCTGATGGGAATTGGGTTTTGTCTAACACCTTATTTAGCATGATTAAAAAATCAGGGTGCTCAAGCTGACTCGTTGACATATTAACCGTGATTTTTAAGTCTTCATTATACTGCTTATGCCATAAGCGCATCTGCGCACAAGCTTGCTCTAGTGCCCACATTCCAACGCCGACCATTGAGCCGTTTTCTTCTAATAGTGGAATAAACTCGTTAGCCTCTAATATGGTTCCGTTGCTACGTTGCCATCTTAATAATGCTTCGGCTGCAACCATTTTGTTGTTTTCTAAGTCAATAATTTGTTGATATACCAGCCTAAACTGACCAAGGCTTTGTGCATGCCTTAAGTCATTGAGTATCAGCAGTTTCTTTTCTGCTGCTTCTTTTATTGCTGTGTTATAAAATCGAATATGATTAGGGCTTTTTTTGGCTGAATACATAGCAGTATCAGCCATGCTGAGTAACTGGTTGGCCTCATGGCTTTGGTGTGGAAACATCGAAATTCCGATGCTGGTGCCTAAATAAAACTTTTGCCCGTCAATTTCAAATGGCACATCAAATAACGACAATACCCCTTCAGAAAAGGCTTCAATCTCTTGTATGTTTACACACTTGGGCAGCACTAAAGTAAATTCGTCACCGCCCAATCGAGCTATTTCGGCATCTTCAAGGCAGCAGGTTTCTAGCCTTGCTGCAACGAGTTGTAAAACTTTGTCACCTGTGGAGTGGCCAAAACTGTCATTGATATTTTTAAAACCATTAAGATCTAAAAACATCAATGCACCAATCATACTTGGGTGATGCTTAATTTCATCAATGGCTTTATTCAAAATTTTAGTAAGGTGGAATCGATTTGGTAAGCCAGTTAGCTTGTCGAACATGGCTTGTTGCATAAGCCGTTCTTCCAACTTTTTCTTTTCGCTAATATCACTGAATAAGTTTACAAAATAGACTTGGTTGTCGGCGTATATGCGGCGACAACTTTGCCATGCGGGGAATTTTGAACCGTCAGATCGATACTTCCACACTTCTCCCTGCCAGTTGCCATTATTGTTGAGCGATCTTCTGGGTAAACTATTATGGTTAAGGTTATCTAGATTAAGTTCATGGGGCGTTTTAGTCAGAATATTATCAGCACTATAACCACAAATACGACACATGGCTTTATTTACAGCCAAAATACGATGGTCTTTATCTGTTATGTACACCGCCTCGGCACTATCTTCTAGCGTAATTGACATGAGCTGCTTTGGTAGCATTTCAAAGCCATTACTTGCTTGTGAGCGACGTTTTACTCGCCTATCCATGGGGACGAATTGGATCAGTACGACATCTTCATCATTAAGTTTAAAGGGGTAAAGTGTTATTTTGGTTGGTAGTTCAGTGCCTTGCTGACTGAGGTGCAGCCAGTTAAACGAAACGATGTTACCCTTAAGTGCTTCACGTAGTTTTTGTTGCCCATAATCAACACTGCTTCTTCCAGAAGATTGTAGCCTTGGCGAAAAATCATAGGGGGTGGAGTGAACAAAGTTTTGTTCAATGCTTTCAAAATACTCTAAAGCTGCAGTGTTAGCTCCGATAAATTGGTAGCCTTTTATTAGTGCTAATGGCACCGGCACCTCGGAATTATCGAGTTGAACAAGTTGCTCTGCAAGAAAAGGGGTTGAAGATTCTAGGTTGGAATATAACTCCGACCATTTTTGCATACTCATTTATCCCTTTCCTTCGTCGCTTTATTGATGCCGTGGTTGCTTATTAACAATGATCCAATCAAAGTTTTCGCAATTGTTCTCCCTATGTGTCAAAAGTACCTTTATTTGACGCTATGTACAAATTTGTTGATGGAAAACTTGCTAAATTTTGACCTGGCGGGATGATTAACTGATTTTATAACGATTTATGCTGGTAATTACCGAGTTTTGGAATTGTAAGTCTTACTTTTTGGTGTTTTAAACTTTTTATTTGTAGCGTTAACAATGATCGTTAGATTGTATCGACTATATAATGCTAAACAAAAGCTGCTAAAAGATTTTTACTGTTGTTAGAATGTAATTTATTTATTTGGGTCGTAGGTTGTTTTTATGCTGTCAGCGAAATACTTTAAAGTTGAATTTATATGCTTGTTTATGATTTTTTTATTCGGTTTTAATACGGCTGCAGCTGATGAAGGCCGATTGGCTAACCAGCGGCACAAAGATACAAAACGCTCGCTAACGCTAGAGCAAGCGCAATTACAAAAAGCACGTGATGCAATGGCTTCAACTAATGAGCGAAATAAAGAAATTTTAGCCAATTCAACCGCAGGAGATTGGGAAGGTGAGCAGCGTGAGAAAGCGAAGCTGCATTTTAAGGCGCGAGAGTCGAGGCAAGAAAAGTATCTACGCGAAGCCAAAGAGGCAGCGGCAAAAGATCGTAAAATTCCTGATTCTCGTTAACAGATGCTCTGTGAGTTTGTATCCATTGTGTTTACTGCTTGTACTGGTATCGAGTTTGCAGCAGTCAGCTTTATATTCGTTATAAATATCTAGGCCACGTTGATCGCAATGACCAAACACATTCTGACCTTATTTCCTCATTGGCACTATAAAAATGAATTAGTTATTTGAACTACTGAATAATTCTCAACGGATTTTACTAAAAGATGAATGGAATAATAACAATGATAAATAGAGTAATCGTCGTAGTGGTTAGTGTATTAATGGCATCATGGCTGAGCTTCAGTGTGGCAGCAAAGCCAGTTTACAGTATGGTATTTTTGGACCAAGCAGAAGCTGCACAAGTACTTAAGCGAAATGACGATTTTGTTCAGCGCATTAGCCAGTTTGATATTGATGCCAGAATGAAACAAGGCACGCCACAGCTAAAAGCGGATTATCTGAATTTTGTAGCGCAGCAAACGCTAAATTGGGAGGAGAGTGAGCGGCTGGCTATAACAACGGCATTTAATAGCATTAGTGAAAAATTAAAAAGTTTGAATGTGCATTTGCCCAAGCCGATTCAACTGATCAAAACCACTGGTATTGAAGAAGGCAATGCCGCTTATACGCGTGGACAAGCAATTATTCTGCAGGCACGCCAAGTCAAGAATGAAGCTGGGTTGGCACGATTACTCGCTCATGAATTATTACATGTGTTTTCTCGGTTTAATCCCACGATTAAAGCGCAACTGTATAACGCAATTGGTTATCACTTTATTGGCGATATTGAATTTCCTACCACGTTAGTACAGCAAAAAATTACTAACCCAGACGCGCCAATTAATGACTTTGCAATACAGGTTGAGTATCAACATGAGTCAGTATGGGTTGTGCCAATTTTATATTCTGCTTTAGATCGTTACGATCTTAAAAAAGGAGGCGAGTTCTTTGATTATCTAAACTTTAAGTTCGTAGTTATAGGTCGAACCAAAGAGCTCAATTACCATGATTATAATGCACAGCAGCCGGAAATAATTGCGGTGTCAGATCTTAAGGGGTTCTTTGAGCAAGTCGGCCACAATACCGATTATATTATCCACCCAGAAGAGATCATCGCAGATAACTTTGCTTTGTTAGTAACAGGCAAGTCGCAATTAGTATCACCACAAATTACTCGCCAAATAGAGCAGGTGTTATTAAGTAATTAATACAAGTAATAAGTCACTAGGTGTTTTTGTCATTCTTGGGTTGTTGTAATAAATGGTGCAAAATAACCTTCTGCACCATTTTTTCTGTCGCATCGGTTTCATTTTTCCACGTAAGGCCGTATTGAGACTGCCCAGTTTTAGCCTCGAGGTCTTGTTGGTTTTTTACTACTGCAACGGCTTCGGTTGTCTCACTTTGATCGTCGAGTTTTAGTTGTAGCGTTAATTCGCTATCTACCTCTAGGTCGGCAATCGCCTCGCCCACAAATGCCCCGCCTTTAATCGATATATCACGTAATTCGCCATGCGAGATAACCTGTTTATCACGTGAGGTAACCAGTTTTGCTAATACCTTAACCGGTATGCGGGAATGTTGCCTCAGGGCGACGGTTTGTAGGGAATTGGGGTAATCGATAATCAGCCATCGACCTACGAGCGTGATGGTGCTTTGAATACGGGTTCTAAATGCCAAAATATTTGCGTCATGCTCATCGCTGTTAACGACTCGCATAATTACGCTTTGCTTGTCTCTGATAAATGGTGCGGCGATAGCCCATGCTTTGTCATGTCCGTGAGCCAATATTAGCGCGCGACCTGGGTCCACACCAATGAGCTTGGTGCGTAAACGAATAGCTTGAGTCGGTGTAAGAATTTGCAAATGGACTTCAGTATTGCAAGTTAAACTATCGAGTGCATTGAGCGAGTGTTCGTTCGGCATAGTGCTAGCAGCAAAGAGGTTTATAGGTGTAAGTTAACATAAGGTGTCGATTATGTTGGCATAAAATTAATGGTTTTGGCGCGTTAAATTTTAGGCCGTACAGTTTCCTATTTACTATGCGTTACAAATGATTAGTTTAGATAAATTGATTTCTACTGCGTTTTGTTTTGTTATAGCAGGTCACATATTTGATATTTGTTCGATCAAATCGATATTAGTGTTGTTGGGTGAATCGCCTAACAACATCAGTGCTCAAACAAGGAGCGAGCAATGAAGGGCTATACCAAAGCGTTGTTACTGTCTGCCAGCCTGTTATTTAGTGGCTCTGCTGTTCAGGCTACAGAAGCAAAAGACATCCAGAGTTTTTCGCTAGATAATGGCATGAAAATAATGGTCTTAGAAGACAGCTCGATACCGAATGCCAATATGTATTTGTTTTGGAAAGTCGGGTCGCGTAATGAGGTGCCAGGGATCACCGGGATATCTCATTTTTTTGAGCATATGATGTTTAATGGTGCAAAAAAATATGGGCCAAAAATGTTTGATCGCACCATGGAAGCAGTCGGTGGGGCAAATAATGCTTACACCACTGAGAACTTAACCGTTTACACCAACTGGTTTCCTGCTAATGCGCTAGAGACCATCTTTGATTTAGAAGCTGATCGTATTGAAAATCTAGATATCAACCCTGGAATGGTAGCCAGTGAGCGAGGCGTCGTCGCTTCTGAGCGTTTAACTGGTCTTGAGAATTCCAATTGGCGTAACTTACAAGAAGAGCTAAAAGGCGCTGCCTTTAGGGCTCACCCTTATAGTTGGCCGGTAATAGGGCATGAGTCAGATATTGCCGCTTGGACGTTAGAGGATTTGGTCCAATATCATAAAACCTACTATGCGCCGAACAATGCTGTTGTGGTTATCGCTGGTGATGTAAAGCTAGCTGATGTTAAGCGTTTAGCGAAGCAATACTTAGCGCCTATTCCAGCGCAAGCACCACCTAAAGCGGTTAAAACGATTGAGCCGATACAGAAAGGTGAGCGTCGTGTATTTGTTCAAAAGGCATCGGTGAGTACGCCGAATGTGATGTTGGGTTACCACGTACCTGCCAGCTCAAACAACGATTACTACGCACTGGATCTTCTATCGTCGATATTAACCTCTGGTAATAGCTCTCGTATGTACCAGGGCTTGGTTGATAAACAAGTCGCGCTAGGGGTTGAAACCTACTTGCCAATGTCTTTCGACGCCAATCTTTTTTATGTGATGGGAGTCGCGAGCCCTGGGGTAACAGCGACTCAATTAGAGCATGGCTTGATTGCTCAAATTAATACGATTGCTCATGATGGGGTAACAGATACTGAGCTTGCTAAGGTTAAAAACCTTAAACTAATGGATTTTTATCAATCAATGGAAACGATTAACGGTAAAGCAAACACCATTGGCACTTATGAATTATTTTTTGGTAGCTATGACAAACTGTTCAATGCACCTGAAGCCTATAACAAGGTTACTCCAGCGGACATTCAGCGAGTGGCTAAAACGTATTTGATCCGTTCAAATAGAACGGTTGCCGTACTAGCTGCGACGGAGGAGTCGGACAAATGAAAGTAATTAATCACGTATTCAATGAGCCAGCATGTAACCGCTTCAGCAAGTTATCTTGTATGGTTAAAGGTAAACAAGTATTGAGCGTACTCACCTTGGCCAGCCTTATGGTTTTGGGTGGTTGCGCCACTACCGACGTACATACTAAAACGGTGGATACCGGTAGTTTTAGTATGCCTGCTTATGAGCAGGTAACGCTTGAAAATGGCTTAACGATTTACTTGATGCCGCAAACAGAAGTCCCGCTTATTACCGTTAATGCCACCATCAAAGTCGGAGCCGTAAATGACACTCTTGCAGGTATGGCGCAAGTGACTGCTGCCAGCTTAATGCTAGGGGCGGGAGGTCAATCTAAGTTAGCGATAGAGCAACAAGTTGATTTCTTAGGCGCTAACCTTGCTAGTGGAGCGGGTAAAGAGGGCAGCTACTTACAGGCTGACTTTATGGCTAAAGATGCCGAAACCATGTTGCCATTAATACAACGTATTTTGTTGTCTCCTGATTTTGACGTAACCGAGTTTAACAAGCTTCGCCAACGAAAAATTGCTGGCCTTGGACAATCTAAAGAAAGCCCACGTGCGGTGATTAACCGTTATTACGACAAGTTAATTTTTGCTCAACACCCTTATGGTAATGCGGTTTCTGGTAACACTCATTCGCTTGCGCAACTGGATGTGCCGCAAGTACGCGCCTTTCATCAACGATTTTACCAACCAGCCAATGTTGCCATTAACGTAGTCGGTGACTTTGATACTGCAACAATGAAAGCAGAGCTCAAAAAGTTATTTGGACAGTGGCAAAATACCGCTACCGTCAGTGCGCTAAACCTTAAACAAAACTTGCCAGTATTAGACCACAGCAAGGTACTTTTAGTTGATAAAGGCGATGCCGTTGAAACCACATTTTTAATCGGTGGTAAAGGCGTTAGCCGCGACAACCCAGACTTTGTTGGTTTAACCGTGATCAATACAATTTTAGGTGGGCGATTTACCTCATGGTTAAATGATGAATTACGCGTAAATGCTGGCCTAACTTATGGTGCTCGTTCGGGTTTTACTGCTTACTCTGCAGCTGGTACATTTAAAATTAGTACCTTTACTAAAACGGCAACCACTAAAGAGACCATTGATTTAGCTCTGAAAACTTATAACCGTTTGTGGGATAAAGGGCTTGACCAAGCGACACTCGATTCAGCTAAGGCGTACGTAAAAGGGCAGTTTCCGCCCAAGTACGAAACCAGTGGTCAGTTAGCTGGTTTAATGTCGGATATGTACCTTTTCGGCTTTGATGATGCCTTTATTAACGAGTTTCAAACTAAGGTTGATGGTTTAACACTGCAAGAATCGCAGCGTTTAATTGATACTTACTTTCCTAAAGATAACTTACAATTTGTGATTATCGGTAACGCAGCTCAAGTTGCGCCTATTGCTAAGCAATATGGCACGGTTACGCAAGTTGATATCAAAGCTGTGGGGTTTGGTGACTAGAACGCCCAATAAAAAGCCGCGAACAGTATCGCGGCTTTTTATGTGTTACGGCGCTAAAATTTTTGCCACTATGGCTTTGTTAGCTTCAGGAAAGTCAAATTGGGTGAGCTCTTGTTTAGCCACCCATTTTACGATTTGCCCTTCAACACCCTTTGCCGTGCCGGTGAAATCTTTAACCCAGTGGATATCGAGCAATACTTGTTTGTCACCATAGTCATGCTGAACTTGCATTAGTGCCGTGGTGTTCAATACGGTTAAGTCGACCTCTTCTTTAAGCTCTCGAATCAGTGCTTGTGAGGTGGTCTCTCCAGCTTCTACCTTACCGCCGGGAAACTCCCACTTACCACCTTGGTGAAGGTGAGCATGTCGTTTAGCAAGTAAAATTTCATTGGTACTGTTTTCAATAACGCCAACGGCAACATGAATATGTTTTTTCACAGTTTACCGTCATCCTCGGCATTTTCGTCAGCCATAAAAAAGTCAGGGTTGTCGTAACCGAGTTGATCTAACATTTCAGGATCAAATTGAGGTTTAACCGGAATAGCATGCTTCTCAGATGCCCAATCACCTAAGTCAATCAGCTTACAGCGCTCACTGCAGAAAGGTTTAAAGAGGGACTGGCTGTCCCAAGTCACTTCAGTTTGGCAAATTGGACATTTTACAATAAGAGGCATAATTGATTATGTGTACACATGGTTGAAAGTGCGATGATGTTAACGCTTTTAAGGGCAAGTTGACAACTCAAACTGAACCGATTGGTCACAGTGTTTTTGTTTATCAAACTGGACAAAATGGATTGCGTAGCGATTTTTGTGACCACTAATTGTTGGGTAGCAGCCTTGCTCTGCAGCAAGTTTAACTCTAACCAGTGATAACGACTCAGTACTGTTACCTTGGTAAAAACCGGCTGTTGCCTCATGCTGGGCATATGGAGCACTTTGTCGGGTTAAGTCGAGAAGTAACTTTATGGGTAATAAAATGCTAGCAAATTGGCTCATCCACTCTTGGTACTCAGCTTGGCGAACAGCCCATGGTTTGGCTAACCAAAAATGTAACTGAGGCAGATCAAAATTACAGCTAGCGCCGGGCATATTGAAGCGTTGTTTGATTGCAGACAAAAAGCGGTCTTGTTTGATCTGTTCGCCAGGGCGAGCAGAGACCTGTAACACGTCACGCGCAGTGCTGAGCTTGGCGATATAAAGATCTACGTCATCATTAGTCAGCGTTGGTAACGATTGCACTTTAGACAGTGCAAACAGTTGACGGTGGAGATCTTTGAGCAGCTCGCCGCGATAGTCGCAGCGTTCAGTGAGCTCGCACAATGAAAACAATGGGTAGAAACATTGATGCTGCTGATCGCAATCTAAGTTAGCCTGCAATTGCTGAGACAAATACTCTAGCCGTAAGTAGCCACGTATTTTTTCGTTGAGCGGTTGTTCGTAGATTAAATCAGCCATAGCATTATTTAAGCTTCACTGGATAAGTGTAAATAAAGGGTGTGCAATGCGTTAACCTTGCACTTAAGCGCCGATATCTCTCCTTGGTTGTCAATCACGTCATCGGCTTTTGACAGTTTGTCGGCTCTTGTAGCCTGACTGCCTATTATATTTTGTACTTGCTTAGCTGAAACCGCGTCGCGGGCAATGGTTCGCTGTTGTTGCAGTTCAGGTGGAATATCCACCAAAAGAGTACGATGTACTAACCTATCTAACCCGTTCTCAAATAGCAAGGGCACAACCATAATTACATAATTTGATTGCACTTCTTTACATTGCTGTAGCATATTTTGCCGAATAAGCGGGTGCAACAAATCATTTAGCCATAAACGGTCTTTATCGCTATTAAATATACGCTCGCGCAAAGCTGAGCGGTCTAAGTTGCCGTCAGCGAGTAAGATTTTAGTGCCAAAACGGCGGGTGATAGCTTTTAGACCAGTGGAATTTTTACTGACAACGTCTCTGGCCACAACATCAGCATCGACCAAAGCGATACCGAGCTCAGCAAATAAGTTAGCTACGGTGGTTTTCCCGCTACCGATCCCTCCGGTTAACCCTACGATGTAATCAGCCATAAAGCCTCCCTTTTGGATGCTAGTTGTCCAATTTAGTTATACAAATTAACTGTCTAGTTATGAATTCTAGTTAGGTTAATCAAAATAAACACTAGTACAGTGTTGAAAGGTACCATTGCGTGATTGACTCGCCCCATATCATGGCAATCCAGCCGGCAATAGCAAGGTAAGGCCCAAATGGAATAGGGTTACCCTGATTGAGTTTTTTAAAGGCGATGAGCGATAGGCCGACAATGGCTCCGACTAGAGACGATAACAATATAACCAAAGGTAATACCTGCCAGCCAAACCATGCGCCAAATACCGCTAATAATTTGAAATCGCCATAACCCATCCCCTCTTTGCCAGTGAGCAGCTTAAAGGCCCAAAAAATACTCCAGAGGCTTAAATACCCTGCCGCGGCACCAATAATAGCGTCAGATATTGACACAAATGTGCCACTTAAATTGAGTATTAATCCCAGCCATAACAGTGGCAAGGTAATTTGGTCGGGAAGCAGCATTTCATCAAGATCGATTCCCGTCAGCGCGATAAGCGCAAAAGTTAGCACTGTGGTATAGACAAACTGCTCTGTTGGGCCAAAATGCCACGCCAAAAATGCCACTAAACAACCCGTTATTAACTCTACCAACGGATAACGGGCTGAGATGCGATTACTACAGGCTGCACACTGGCCTTTTAATAGTAACCAGCCTAAAACTGGCAAGTTATGTACGGCTTTAATGTTGGCTTTACATTTAGGGCAGGCCGAGCCAGGTACAACAAGGTTGTACTTGTCTGGGAAAGCGTCAATCGGGGCTTCTAGGGTTTGTTGGTTGGGCTCGAATACTGATTTTTTATATTCCGCTAGGTAGTGATTACACTCTTGTTGCCATTCTCGTTTCATCATCACGGGCAAGCGGTGAATCACGACATTTAAAAAGCTGCCAATCACGGCAGCAAACACAAAGCTAAGCGCAACAAATAACCAAGGTATTTGTTTAAAAACGAGGATCAATTCAGTCATTATTTATTCTTTTTAGGGTGTATGCACTTGCCTGTAATATAAGTGCAAGTGCCGAAAATGATTAACCGCCAACAACGTTACCGAGCTGGAATATCGGTAAATACATTGCCACAATTAGGCCACCAACAACAGTGCCAATCACCACCATCATAACTGGCTCAATTAAACTCGATAAGCCATCAACGGCGTCATCAACCTGCATTTCATAAATATTGGCGACCTTATTGAGCATACTATCGAGTGAGCCGGCTTCTTCACCAATCATCACCATTTGGATCATCATGTCAGGGAACACGCCTGTCGTGCGCATGGCCACATTCATTTGCATACCAGATATAACCTCAGTGCGAATATCAAGCACTGCTTTTTTATATACGGCATTGCCAGAGGCGCCAGCGGCAGACTCTAAACCATCAATTAACGGTACACCTGCTGCAAAGGTTGTAGCCAATGTGCGGGCAAATTTGGCCATGGCGCCTTTATGTAAAATTTCGCCAATGGCTGGGATTTTTAACACTAATGCGTCGATTTTATCTCGAAACTTTTGTGAGCTGCGATGTGTGCGCCTAAAGCCCCAAATACCACCAATAATTGCAATCGCAAATATATACCACGAGGCTTGTAGCCAGCGTGATAAATTCACCACCATTTGGGTAAAGCCCGGGAGTTCAGCGCCAAAACCCTGAAATATTGTTTCAAATTGCGGTACTACAAATAACAGCAATAACGCGGTAACCAAAATTGCCACAATAACCACTGCGGCTGGGTAAAACATGGCTTTTTTGATTTTTGATTTTAATGCTTCGGACTTTTCTCGGTAAGTTGCGATGCGATCAAATACGGCATCGAGCGAGCCAGAATGCTCACCTGCAGCAACTAAATCCACATATAAATCGTCAAAATGAAGGCGGTGTGGGCGTAGGGCATCCGACAGCGGAATACCGGCTTGCACATCATTAACAATGGTGCTGAGTAGTTCACGCATTTTGGGCTTGTCATGCCCCTTGCCAAGTAGTTCAAGCGTGGTAACAATTGGTACGCCAGCTGCCAGCATTGTGGCAATTTGGCGAGTGGCCATGGCAATGTCCATGGGCTTTATTTTTTTGTCAGAGCTAAACAGCGGTGTTGACTTTTTACGGACTATTTTTGGCACTACACCTTGCGCTTTAAGTTGCGCTCTGATCTCGGCGCTAGACACCCCGCGTAGCTCACCACTGGTGCGGCGGCCGTCTCGGCTGAGGCCTGACCAAGTGTATGTCACCACCTTAGGCTGGTGTTTTTGGGCTTTAGTTCTATCTCGCGTTTGTTTAGAACGTCTGGTTGCAATCGCCATTGGCACTCTTTATATCAGTTATGGTTTAGCTCTAGTGGTGCGAGATCTAGAAACTAGTAACGCGGTTAATTTCGGTAATACTGGTCACCCCTTGAATGACCTTTAACAAGCCAGAATCACGCAGATCACGCATGCCTTGCGCTTTAGCTTGTTTCAGTATTTGCAGTGAATTACCACCTTCCATAATGGTGCGCGCTATTTCATCTGACATCTGCATCACTTCGTAAATTCCGACTCGGCCTTTATAGCCGCCAGTGCAATGTTCGCAGCCAACCGGCTTATATGGGGTAACACCTTGTTCAATTTGTTGCACACTAAACCCAAGCCTTAGCAGTTCATCAGGGTGAATAACTTCAGGCGTTTTACAGGCTTGGCATAGTCGTCTTGAAAGACGCTGGGCAATAATTAAATTAACCGAGCTGGCAATGTTATACCCGGGAACGCCCATATTAATCAAGCGAGTCAGTGTTTCGGCAGCAGAGTTAGTATGCAGTGTTGATAACACTAAGTGACCAGTTTGCGCTGCTTTTATGGCAATTTCAGCGGTTTCGAGATCGCGGATCTCACCCACCATCACCACATCGGGATCTTGGCGTAAAAAAGATCGCAAGGCCGAGGCAAAGGTTAATCCGGCTTTTAAATTAATGTGTACCTGATTGACCCCTTCAAGGTTAATTTCTACTGGGTCTTCGGCAGTCGAAATATTACGTTCTTCGGTATTAAGAATGTTCAACCCTGTATAAAGCGATACCGTTTTACCCGACCCCGTAGGTCCGGTAACCAGGATCATCCCTTGCGGTTTTGCCAGCATTTTTTCATACAGAAGCCGTTGGTCGTCTTCGTAACCGAGCTTTTCAATGCCCAATTGTGCCGAAGAGGAGTCCAAGATCCGCATTACAATTTTTTCGCCCCAAATGGTTGGCAGCGTACTAACACGAAAATCGATAGATTTGGTGCGCGACATTTTCATTTTAATGCGGCCATCTTGTGGCACACGGCGCTCTGCAATGTCGAGTTTTGCCATTACTTTTAAGCGGGCTGAAATACGGTTAGACAAGTTAACCGGTGGCTCCGATACTTCTTTTAAAATTCCGTCAATTCTAAAACGGATACGGTAGCGTTTTTCATAGGGCTCAAAGTGTAAGTCCGAGGCGCCTTTACGGATCGCATCGGTTAAAATTTTATTGATATAGGTAACAATGGGCGCGTCGTCTTTGCCGTCACCAAGTTCGTCATCGCGTTTATCGGTATCGCTAACTTCAATATTGGCCAGTGCTTCGTCGTCCATGCCATCAAGCTCAAGCGCGCTGATATCTTCTTCTAGCACTTTTTCTAGTGCAGCAATCAGCTTGTCATCTTCGACTAAAATAGCTTCGGCGTGCAGGCCAGCACTAAACTGAAAATCCTCTAGTGCGGCAATATTGGTGGGGTCAGACGTGGCAATATACAAGCGGTTACCGCGTCTATATAGCGGCAAGCATTGGTGCTTTTCTATCAGCTTTTTATTTAGATACTCTTCGGGGATTGAACTTAAGTCAAACTCATTAATATCAAGTAAAGGGGTGCCATATTCTTCGTAGCACAGCTCGGCAATTTTTTTGGCGGAAATAAGCTGGTCAGCTATAACTGTGGTGACTAGCGATTGTTTAGACTTACGAGATTTAGCGATGGCAGCGGTAATCTGTTGCTCAGTTAACAGTTTTTTGCGGGTAAAGAGCGTGGATAAGCCAAGGTGAAGGCCGGTGGATGGCATTAAAAATGCTCCTTAATGATATATTTCGCTAAACTTGCATACTGTACATTAAAACGTCTATCAGCAAATAGAAAGTTCGAGGTGATTTACAAAAATATTTATAACACTGAAGTTATATCTAGTGGGTGTATGAATAAAAAGGACCAACATACCAGGCCCTTTATTTGCTTATATAAAGGTTATGACATTAATTAACTTCACATGTACCGTCAGTCAAGTCACATGTAATGGTTGACGCAGTTCCTGAATCTTTCGCTGTGTATGTTGGTGCAGTAGCATCAGTATCATCAACTGATGCACAAGCAGAAGGAGTGTAATCTGGGGCATCAAACTCTGCTACAGCAGCGGCAACTTCAGCTTTTGTTTGCGCAACAGCTTCTGCTAAACATGAGTTTACTTTACTTTTATCAATGTAATCTTGGTAAGCAGGCAATGCGATGGCGGCCAAAATACCGATAATCGCTACAACGATCATCAATTCAATTAGGGTGAAACCCTTGGCGTTTTTCATCTTAGTGTTGTTCATCATGTCTATCTCCATTAGAAAGCGGTATAAGTCGGTTGTATGCGTATCAGCGACACGCGATGCTAATTTGTTAATACTTCAATCTAGCTGCTGGCCTACGGCTAGGCACACCGCGAGTCGCCAGTGGTAAAAACCAACCACTATAAATAATAGCAGTTTGCATGACCGATAGTGTTAGCGTTGTCTTGTTGCATGAGCAAAACAGCTAAAGCTGTGTTTTAAACTTAACTTTTAGACTCATTTCTAAAATAAATCAGTGACTTATTTTTAGTATCGTTCTGCAAGCTTTAAACGTCACTCGATCTATCAATACTGAGTAACAGCAGTGATACTTATTGGCTAAATTTACACCTGTGATAAACAACATTAAAATGTTGCATGTTACGGCTAAATATCAACCTAGTATACCAGTATTAAACAGTAATAAAACACGCAGTTGCATGATCGCGACCACGTTAATGGCAACGTTATTACAAAGTTAATGGAATTGGAATAGTAGTCGATCACAAACTTGTCTTGTAATAGCTAATTCATCTAAATAACACAATTAGTTGCTTAAAAAGTACTAACAGTTTGCTGTCATAGGCTAAAAAATTGACTAATTGTGCTAAATGTCAGTTTTTGGGCGCAGTACTGGATAAAAATTATTCAGTTGTAACTATGGGTAAGTTGATGAGTAATTTAGCTTTTTTAATGGTTAACGCTTGGGCTTGTTTTGGGCACTAAATTCCTATTTAACATGCTTTAACCGCAATTGGTTTTTTGGGGTCACCTAAACAAAGCGTTTACAGTTTTGCCTAGCTGTGAGTTGATGTTGCATACGCACAAATAGCAGATGAGGTTCGGCCGTGGCTAGGGCTCCGTACTAGTCGCGTTTAAACATTGATTGTTTGCTAAATTGCCATTGCTGTGAATATTGGCGAGTCAATGATGGGCTTATAGGGTAAAGATCTCGGTTTGTTGACCAAGATCTTTACCATTAAAAATTATTTTAGTCGTAGCGATAGGTCTAAGGCGCGAACATGCTTGGTTAGTGCGCCGACAGAAATATAGTCAACGCCGGTTTTGGCAAAGCTGGCTATGGTATCTAGGGTGACATCACCAGAGACTTCAAGTTTTACCCCAGCGCCTTTGGCTTGATATTGTTTATTAAGCTCAACCGCTTCGAGCATCATAGTGACGTCAAAGTTATCTAGCATTACTATATCTGACGCAGCATCTAATGCTTGAGTAAGCTCTGCAATGCTTTCTACTTCAACCTCTACCGGTTTGTTGCTATGTAAAGCTCTTGCTGCTGCAATCGCTTGGGCAATACTACCGCAGGCCATGATGTGGTTTTCTTTAATCAAAAATGCGTCATACAAACCAATACGATGGTTTTTACCGCCACCGCAGGTCACCGCGTATTTTTGGGCGGTTCTTAAACCAGGAATGGTTTTACGAGTATCTAATAACTGGGTAGTCGTGCCAGAAAGCCGATCGACATAATGTTTAGTGAGGGTGGCAACACCAGACAGAGTTTGGATAAAGTTCATCGCTGTGCGCTCGCCAGTTAATATGGCGCGGGCAGGGCCTTCAAGTTCGCACAGTAATTGGTTAGCAACTACCCAGTCTCCGTCATCGACATGCCAATGCAAAGCAACGTCACCACCGAGTTGATTGAACACTTGTTCAGCCCATGCTTTACCGCAAAAAACACCGTCTTCGCGTGTAATTAAGGTGGCTTGAGCAAGTTTGTCTGCTGGAATGAGCTGCGCGGTTATGTCGGCATCAAAGCGCTGTGAAAGAGCAAGATCGGAGTGAGTATCTTGATGACCTAAATCTTCGTCAAGTGCGGCTTTGACTGAGAGTCGAATGTCATTTTCAAGCATATTTTGCTGTCCTTACTGTCTTAATATAGTCGATAGTTTGCACGTACTTTTATTGTTTTTTATCTTACCATAAAGCCTTGGGGCTAGGCCTAGCATTATTGTTTTAATGTTTTAGATTTGCAGGCTTTTTTACATGGCTATTGGCGGCCTAGCCGCTATATTGATAAGGGTAAACCTGCTAAAGTGTTAGCAATTTAGATTGTATTAAAGGTGTGTTTTGTCGTTCTCTTTTGTTGATGGGTGGATAGCACAGGCGCGTCGTTGTGTGTCGCCACATTTTAATGTTCGGCCACAAGCAGAGGTGAGCTTGCTAGTGGTGCATAACATTAGCCTGCCAGCAGGCCGTTTTGGTTTACCCTACATTGACCAATTATTTCAGGGTTGCTTAGATATTAACGCCGATTGCAGCTTTAATGAGTTGCATGGGCTTGAAGTGTCAGCGCACTTTTTAATTCGGCGTGATGGCGAGTTAGTACAATATGTGTCGTGTGATGACCGTGCTTGGCATGCTGGGGTATCGACTTTTGCGGGCCGACCAAACTGTAATGATTATGCTATTGGGGTTGAGCTAGAAGGGACTGATGACATTCAGTATACCGATGCCCAATATGCGTGCCTGCAACAGCTTACTTTATGCTTACTTGCGCAATACCCCAATTTAGCGCCAGACAAAATAGTAGGGCATTGTGATATCGCGCCGGGGCGCAAAACCGACCCTGGCGATAGTTTTGATTGGCCGAGATTTATAAAATCGCTTTAATCTGGTTGTTGTTTCACTGCTTTTAAATCAAGGATGGAAATTTTATGGCTCTATTCGCATTATTGATCGCAATTTTGGTTGAGCGCATGCATTTACTGCCTACAGCATGGCAATTTGATGTGATTTTAGCTCAGTACCATCAGGCATTATTTGGTGATAAACAACTGCGTGCACGGGTTATGGTGGTGATAGCCCTGCTATTGCCTGCTATATCTATTTGGACTTTGTCTTGGGTTGTTACCGGGGTGCTGTGGGGAGCAGTTAGTGTTCTGTTATGGACAGCGATAGCAGTACTATGTTTTAGTCACCAGCAGCAAAGACTTGCCTTTAAGTGTTACATTCAAGCTGCATGCCGGGGCGATATTCAAGCGTGTTTTAACTATGCGGCGCAGCTTGATTCGAGCCAATGTTTAGCATCAGTAACGGAAGAGGATCTCGGTGAAGAAGTTGGCCAAAGCGTAGCGTGGATTAACTATCGATATTACGGCGCGATCGCGTTGTATTTAATCATATTCGGTCCTGTTGGTGCGGTATTGTATTGCACGACACGGTTTTACAGTGAGCTAAATCGTACGCGAAGCTTGAATTTACCTTTAGTCGATACACTACAATTTATTCTTGATTGGTTACCATGTCGTATTTTTGCTTTTGGTTACGTATTGAGTGGTCATTTTAGGCAATCTTTGTCGACGTGGGTGAACCTCAGTATTGACCCCAAAGCGGGCGCACGCACTATTATTACTCAAGTTGCTTTGAAAGCCGAAACCTTACCTGAATCCTCTTCTGCGCCTATTTGTGTGCAATCAACTATCGCTCTTTTACAGTTAAGTAAGCGTAATTTTATTTTATTGATTACCGTATTATCACTTTTGACTATTTTCGGTGTAGTAAATTAAGTTGCTACCGGCTGTCAATATCTCATATAAGCCCCATTTATAGGGGCTTTATTATCGCGCTCATATCATTAAGTACTGCACGATTCATACAGAGCAGCATAATATTTTGTAAGTTGCTGAAAATGCGACTGGAACATTGGTCAGACCCCTTAATGGGAAAAATCAGTTATGCTCACACATCGCGTAGTTTTATGATGTCGATCACTAACTAGACAACTAAAGTGTGATTTGATATGGTGCGCTAAGTCAATTTAATTGGTAAGACCAATTTACAATAGGAATTGAGGCCATATGGCTTATAGCAAAATTAATCAGCCTAAAATATCTGATGTCATCATGGTTCAACTGGAGCAGATGATTTTGGAGGGCAGTATCAGGCCCGGTCAAAAGCTTCCCCCTGAACGTGAGTTAGCATTGCAGTTTGAAGTGTCACGCCCTTCTTTGCGTGAAGCGATTCAAAAATTAGAAGCCAAAGGTTTGCTAATGCGCCGCCAAGGCGGTGGTACTTACGTAAAAGATCAACTTTGGCAAAGTCTTGCCGATCCCATTGTTGAACTAATGCATTCAGATTCTGAGAGTCAATATGACTTATTGGAGTTTCGTCATGCCACAGAAGGCATGATGGCTTATTTTGCTGCCTTACGTGGTAATGACGCTGATATGAAAAATATTAAGCGAACCATTTTGGCGGTAGAAGCCGCGCAGGGCATAGAAGCTCAAGCACATGCTATTGTGCAATTTTACCGTTCAGTTGCAGAGGCATCGCACAATGTTGCGATGTTACATCTAGTATTAAGCTTATCGCCAGTGCTGCATAAAAATGTGGCACAAAATTTAGAGCTTTTAAGCCGACGCGAAGAAGCGTCAACCATTGCGAATGACCATCGACTCGCACTACTGGCCGCCATTGTACGTCGTGATCCCGAAGCGGCTCGAGCTGCCTCTAATGAGCACTTAAGTTACATTGAAGAGGTGATGCTATCAGTAAGGGAAGAAGACAGCCGGTTGCAGCGTAGCTTGCGCCGATTAAAGAGTGGTGTGTAGGTCCCAAATTTAATATCACTCTATTCATAGACCGAATTTATTTTTGATAGGGAATGACAGCGTTATGTCTGAACATATGCTTCAAGATGTAGATCCACTAGAAACTCAGGAATGGGTAGATTCACTGCAAGCGGTATTGGAACAAGAAGGCCCTGAACGCGCGCACTATCTATTAGAAAAGTTGATTGATAAAGCACGTCGTAACGGTACTCACCTGCCTTACAAAGCGACCACAGCTTATTTAAACACTATTCCTTCTGGGCAAGAACCGCCAATGCCAGGCAACCAAGAAATGGAGCGCCGTATTCGGGCTATCATTCGTTGGAATGCGCTAGCCATGGTATTGCGTGGTTCTAAGAAAGATTTAGAGCTTGGGGGCCATATCTCTAGCTTTGCATCTAGCGCAACGATTTATGACGTTTGTTTTAACCACTTTTTCCGCGGCCCAAATGAAAAAGACGGCGGTGATTTGGTTTATTTCCAAGGGCATATCGCCCCAGGAATTTATTCTCGCTCGTTTCTTGAAGGGCGTATTACTGAAGACCAGATGAACAACTTCCGCCAAGAAGTTGATGGTAAAGGCTTGCCTTCGTATCCGCACCCTAAGTTGATGCCTGATTATTGGCAATTCCCCACAGTATCTATGGGGCTTGGCCCGATCCAAGCCATTTATCAAGCGCGTTTCCTTAAGTACCTTACCGACCGCGGTATTAAAGATTGCTCAGAACAAACTGTTTACTGCTTCTTGGGGGATGGTGAGTGTGACGAGCCTGAAACATTAGGCGCTATAGGGCTAGCGGCTCGTGAAGAGTTAGACAACTTATGCTTTATCGTTAACTGTAACTTACAACGCCTTGATGGTCCTGTACGTGGTAACGGTAAAATAATTCAAGAGCTTGAAGGCGAATTTCGCGGCGCAGGTTGGGAAGCCGTTAAAGTGATTTGGGGTCGTTACTGGGACCCACTACTTGCGCGCGACACGAGCGGCAAGCTACTGCAGTTAATGGAAGAAACCGTTGATGGTGAATACCAAAACTGTAAAGCTAAAGGTGGTGCTTATACACGTGAACACTTCTTTGGCAAGTATCCTGAAACCGCCGAAATGGTTGCTAATATGTCAGATGATGACATTTGGCGCTTAAACCGTGGTGGTCATGATCCGGTTAAGATCTTTGCCGCGTTGCAACACGCTAAAGACACCAAAGGTCGTCCGACCGTTATTTTAGCTAAAACCGTTAAAGGTTATGGCATGGGTGATGCGGGCGAAGGCAAAAATATCGCGCACAACGTGAAGAAAATGGGTGTGGAATCACTCAAATACTTCCGCGATCGTTTCAACATTCCAATTAGTGATGAGCAGTTAGAAGATGTGCCGTACTATCACCCTGGCGCTGACTCTGAAGAAGTGAAGTATCTAAAAGCGCGTCGCGCCGAGCTTCATGGCGCCATTCCGTCACGTCGAGAAAAGTTCTCTGGTGAGATTGAAGTGCCTCCATTGAAAATCTTTGATGCGGTACTTAAAGGCTCAAATGGTCGTCAGATCTCCAGCACCATGTCATTTGTCCGAATTCTTACGGCACTGTTAAAAGATAAAAAAATTGGCAAACAGATTGTGCCAATTATCCCCGATGAAGCGCGCACCTTTGGTATGGAAGGGTTATTCCGCCAAGTTGGTATTTATGCTCATGAAGGGCAAAAGTATATCCCACAAGATTCTGACCAAGTAGCTTACTACCGTGAAGATAAAACCGGTCAGGTATTGCAAGAAGGCATTAACGAGTTAGGCGCAATGTCATCTTGGGTGGCGGCTGCAACGAGTTACTCGGTTAACGACACGCCAATGATCCCGTTCTATATCTACTACTCAATGTTTGGTTTCCAACGTATTGGTGACATGGCTTGGGCTGCTGGAGATATGCGAGCGCGAGGCTTTATGGTGGGTGGCACGTCTGGACGCACCACGCTAAATGGTGAGGGTTTGCAGCATCAAGATGGCCATAGTCATATCTTAGCTAATACGATTCCGAACTGTATCTCTTACGACCCAACCTACGGCTACGAAATTGCTGTAGTGGTTCAAGATGGCATTCGCCGCATGTATGGCGAGCAAGAAGATGTGTTTTACTACCTCACCACGATGAACGAAAACTACGAACAGCCCGCAATGCCCGAGGGCAGCGAAGAAGGCATCGTTAAAGGTATCTATAAGCTAGAAACCCTGCAAGGTAGCGGTAAAGGTACGGTTCAACTCATGGGCAGCGGCACCATATTAGAGCAAGTTCGTAAGGCGGCAATTGCTCTGTCAAAAGATTTTGGTATCACAACCGATGTATTCAGTGTGACTAGTTTTAACGAATTAACGCGCGATGGCCAGGCTGTTGAGCGCTATAACATGTTGCACCCGACTGAAACACCAAAAGTTCCTTATATCAGTGAAGTGTTGTCAAAAGATGCGCCAGCGATTGTGGCCACAGATTACATGAAGCTATACGGCGAACAGCTGCGGGCTTACATTCCTACTGATTATAAAGTCCTTGGAACCGATGGCTTTGGTCGCAGTGACAGCCGCGAAAACTTACGTCATCACTTTGAAGTTGACGCTAAATTTATTGTCATCGCTTCATTAAAAGCCCTTGTCGACCGTAACGAATTACCTGTAGATGTGCTGACAAAAGCCATCAGTGATTATGGTATCGACGTTGATAAGAACAACCCACAGTACGCATAAGAGGGAAACAAAATGGCTGAATTAAAAGAAATTTTGGTTCCTGATATCGGTGGTGATGAAGTTCAGGTTATTGAAATATGTGTTGCAGTCGGTGACACATTAGCGGCAGAAGAATCAATTATTACAGTTGAAAGTGACAAGGCAACCATGGACATCCCAGCTCCCTTTGCTGGTGTGTTGAGCGAGCTTAAGGTTGCGGTTGGCGATACCATATCTGAAGGTAAGTTGATTGCAATGATGTCTGGCGCAGCAGCTCCGGTTGCTGATGCACCAGCACCAGTAGAGGCTCCTGCGGCGGCAGTTGAAGAGGCTTCCACTCCAGCGGTGGTTGAAGCTGTTGAAGCTGTACCTGCAGGTGCAACACAGGTAATTGAAGTGACCGTGCCAGATATTGGCGATGCAACTGACGTTGAAATTATTGAAGTGCTGGTGGCTGTGGGTGACAAGATTGAGCTCGATACTGGGCTTATTACCTTAGAAACCGATAAAGCAACGATGGAAGTGCCGGCACCTGCAGCTGGGACTGTTAAAGAGCTCAAAGTGACTTTAGGTGACAAAGTCTCTATGGGGTCATTAGTGCTAATGCTTGAAGTCGGCGCAGCTGCACCCGTACCTGTAGTTGATGCTCCAGTGGCAGCGCCCATTGCTGAAAAAAGTGTGCCTGAAGCTGCGACTCCTGCTCCTGTTGCTAGCAGTAAGCCTCCTGTACCACACCATCCTAGTGCAGGGAGTCAGCCAAAAACGGGGGCAATACATGCGTCACCAGCTGTGCGCCGTTTAGCGCGAGAATTTGGCGCAGATTTATTACTTGTTAAGGGATCGGGTCGTAAAGGCCGTATTATTAAAGAAGATGTACAAGCTTATATTAAATATGAGCTAAGTCGTCCTAAAGCCTCGGCAGCAACTTCGGTTGCGGGTGGTGCAGGAGGGCTTAATGTTATTGCTGCACCAAAAGTAGACTTTGCTAAATTTGGTGACGTTGAAGAGGTGCCTTTAACTCGAATTCAAAAAATATCTGGCCCTAACCTGCATCGTAACTGGGTAACTATTCCGCATGTCACTCAGTTTGACGAAGCTGACATCACTGAACTTGAGGCTTTCCGTAAAGAGCAAAATGCAGTTGCTGCTAAGAAGAAAGCTGATTACAAGATCACACCGTTAGTCTTTATGATGAAAGCGGTGGCTAAAGCATTGGCAGAGTTTCCGGTATTTAACTCGAGCCTAAGTGCTGATGGCGAGTCGCTGATCCAGAAAAAATACTTCCATATCGGCGTCGCGGTCGATACGCCAAATGGTTTGATGGTGCCAGTGGTACGTGATGTTGATAAAAAAGGCATTGTAGAGCTTTCTCGTGAACTAATGGACATCTCTGTTCGCGCCCGAGACGGCAAGCTTAAGTCGGCTGATATGCAAGGTAGTTGCTTCACGATTTCCAGCTTAGGAGGCATCGGTGGTACGGCGTTTACACCGATTGTTAACTACCCTGATGTGGCAATTTTAGGGGTGTCTAAATCGGAAATGAAGCCGAAATGGAACGGAACAGATTTTGAACCTAAGCTAATGCTACCACTGTCATTATCTTATGATCACCGGGTTATAGATGGCGCGATGGCAGCGCGATTTAGCGTCACGTTATCCGGCATTCTAAGTGATATTCGTACCCTTATTTTGTAAGGTAACAGGCGACTCTATTAGGTCGCCTTTTTCTGTTACAACTAAGATTGTGATCTGCGTCAAACAAAGGTTAAAATGCGGCCACAAGATTTGGCCCTACATCATCGTTGAGACGGTGCCCCCGCCAACGACATAAAAAGAATAGAGGAAAAGATGAGTAACGAAATCAAAACTCAGGTAGTTGTTTTAGGCGCTGGCCCAGCGGGCTACTCGGCAGCATTTCGTGCTGCTGATTTAGGATTAGATACTGTTATCGTTGAACGCTTTAGTACCTTAGGTGGCGTGTGTTTAAATGTGGGGTGTATTCCCTCTAAAGCATTGCTTCATGTGTCTAAAGTGATTGAAGAAGCTAAAGCTGTTGCCGACCACGGTGTTGTTTTTGGTGAGCCAAAGATTGATCTCGATAAGCTACGTGGTTTTAAAAACAAAGTGATTGGTCAGCTTACTGGCGGTTTAGGCGGAATGTCTAAAATGCGTAAGGTTAACGTGGTCAATGGTCTTGGCCATTTCACTGGACCAAATACTTTAGAGGTTAAAGGTGAGGATGGCGTTAAAGTCATTCAGTTTGAACATGCCATTATTGCGGCGGGTTCACGCCCGATTCAATTACCTTTCATTCCGCATGAAGACCCACGAATTTGGGACTCTACTGACGCACTAGAGCTAAAAGAAGTGCCGGGTAAACTACTGGTTATGGGTGGTGGTATTATTGGGCTTGAAATGGGCACGGTTTATTCATCTTTGGGTAGTGACATTGATGTGGTTGAAATGTTTGACCAAGTGATCCCTGCTGCAGACAAAGATGTTGTGCGCATTTTCACTAAACAAATTAAGAAAAAGTTTAACTTAATTTTGCAAACTAAAGTGACCGCTGTCGAAGCCAAAGAAGACGGTATTTACGTGACGATGGAAGGCAAAAAAGCCCCAGCAGAGCCAGTGCGTTATGACGCCGTTCTCGTTGCTATTGGTCGCACGCCCAATGGCAAAGGTTTAGGTGCAGAAAAAGCAGGTGTTAATGTTGATGAGCGTGGTTTTATCAATGTAGATAAACAGATGCGAACCAATGTCCCGAATATTTTCGCTATCGGTGACATTGTTGGGCAACCAATGTTGGCGCACAAAGGCGTGCATGAAGGCCATGTTGCTGCTGAAGTTATTTCAGGATTGAAGCACTTCTTCGATCCGAAGGTGATCCCTTCAATTGCTTACACCGACCCTGAAGTTGCATGGGTTGGTTTAACTGAAAAAGAAGCCAAAGAACAAGGCGTTGCATACGAGTCAGCGACATTCCCTTGGGCTGCGAGTGGCCGCGCTATTGCATCGGATGCTAGCGAAGGTATGACGAAGCTTATTTTTGATAAAGAGACTCATCGTGTTATTGGCGGTGCAATTGTCGGTGTTAATGGCGGTGAGCTACTCGGGGAAATTGGGCTAGCGATAGAGATGGGTTGTGATGCAGAAGATCTGGCGTTAACGATCCACGCTCATCCGACATTGCATGAGTCAGTAGGCTTGGCTGCAGAAATGTATGAAGGTTCAATTACCGATTTGCCAAACCCGAAGGCAAAGAAAAAAAAGTAGGCAGCTAGAACAAATGAAGCGCTCTGAGGAGCGCTTTTTTTATGCAAAAAAGCCAATAAACAAAGGATTTGAGCAATCAAAGCGTGATACTGTGTTAAGTAGATGATACATTTGAGTTAATCTAAAAAAGCAAAAACTCTAATGAAAATAAGAAGTATTATAAAATGGTTTAGCTTTGTGGTTTTATTGATTACTTGCTGTACACCTGCTCATAGTAGTGGTGTGGTTCAGCGCATTTTTACCGCAAGTGATGGGCTAATCAATGGTACCGTTTGGGACATCAGCTTCGATGCTCATGGCTTTACTTGGCTGGCAACAGAAGAGGGCTTGTACCGTGTCAGTAGTACTAAAATTAGACGGGTCGACTTAGTCGGGCTCGACTCTAAACTA
Source organism: Shewanella youngdeokensis (assembly GCF_033180165.1). GTDB lineage: Bacteria > Pseudomonadota > Gammaproteobacteria > Enterobacterales > Shewanellaceae > Shewanella > Shewanella youngdeokensis. The sequence continues at coordinate 270,352 of NZ_CP136522.1, forward strand.
AGTGATGACTTAATCCACCTTGTCGTGCCTTTAAGCGAACGCCACCTGTTGGTAAGCAGCTTCTACGAAATATACCTCTACGATATCTACTCTAATACTTTTACCGCTTTTGGTGGCCCAGATCTGTTTCCTGAATATGAAGGCTTAGGTGTTATCTCTCAAGTAGAAGATGACGATGGCAATCGTGTTTTACTCACCCGAGAAGGTGAATTATTGCGCTTTAATTATATGGACATGTCGTTAAAGCGGATTAACTTTTTAAGCAGTAGTCATGACTCACCATGGCAAGCCATGTCAGCACTAGCGGATAACAAAATACTCGTTGCCACTGAAGGCTGGGTTGAAATTAGAGACGCGTCTGGTGAACGACTTAATGTGGTGCCATGGAAAGAAAGTTACGGCAGGATTGAGCAGGTTTTTAAAGATTCAAATGAGCGAGTTTGGATTAGCTCGAATAAAGGTTTGTTTGAGTTATTAATGGAAGATGCTTCTATTCGACAAGTGACCGAACTTAATTATTACATCACTAGAATTGCACAGGACCATCAAGGTTATCTTTGGTTAGCATCTCGGGCAGGACTTATCAAATGGTTGCCTGATACGTCTTCGGTTCATTTTTACGGCAATGAAATAGAACAAGAATCTAATATCGATTACATACACGATATCGCGGTAGATAAAACAGGCCTTATTTGGATTGTCGGTTCTGGTGATGGCGTGGCAGTGCTTGCAGACTCACCGGACTTTTTACTTCAGCAGTACAACGAAGCCCCACCTTATGAGTTACCTGATAAAGTTATTTGGTCCATTTTTGAAGAGAATAACCAACTTTGGTTCGGCACCGATTCCGGTTTGTTTCATTTGGATGCAAAGACAACTAAACCGCAGAGTATAACACCTGAGAATATCGACTCTAACGACAGTATTTATAGTATCGAATCGCTGGATGCAGACAATGTAATACTGTCGAGTACCAATGGGTTATCGGTCGTAAACAAAAGTACTTTCGAAACTCGCTCGTTTGCTGACTGGATGGGAGGCAAGGGTAGTTTAGAGAGTAAAACCGTTTATACCACATACTTAGATACGTTCGTTGAAGGCCGAATTTGGTTTGCTACCAATAAAGGTTTGTTTTTTTGGGATCCTGGGTTGACTGAGCCGCAGTTCTTCAGTCTCAGCGCTGATAATAGCTTTGTTCAGATGCAGAAGGTTAAATATGTTGGCCGAGATAGTTCTGGTCGACTATGGCTAGGTGGGCATCGCTTATTGGGGTATTTGGATAAAAGTAACCGTTTTCACTCGATTACTCTTCCGCAAAAAGACGGGGTTGATTATGCCTCTGTTAACGTAGTTAAAGAGATCGAGCCCGACGTTTATTGGATCGGTTTAAAAGGGCGTGGTGCCATTGAATACCACTTAAAAACCAATCATGTTAGATCGTTAACTGACGACTGGAAAATTAGTTGTAACACGGTCTATTTTATTGAAAGTGTTGAGCCTTACCGTTTGATAGGCTGCCCACGTACCATTATCCGTTATAACACGTTAACAGATGACGTTATCGTAGTGACCGAAGAAGATGGATTTATTAGTGACGAGCTAAATGAAGGCGCGGTGTTTGCGTCAACTAATGGTCTATATGTCGGTACACCTGACGGTGCGATGTTGCTCGATGTCGCTAAAATGGAAAACAGAACCGTTACTGATTCAATTTTGCTAGAGTCGATGGAAATTTACTTCGACAATTACGCGGAAATCAGTTTATTACCGCAGCAAGGGTATACCATTTTACCTGGAGCACAGCTGGTGAGTTTTCAGCTTGCTCGCAGTAATTATTTGGATGAAAAACCACTTCAACTGCAATATCGTCTGCGGCGACCATCAGACAAAGTAGGTGGTAAATATATTTACCTCGACGGCCAATCCCAGCTCAATATCACCGGTTTAGATTCTGGTGAACATATTTTAGACATTATCAGCTTACAAAATGAAGTATGGTCGGTGGAGCCGTACTCTTTCTCTTTTGATGTGCAGCAGCATTGGTGGCAAACACGTTGGTTTTACGGGCTATTGGTGATCGGGGTGCTGCTACTTGGCCTCGTTATCATTATTGTTCGCCAGCAACAAGTGACCGCTTTTAGGCAGGTAAACCTAGCGTTGACCGAAAGTGAGAACCGGTTAAAGCAAGCGCTGCGTGGCAGTAACTCTGAACTGTGGGAATGGTATCAAGACACTCGCCTTTTTAGAATGGATAATATTGGTAAGCTGTTAAATGAGAAAGGTGAACAAGTTTATTTAAAGTTAAATGAATTTACGATTCATCAAGAAGACAAAGCAGCTGTGTTTGCAGCATGGTTAGATATGCTTGAGGAGCGAACCGAGCGCTTTGAAATGGAATATCGCTATATGCGCGGTGAAAATAAGTGGGCTTGGATCCGGGTATTGGGCCGTCCGGTAGAGCGCAATAGTGTAACTGGAGCGATAGAACGCGTTGCCGGTATTTATACTGACATCACAGAGCAAAGACAGTTGAAAGATGATGTGTATTTGCTTGCCCAAGCCTTTGAAAATACCACTGAAGCTGAGTTGATATGCGACAGAGATGAGAAGATACAGGTCACTAATAAAGCTGCTCAAGGCATTATGGGTTTCAGCAATAACGTGCTGGTTGGTAAGTCGTTTTCAGAGTTTATACTCGGAAAAGAATCAGGCACACATATTTCTGAGTTGCTGCAAAATGGTTTGAGCTGGACCGGTGAGTGTCGATTAGCGTGTGCTGATAATCAAGAGTGCGCCATATGGCTCAATGTCTCATCTATCCTCAATGTGAAAGGTGAAGCCACGCACTACGTGGTCGTTTTCTCTGATATTACTGACCGTAAAACGGCTGAGTCAGATCTGCGCCGTTTGGCAAATTATGATGTGCTAACCGGCTTATCTAATCGATCTTTATTTTCAAGCACATTATCGCAGGCCATATATTCGGCTGAAAAAACAGCTGACAAACTCGCGTTACTCTTCTTAGATCTAGATCGCTTTAAGCATGTAAATGACTCTTATGGTCACAGCATGGGTGATGCCTTATTGGTTGAAGCGGCAAGCAGGCTACAAAAATTAACAGCGCCAGATAATGTCTTGTGTCGCTTTGGTGGTGATGAGTTTGTGATCCTACTGCGAAGTGGTACTGATATAGACAGCATTAATCAGTTATGTGAACAGTTATTACTGACCATCCAAGAGCCATTTGTTATTTACGGGCGTGAGTTTTTCATCTCCACCAGTATTGGCGTTAGTCTTTGGCCTGAAGATGCTAAGTTGCCAGAAAACCTGATTAAGAATGCAGATTTAGCTATGTATCATGCTAAAGATGAAGGCAAGGGTAACTTTAAATACTACTCACAAGAACGTAATGCCGAAGCCTTGTATCACTTAAGGCTTGAAGCTGATTTGCGTAAAGCGATTGAAAGAGAAGAGTTTGAACTATATTTCCAACCGCAAATCGATATTTTACAAAATGACCGATTAGTGGGCGTTGAAGCGTTATTGCGTTGGCGCCACCCCAAAGATGGCTTTATTCGCACCGATATATTTATCAAAGTTGCTGAAGCGTGTGGCTTGATTGTTGAGATAGACCGTTGGGTGATGCTTGAGGCTTGTCGTCGAGGCGCGTATTGGGCGAAGAAATTCGATACACCACTTAAAGTGTCCGTTAATATTTCTGCTTTACATTTTCGCCAGCCAGACTTTATTCAAGGTGTTGAGCAAAGCCTGTTAGACACAGGTATGCCTAATACCGCGTTATCGCTTGAGATCACCGAAGGCGTATTGATGAAAGAGCTTAAAGTGGCAAAACAACATCTAAAAGCATTGAAAGAATTAGGTGTTGATGTGGCCATTGATGACTTTGGAACCGGCTACTCATCATTGGCTTATCTACGTCATTTTGAAGTCAACACGCTCAAAATTGATCGTTCATTCCTGATTGATATAGCAACAAATAGTGCTGACCAAGCTATTACCAGCAGTATTATTGAGCTCGCTAGAAACTTAAAGCTAGATGTGGTTGCCGAAGGTGTTGAAACCCATGAGCAACTAGAGCAAGTGTTTAGTCGTGGCTGCTATGTCATTCAGGGTTACTACTTTGCTAAACCTATGCCGATTGCAGCGTTAGAAGAGTATATGGTGGTGCAGAGTCATGCTAATGTGACAACCGAACTGCTGCCTCATCGTGACTAAGGCTTGCACATGTGAATCAAATCGCCTAGGTTGAAATACCCACAAGAGAGTTGAATAAGTCATTATGATACATAGAATTATTATTCTTTGTTTGCTTGGATTGCTCCTGCCAGTAGCAACGGCGACAGAGAGACCTAAGATCGGCCTCGTACTCAGTGGTGGTGGTGCTAAAGGGGCGGCGCATATTGGTGTGCTAAAGGTTTTAGAAGAAAAGCGGATCCCCATTGATTACATTGCTGGTACCAGCATCGGCTCTTATGTGGGCGGCATGTATGCGCTCGGTTATAGCGCTGCTGAAATTGAAGCAGTAATGATGAACACGCACTGGGAAGGGGGCTATTCAGATACAATTCCACGTGAGGCGTTAAGCTTTAAAGACAAAGAGATCCGCGACAAATACAATATTCCTGTCAACATCGGTTATAGCGATAACGAAGTTAAAGTTCCTGCCGGTTTACTGCGTGGTCAGTCGATGTCGCAGCTACTGCGTAGTTCAACGGATCTAGTACAGAAATTCGGCCACTTTGATGATCTTTCAATCCCATTTCGAGCGGTAGCAACTAACCTAGCCACTAGTGAAGCGGTAGTCTTAAGCCAAGGTAGTCTTGTGGCAGCAATGCAGGCATCAGCATCTGTTCCTGGTGTATTGCAGCCCGCATTAATAAATGGACAACTATTAGTTGATGGTGGTATCGCCAACAATATGCCAATTGACGTGGTAAAAGCATTAGGTGCCGATATCGTTATTGCAGTTGACATTGGCTCACCATTAGTCGGCAACGAAGAACTTAACAGCTCCATCGCGATACTCAATCAGCTTTCAACCATCCTAACCAATGCCAGCTCCGAGCGACAAAAAGCCTTGTTGTCTGACGATGATATTCTAATTAGGCCAAACATAGGCGAGTTAAGCACTACTGATTTTTCAATTATGCCCATCGCGTTACCGTTAGGTGAAATCGCGGCCAGAGAAAAAACAAAACAGTTAGAGCAGTACAGCATTTCAACGGATGAATTTAATAAATACCTAGCCGCCAAGCGGGCTAAAAGTCAGTTATGGCTCGATGAGCTAAATCGGCCTTTAATTCGCATTGTGTTTGTTAATGACTCAAAAGTCAGCGATAAATTGCTGGCAGAAAATTTAGCATTGAAGGTAGGCGATCGTGTTACCGTCGATGCGCTAGAGGCCGGTATTGACCGTCTCTATGCATTAGATAAGTTCGAGCGAGTCGATGCTGAATTTACCGACACTGAAGCGGGGCGAGTACTCACTGTTAGCACTAAAGCTAAATCGTGGGGGCCACACTACTTTCATTTAGGCTTTACTTGGGAAGATGATTTTAGCTTAGCATCATCGGTGTCGCTTGATGTGGCTTACACCATGACCGACATTACCCCAACGGGGGGAGAGTGGCGTAATGAACTCTCATTGGGCAGTGATAAATTCGTCGCGTCAGAGTTTTATTTACCGCTAACAAAAGATCAAGATTACTTTAGCCGTTCGCGCTTGGAGTATGAACTGCAAGATTGGGACTTTTTTGTCAACAATAGCCCAACGCTTGAATTGCGGCAAACTTCATATCGTGCAGAGTTAGGGATCGGGATAAATTACACCCAAAATGGTTTTATAGAGCTGGGGGCGCTAGGCGAATTCGGTGATCTAGAAAATGACTTTTGGACGTTAGGTACCGTTGATTACGACAGCTACGGCGGCTATTTTAAGTTTGCCTATGATGACTTAAACAGCATAAATTTTCCCACATCTGGTAATCGTTTTGTGTTGAATATGTACCTTCGAAAAGAGGGGTACGACCAAGAGATAGCCGAAGACTCTTCTGATTTGGCACTGCAAATTGAAGCCGACTGGCGTGGTGCAGTTGCGGTCGGCAACCATGCATTTGTGGGGATTGCTTCACTTGCCACAGTCGATAAAGAAGGAGTGTTTACCGTCAATGTATCAAAATTAGGCGGCTTCTTGAATCTATCTGGTTATCATAAAAACGCGCTTTATGGTGCGCATAAAGTGTTTGGTGCTTTTGTTTACCAGTATGACTTAGGCAGTGATGTATTGGGCATGACTGAATACCCTCTTTATTTAGGAACAAGTTTTGAAGCTGGTAATGTGTGGAATAAAAAAAGCAGTATGTCTTTAAATGATTTGATCTATTCCGGCAGTTTATTTCTCGGTACCGACACTGGCATAGGCCCTGCCGCACTCGGCTTTGGCGCCGCAGATGACGGCGAAAAAACGGTATTCTTATTTATTGGTAAAAACTGGTAACGGTGAGCTGCTCTAGGCTCGAGCACCAGTTAACATCATATTATGTAACAAAAATAGGCTTAATAGTCTCAGTCTTAAAGTGCAATATATACTAAACGCCAATTATTAATGGCGAGCAAAAATAACTTAAAAAAGCTAAACCGGGGATATATATGAACAAGGTAAGTCAATTAGCATTGTGCGTAGCACTCACATTAGGTGTTACGGCATGTGGCAGCAGTTATAGCGAGAAAGAGGCTGTCGCTGCCAGCACGACTTCAACGTTAGTTTCTGGTGTCGAGAAGGCCAATTTTGATCCTGCAGTACGTCATCAAGATGATTTTTACTATAGCGTGAACGGTACTTGGTTGGCCAACACTCCTATTCCGAGCGACAAATCTAATTATGGTTCGTTCTCAGTACTCTACGAGCAGAGCCAAGCGTCATTAAGAACCATTATTGAAGCTTCTGCCGCAAAGAAGAATAAAGAAAAGGGAAGTAGCGAGCAAAAAGTGGGTGATTTTTATGCCAGTTATATGAATACCAGTGCTTTAGAAGCGTTAGGCATTACCCCTTTAAATGGGCAGTTAGCAGCTATTCGCTCAGCTTCGACCCATAAAGACATTGCTGCCTTAATGGGTAACCTATTAGTGAATGGCATCTCTATGCCATTTGGGTTTTATGTTAATAACGATGCTAAAAATTCGACTCAGTACGGCGTGTATTTATACCAGTCTGGTCTGAGCTTGCCTGACCGTGACTACTACCTAAAAGATGATGAAAAATTTGTCGCTAATCGTGTGGCATTGGCTCAATACATCACTAACTTAATGAAAGAGTCAGGTTACAGCCACCCTGAGCGCGCGAGTGACAGTGTGGCTAAAATTGAGCAGTTTATTGCAGCTAGCCAGTGGAGCCGAGTTGAATCGCGTGATGCTAACAAGAGCTATAACAAAATGGATCGCGAAGCGCTTCGAGCGCTTGTAAAAGGCTTTGATTTTGCACAGTTCTCTGCTGGAGCTGAGCTTGATAAGGTTGCAGAGGTTATCGTGCGTCAGCCGTCGTACTTTGAAAAATTTGGCCAAGAGTTTACACAGTTTAGTGTGGCGCAATGGCAAGATTACTTAGCTTTCCATCTTGTTGATGATGCTGCTGAATTGCTAAGTAAAAACTTTGTAGACCTACACTTTGATTTTCATGGTAAAACTTTAGTCGGTATTGAAGAGCAAAAACCGCGCTGGAAAAAAGCCGTCGATGCCGCAGATCAAGTAATCGGTGAGCTGGTGGGTAAAGAGTATGTGAAGCAAAACTTTAAGCCGGAAGCTAAAGCCAAAATGGAAGACATGATCAAAAACCTGATTAAAGGTTTTGAAGTCAGCATTAATGAACTTGAGTGGATGACAGCAGAAACCAAAGTTGCTGCACAAGAGAAATTGGCCAAATTTACTTATAAAATTGGCTACCCAGATAAATGGAAAGATTACACTGCGTTAGAAATCGACGCTAACGATCTTGTGGGTAACTACCGTCGCTATGCACAATTTGAGTATAAAGCGATGCTTGCTAAGCTCGGTAAGCCAATCGATCGCACTGAATGGCATATGACTCCGCAAACAGTGAATGCGTACTATAGTCCTGTAATGAACGAAATCGTGTTTCCTGCAGCAATTTTACAGCCGCCATTTTTTAACATCGATGCTGACGACGCCATTAACTATGGTGGTATTGGTGCGGTGATTGGGCATGAAATTAGCCACGGATTTGATGATCAAGGTGCTAAGTATGATGGTGACGGCAACTTGCGTAACTGGTGGTCAGATAAAGATCGCGAAGAGTTTCAAAAGCGTGCCGCGCAGCTGTCGGCTCAATATTCAGCTTATGAAGCTATGCCAGGTAAGTTTGTTAATGGTGATTTAACCTTAGGCGAAAACATCGGTGATTTAGGTGGTTTAACAGTCGCAGCTCGCTCTTATGCAATGAGCCTAAATGGTAAACCATCACCTGTGATAGATGGATTAACTGGTGAGCAACGTTTATTTGTAGGTTGGTCACAAGTTTGGCGTCGTAACTACCGCGATGAAGAGCTAGGTCGCCGTTTGATGACCGACTCACATTCACCGAGTCATTTCCGTGCCATGGGGACACCGCGAAATATTCCCGCATTCTATGAAGCATTTGATCTGAAAGCTAACGATAAAATGTATTTGAAAGAGAGCGATCGCGTTAAGATCTGGTAAGAGTTTGAGGCTTGCCTCAACCTAAACCAATAATAGGAAGCCTATCTTTTGATAGGCTTTTTTGCATTTAGATTATGATGAAAATGAATCTAAAAATTCAGGCAGTTGCGCCAAATTAGATAGTTGATGATGGCCAATAACCCACTTGCTTAAATTGGCTAGATGCGGCTCTGGTATCGCGATGGTGTGCATGTTGGCTGCTCGGGCTGCAATTAAGCCATTGAACGAGTCTTCAATTGCCAAGCAATGAGTGGGATTAACAGCGAGTGCATGGGCGCAATTTAAATAAACTTCTGGGTGCGGTTTACCATAGGTTAGCTTTTCAGCTGATTGAATGGCATGAAAATAGTGTCGAATACCGAGTTTGTTTAAAACAGCGTTAATAATAGTGGTTGATGAAGAGGTGGCTAAACCCACTTTTATACCATGCTCAAGGCAGTAATCGAGCGCTGTATAGACGCCGAGCATCGGTTTGCCTGATTCATTAATATGGTTGACGACTTGCTCAACAATCGCTTGTGCGGTCATGGCATTGTCGTAGTTTGGCCAAGGAAAGCGGGCATACCAATATTCGACTACTTGATCAATTCTTAAGCCTGTTGTTTCGGCGATTTGGCTCAGCGTAATGTTTAAACCTAAACGGTTCATCACATCATATTCTGCCATTTGCCAAAATGGCTCCGAGTCAATTAATACTCCGTCCATGTCAAAAATAACGGCTTGTAGTTTAGGCATCGTCTTCGGTATCTCATTATGTTCATTATAAATGGAGTGAATATTAGGGCTGACAATTCACTTATCTGCGAATAATACTCACTTAAAACGAGTTTTTTAGCGAGCCCTTGAGCGACATTACCCCCTAAAAATTGATAGGATTGTTTTTTAGGTTGCTGAAAACAATAGCTAAAATAATTATATAAGACGATGAATTAATTTGAGGATATGAAATCTAGATGTCATTGACGCCAAGTTATTAATAAATTGTTATTTATCTCTTGCGGGACTGTGATCTAATTCATACTTTTGTAAAGCTGTAGTATAATGGTGGCGAAATAAGGATCGAGCCTGCCGAGCTGTCAGTTTCAATTTGAAGACGCGCAGTTTCGTTGTTAGAACGCCAAACAAAGAGGAATGTTGCCGTGCTAGAAGCATATCGTAAACACGTCGCAGAACGTGCTTCAGAGGGCGTAGACCCTAAGCCATTAGATGCTCAACAAGTGGCTCTGCTAGTTGAATTGATAAAGAACCCGCCTGTAGGTGAAGAAGCATTTATTCTTGATCTGCTTGAAAATCGTATTCCACCAGGTGTTGATGAAGCCGCTTATGTTAAGGCTGGATTTTTAGATGCTGTTGCAAAAGGCGAAGCTGTATCAAGTATTTTGTCATCTGAGCGTGCGGTTGAACTGCTCGGAACTATGCAAGGTGGTTATAACATTGAGCCTCTAATCGCTCAATTAGATAACGATTCGCAAGCTCCCCTAGCAGTTACTGCATTATCGCATACCCTACTGATGTTTGATTCTTTCTATGACGTTGTAGAAAAAATGAAAGCAGGTAATGATTACGCCAAAGAAGTTGTTCAAGCTTGGGCTGACGCTAAATGGTTCTTATCTCGTCCAAAATTAGCTGAAAAAATTACACTAACAGTATTTAAAGTGTCTGGTGAGACCAATACCGATGATTTATCACCAGCGCCGGATGCATGGTCTCGCCCAGACATTCCGTTGCACGCACTTGCAATGCTGAAAAATGCTCGAGACGGAATCGTGCCTGATGAAGCCGGTACTGTCGGTCCAATTAAAGAGATTGGCTCGCTTAAGGCGAAAGGCTTCCCGTTAGTTTATGTGGGTGATGTTGTCGGAACAGGGTCTTCACGTAAGTCAGCAACTAACTCAGTGCTTTGGTTTATGGGAGATGATATCCCTAATGTTCCAAATAAACGTGCTGGCGGTTTTTGTTTTGGTGGCAAGATTGCACCAATTTTCTTCAACACTATGGAAGATGCAGGCGCATTGCCAATTGAGCTAGATGTTAGCAAGATGAATATGGGTGATGTGATTGATGTCTATCCATATGAAGGTGTAGTTAAGCGCTACAATAGTGATGAAGTGATTTCTGAATTTTCACTAAAAACCGAAGTGTTAATGGATGAAGTACGTGCAGGTGGACGTATCCCATTGATCATCGGTCGTGGTTTAACTGACCGTGCACGTGAAACGCTTGGGCTTGAAGCGTCAACTATTTTTGTTCGTCCACAAGATGTAGCCGATACAGGTAAGGGCTTTACCTTGGCACAGAAAATGGTGGGTAAAGCATGTGGCGTGACGGGTATTCGCCCGGGTCAATACTGTGAGCCTAAGATGACCTCTGTGGGCTCGCAAGATACTACCGGCCCAATGACACGTGATGAGCTAAAAGATTTAGCGTGTTTAGGCTTTAGTGCTGATTTGACGATGCAGTCTTTCTGTCACACTGCGGCTTACCCTAAACCTATTGATGTAAATACTCACCATACGTTACCTGATTTCATCATGAATCGTGGTGGTGTTGCACTGCGCCCAGGTGATGGTGTTATTCACTCATGGTTGAACCGCATGCTACTACCAGATACCGTGGGTACTGGTGGTGACTCGCATACGCGTTTTCCTATTGGGATTTCATTCCCTGCGGGCTCTGGCTTAGTGGCTTTTGCTGCGGCAACCGGCGTTATGCCGCTTGATATGCCTGAATCAATTTTGGTGCGCTTTAAAGGCGAAATGCAACCGGGCATTACCTTACGCGATCTAGTGCACTCTATCCCGCTTAAAGCGATTGAAATGGGTCTGTTGACGGTAGAGAAAAAAGGTAAAATTAATGCTTTCTCTGGCCGCGTACTGGAAATTGAAGGTCTGGAGCAACTTAAGGTTGAGCAGGCATTTGAACTTTCTGATGCATCAGCTGAACGTAGTGCTGCAGGTTGTACCATCAAGCTTGATAAAGAACCCATCATTGAATACTTAAACTCTAACATCGTCATGCTTAAGTGGATGATTGCAGAAGGTTACGGCGATCGTCGCACTATTGAGCGTCGCATTGCATCAATGCAAGAGTGGATCGCCAACCCAGAGCTAATGGAATCGGATAGCGATGCTGAGTATGCTGAAATTATCGAAATCGATTTGAATGAAATCAAAGAGCCAATTCTTTGTGCGCCAAACGATCCTGATGACGCAGTGTTACTTTCATCAGTGGTGAATACTCAAATTGACGAAGTATTTGTCGGCTCTTGTATGACCAACATTGGTCATTTCCGCGCGACCGGTAAGATGCTGGATAAATTTGCTTCCACATTGCCAACACGCTTGTGGATCGCGCCACCAACTAAAATGGATCGCGATCAGCTTACTGAAGAGGGCTACTACGCCATCTTTGGTCGAGTGGGTGCTCGTATTGAAATCCCAGGTTGTTCACTGTGTATGGGTAACCAAGCGCGCGTGGCTGAAGGTGCGACAGTAGTGTCAACGTCGACGCGTAACTTCCCGAACCGTTTAGGTACAGGGGCGAACGTCTACTTGGCTTCTGCTGAGCTGGCGGCTGTTGCGGCGCTTTTGGGTCGCCTACCTTCGCCTGATGAATATCAAACATACGCTAAAGAGTTAGATGCTACCGCAGCTGACACTTATCGTTATTTGAACTTCGATCAAATTGCATCATATACAGAAAAAGCAAATGAAGTTATTTTTCAGTCTGCCGTTTAATGTAAATTGATGTACTAAAAAGGCCAGCAAATTAGCTGGCCTTTTTAATGTAAAATCGACGGTAGATATCAATATTAGCCTTAGGGAAAGGGCGTCATACTTTATATCGCGAAAATTTTAAATACTAAATCTAAGAAGTCTTATCATGTAATACTTCTAGTAATTTATCTTCCAGTGCAAAGCGTGTTTCCATGGCATGCCCCAGTGATGATAAATCGTTGTCTAGATGAAACAGTACTTTTTCGTCTTTTGCTTCTGTGTACTTATCATTAAAGTCTAATGCTGCATCTGTGGTCTCGCTAATTTGCGGTACAAGTTGCTGAGCAAGTTCTATACCTGAACTGCCATTGGTTTCACAGGCGGTGACCACTTGGTTATAAATTTCGAAATGACCCTCTGAAACATAATCCATTAATTGATCGCAAAATGTTTTGACTGAGTCAAAGGCCGGTAATGAGTTTTCTGGCATCTCATAAGGTGGAATACCCGCAATTTTGCAGTAGTGAATTAAAAGGTTACGACGGTTGTTTAACCATTGATCGATAAGCGTATTTGAACCACCCCATTTTTGCTGGGTTTTTTCTAATTTTTTTAGCATGACCTTCCCCTTCAAGAATCTATCCCTTACATCTAATGTAGGTGACAAATGCGGTTTTGATCAACCATTTCCCACTAATAAAGTGTAATAAATTAATGGACGTACCAGCTGCCGTTTAGAAGTACAAACTCAGAAAAGAAAAAGCCCAGCGATAGAAATCTATCGCTGGGCGAGTAATGTTTTTGCGGGCTCGATGCGACGAGCTTCTTGATTGTTCTTGCTAGCGCAGACTTTTTATACCAAAGCTAACCCACTGGTGCAACTTTTTTATGTCTGACTGCGATATCGGCATACTGATAGCTGGCGCTAGTTAGAGGAAACTTGATTCGATAATGAATCAATATATCAGTCATAGCTGTTATAAATCATAGTCTTGAGTCTGAAGATGCTTAAGCGGCTTTCTAATTATGTCTATTTGTCAGGTTACTGGTCACATAATTTCACCGATAGAGGTTACTTTATTAACGTAAATGCTAAACTACTGACCCAAGCGGATATCAATATAAGTTTAGGAATCAAGCCAAATGGCAGAATTAAAGAATGATCGTTATTTACGTGCTTTATTAAAACAGCCTGTCGACAGAACACCTGTCTGGATGATGCGTCAAGCAGGTCGTTACCTTCCAGAGTACAAAGCAACCCGCGCTCAAGCTGGTGATTTCATGTCGCTTTGTAAAGATCAAGATCTTGCTTGTGAAGTGACTCTACAGCCACTGCGTCGTTATGACCTAGATGCTGCCATTTTGTTCTCTGACATTCTTACCGTTCCAGATGCGATGGGATTAGGTCTGTATTTTGAAACTGGCGAAGGTCCGCGTTTCCAACGCCCAACAGACACTATCGATTCAATTAAGAAGTTATGCATCCCTGATCCAGAAGATAAACTAGGTTACGTGATGCGTGCTGTAAGCACTATTCGTCGTGAACTTAAAGGTGAAGTACCTCTAATTGGTTTCGCCGGTTCTCCTTGGACGTTAGCAACTTACATGGTTGAAGGCGGTTCAAGCAAAGCGTTTGAAAAGATTAAAAAGATGGCTTACGAAGAGCCAGCAACTTTGCACATGCTACTCGACAAGCTTGCAGATTCAGTGACATTGTACCTTAACGCTCAAGTGGCTAACGGCGCACAATCACTGATGATTTTTGATTCATGGGGTGGCGCGCTTTCGCATCATGCATACCGTGAATTTTCTCTGCGTTACATGCAAAAAATCGTTGACGGTTTAACTCGTCATGCTGACGGTCGTAAAGTGCCAGTGACTTTATTCACTAAAGGCGGTGGTTTATGGCTTGAGTCTATGGCTGAAACTGGCTGTGACGCTTTGGGTCTTGATTGGACAATGGATATCGGTGATGCACGTCGCCGTGTTGGGGATAAAGTCGCACTACAAGGCAACATGGACCCATCAGTACTTTACGGTACTCCTGAGCGCATTCATCAAGAAGTCGATCAAATTTTGTCTTCTTACGGTGAAGGTACTGGCCATGTATTTAACTTGGGCCATGGTATTCACCAGCATGTTGATCCAGAACGTGCGGGTTCATTTATCAACTCTGTGCATGAGTTATCAGGTAAATACCACAAGTAAGCTACAACAGTAGTTTGAATTAAAGGCTCAGTTTACTGGGCCTTTTTTGTGGGCGCTATTTATTCGGACGGACTCGAAAGAACAGGGCAGCAAATAATCAAGTCTGCCCATTAGGTTGATTTAACGCACCATCATTGGCGCCATCTGAGTGTGGGCAAAAGTTTTAAAGTGATAACAATTAGTGTGCTATCACATTTTTAGTGTTTTTTAAGCTGTTTTATCGACATACTGCTGATCAAATCAATATGACATATTTTGTATCTGGCATACTTTTGTTGATTCCAGCTGCGAATAAGCCTAGTTTGTGTATTCAGTTGTAGATATGTCATTATTTCTAGTAAAAATCATATTCTTAGTGAGTGGCACTGTTGTTTTAACCTTTAGAAACTGAGTGAAAATGTTTATTGGTAATAAAATAATTGTTTTTCTTGTTGGCATTTGTTTTCCGATGATTGTCGCTGTTAGCTTGGGCTTGAACCTTTGGTTTGAGCGTGAAGTCGTGTCTTTACGCGAGTTTGCAGCCGATAAAGCTTTAGAGAATATCAGTGAGATTGTCGACAAAGAATTGTTACTGCTTGAAGCTGTCGCGACGGTTTATGCTGCGCCTGTTGATCATAACGAGATAGATAAACTTCGGGATAAGAGTCAGATCCTTGAAGGAGTGAGTATTTTTTATTGGGAAAATGGCTTGATCACGCCTAAGTTAGAACAAGACCAACCGCTCGCCCAAGTGCTACCTGATTTCCCTGAACATACTTTCAATGACACCGATATTATCTCTGGCGCATATTTTGATGTGCGCCATGATACCGCTTATTTTATTAGTGGTAGGTTATATGCCGCAGGTAAAGCCGTTGTCGCTGTAAGGGTGCTGCCTAGTAACTCACTATTAATATTAGGCTTGCCAGGCTTTGTTGCACAAGCTCAAATGGAGCTAGGCTTTGCAGGCAAGGGGATCTTCACCAATGGATCTTATATTCAGATCCACTTAGACGTGCCTGCATTTAATCAGGATATGCCCATTCACTTAAACTTGTCACTTTCTAACGAGTTCTATTCGAAATTATCGATGCAATATATCTTGATGGGTGTTTGCATATTTAGCTTAGTGATACTGCTAATGTTATTGGGTTATTTTTGGCTGAAAATAGATTTTATAAAACCGTTTCATGCCTTAACAGAGCAGCTAATTAATATTAATCCGATGGCGAAAAGCTATAAACCGTTAACGGCAGGGGGCGGGGCGGAACTCAACATATTAACCCGTCGAATTAACAGCCTATTGTCACGTATATACCGGCAAGAAATGCGCTCTAAAATTACATTAGAGTCAATTGCTGAAGCTGTAATTTTAACGGATATCAAAGGCAGGGTTATTTATATTAATCCCTATGGTGAGCGGTTATTAAAGATAAAAAATGCTAAAGCGTTAGGAGGCAGCCCTCAAGTTATATTAAGAGCAGCTGACAACTTTAACAGTGAGCTTCACGATTTCATGGAGCATGGCTCTACATCACCTGAGTTCAGTCAGGTCACTTTAGATCTTGATGAGCAGAAAATTATGGAACGTAGTGTTAATAATCTACGTAATCATAGTGGGCAAGTGGTTGGGGTCGTCATTGTGCTGCGTGACATCACCCAAGAGGCGAAATTAAAACAGCAATTACAGCGTCGCGCTAATTATGATCTAGTTACCGGATTATTAAACCGTAGCGCATTTGAGGAGCAGTTAAAAGTCATTGCAAACAACGGCAACGCCATGGCTGTAGTGTATTTAGACTTAGAACAGTTTAAATTAATTAATGACTCTTGTGGACATAGCGCCGGCGATATAATGCTTTGCATGGTGGCAAAAGCGATTAAAGCGAGCTTAACGGGTAAGCATATATTGGCACGGTTAGGCGGTGATGAATTTGGACTCGCAATTAATGGTGCTTCGGCACTTGAGGTGGCTAAATTACTTAAAAACGTCATCAATAATGTGTCGATGCAAGTGATGCATCACAATGATGGGCATTATCGAGTGGGGGTTAGTATTGGTGTTTCCTATCGTCGAGACGCACAAAAAGATGTACTCGAAATGCTCAAAGATGCTGATATTGCTTGTCTTGCTGCCAAACGAAAAGGCACTAACCAAGTACACTTTTATGACGAGCGTGATCAAGAGTTAGCCTATCAACGACATGCGCCTAAATGGGCCGTTAGAATTGCCCAAGCCATTGAACATAATGAACTAATTTTATATTACCAAACCATCAAACGGCTCAATGCACAGCACAAGCGGAACCGCCTCGAGGTGTTGCTACGTATTCAAGAGCCTTGTGGGCGCATATTGCCACCGGCACAATTTATTGCGGCAGCAGAGCGCTTTAAGCTGATGACTGATGTCGATAAAGAAGTGATCCGTAAGACTTTTTTATGGCTGTCACTTCGAGAAGAGCTGTGGAGTGATCATTGCTTGTCAATCAACTTATCGGGCAACAGCTTAGGCGCCGAAGGCATGGTAAGCTATATTTTGCAGCAACAGACCCGCTTCAATGTTCCAAGTAGTTGTATTTGTTTTGAGATCACCGAAACCAGTGCAATACAAAACCATAGCCGTGCTATGGATATGATTGAGCACTTGCGCAAGCAAGGTTTTTCATTTGCGCTTGATGATTTTGGCAGCGGCTTTGCTTCATACGGTTACTTGAAAGAAATGCCGGTGGATTATGTGAAAATTGATGGCTGTTTTGTCAAATCATTAACCACCAACGCCAAAGATTACGCCATCGTAAAATCGGTGCATGATGTTTGCCGAGTGATGGGGATTGAAACTGTGGCGGAATTTGTTGAAAACCAAGAAATTATGGATCAACTCAGAATTATCGGCATTAATTACGCTCAAGGTTACGCGATTGGTAGACCGCAAGCGCTTGATGGTTATCTACCCGTTGACGGGGTAAAGCGGCGATCAGCTTAAGGTGCTTAATGATAAGTGAAATGCTATCAAGGTGACTTAATCGTCAATTGATACTTAATATAAAAACGCCGAGTAATGACTCGGCGTTTTTGGTTAATCGCAACAGTTTTGAGTTAAGCGTTAGCTGTTTTCACGTGCGATAGCTCGATAGGCGATATCAGTACGGAAAAACACGTCATCCCAATGGATAGCGTCAACAAGTTGGTAAGCGCAGGCTTGCGCTTCTGTTACGGTATTACCAAGTGCTGTGGCGCATAACACGCGGCCGCCATTGGTTACTACGTGGCCGTCTTTTAAACTGGTACCAGCATGAAACACTTTTGCGTCAGCATTGCCTAAGCTCAGTCCGTCAATCACGTCATGCTTACGGTAAGTTTCTGGGTAACCTCCGGCTGCCATTACCACGCCAACAGCTGCTCTAGAATCAAACTCGGCAGTGACTTGATTTAACTCGCCACGGGTTGACGCTAAACAAAGCTCAACTAGATCAGATTTCAGGCGCATCATTATTGGCTGAGTTTCTGGATCGCCAAAGCGGCAGTTATACTCAAGTACTTTTGCGCTACCATCAGGCGCAATCATCAAGCCTGCATACAAGAAGCCAGTGTATACATTCCCTTCTGCTGCCATGCCGTCAACAGTTGGGCGAATCACATGTTCAATTGTCCAGTCGTGTACTGCTTGGGTCACAACTGGCGCTGGCGAGTAAGCACCCATACCGCCAGTGTTAGGGCCATAATCACCATTATCACGGGCTTTATGGTCCTGGCTGGTGGCCATGGCGAGAATGTTTTTACCGTCAACCATCACGATAAAGCTCGCTTCTTCGCCTTTTAAAAACTCTTCAACAACTACGCGAGAGCCCGCTTCTCCAAACAGGTTGCCCGCCAACATATCTTCGATAGCTGCGTCGGCTTCAGTTTGATTTTGCGCGATGATCACGCCTTTACCCGCGGCTAAGCCATCGGCTTTTATAACGATAGGAAAACCGGTCGAGGCCGTCACATCTGCGACATATGCTTTTGCTGGCGCTATTTCAGTAAAGTTTGAGTAAGCCGCAGTCGGAATGTTATGGCGGGCTAAAAAGTCTTTAGTGAAGGCTTTAGATGACTCTAACTGCGCCGCGCCTTTTGTTGGGCCAAATATCGGCAGACCAGCTTCATTAAAAGCGTCAACAACACCGATGGCTAACGGAACTTCAGGACCTACAATAGTAATCGCGATTTTGTGTTCGGTAGCAAATGTCACGAGGCCGGTAATATCGTCTACATTTATGGCTATGTTTTCTAGCTTGGGCTCTAACGAGGTTCCGGCATTACCGGGTGCTACAAAAACAGTGTCTACTTGGGCCGACTGAGCCGCTTTCCATGCCAGCGCATGTTCACGACCGCCGCCACCAATAATTAATACTTTCATGTTTTCACCTTATATAGCTGCGATTTTCTACCTTGTCATTGAGCATGCTTATCTATTGGCATGCGGACTTAAAGCTAAAAAATGTGCTGGCTGTAAACGTTAAAAATAATAGCGTGCGAAACGCTAGGCATCATCAGGTAGCACCTAGCGTTGCCTTATCAATTAATGACGGAAGTGGCGCATGCCAGTAAAGACCATTGCCATGCCGTGCTCATCAGCAGCTTTAATGATCTCTTCATCACGAATTGATCCACCAGGCTGGATTATGCAGCTAATTCCAGCCTCTGCAGCAGCGTCAATACCATCACGGAATGGGAAGAAGGCGTCTGATGCCATGACAGAATCTTGCACGGTTAAGCCTTCATCAGCGGCTTTAATTCCGGCCACTTTAGCGCTGTAAACTCGGCTCATTTGGCCTGCGCCAACGCCAATAGTCATGCTGTTTTTGGCATAAACAATGGCATTTGATTTTACAAATTTAGCCACCTTCCAGCAGAACATTAAGTCTTTCATTTCAGCCGCAGTTGGTTGGCGTTTAGAAACGACTTTTACGTCTTCAATGTCAACCATGCCTTGGTCGCGATCTTGTAGTAGCAGGCCACCGTTAACGCGTTTGTAATCTAAGCTAGTGGTTTTGTTGCTCCATTGGCCGCATTCAAGCAAACGTACGTTGGCTTTGGTTGCAACGACATCACGGGCTGCTTGGCTAACCGTAGGGGCGATGATCACTTCTACAAATTGACGCTCAACAATTGCCGCAGCAGTTTCTGCCTCTAATTCGCTATTAAATGCGATGATGCCACCGAAAGCGGAAGTTGGATCTGTTTGGAATGCGCGGTTATAGGCTTCTAATTGCGTTTCACCAATAGCCACACCACAAGGGTTAGCGTGTTTAACAATGACACAAGCTGGTTCATTGAACTCTTTAACACACTCTAAGGCTGAATCGGTATCTGCGATATTATTATAAGACAATGCTTTGCCTTGTAATTGTACTGCAGTAGCAACTGATGCTTCGTCTAGTTGGGTATCAACATAAAACGCTGCAGTTTGATGGCTGTTTTCGCCATAACGCAGGTCTTGTTTTTTAATGAGTTGAGTGTTGTACGTTCGAGGGAATTTTGAATCTGCAGGGCACTCGTCTTTGCTGTGCGCTGGGACTTTGGTGCCGAAGTAATTGGCAATCATCCCGTCATAAGCCGCAGTGTGTTCAAATGCAGCAATGGCAAGGTCAAAGCGTGTTTCTAATGTCGTGCTGCCGTTATTAGCGTTCATTTCTGAAATCACACGGTCGTAATCACTGGCATTAACAATGATGGTGGTATCTTTGTGATTTTTTGCCGTTGAGCGCACCATAGTTGGGCCGCCGATATCGATATTTTCGATAGCGTCTGCAAGGGTGCAGCCTTCTTGAGCAACGGTTTCGGCAAATGGGTACAAGTTAACAGCAACCAGATCAATTGGGTTGATGTTGTTTTGTTCCATAACAAGCTCGTCAATACCGCGGCGCGCCAAAATGCCACCGTGCACTTTAGGGTGTAAAGTTTTAACACGGCCATCCATGATTTCTGGGTGACCAGTATAATCCGATACTTCAATGACTGGCACACCATTATCTGCTAACAGGCGAGCGGTGCCACCAGTAGATAGTAGCTCAACACCTTGAGCGTGCAATGCTTGTGCAAACTCTAAGATTCCGGTTTTATCTGAAACGCTTAACAGCGCGCGACGAATAGGTCTGGCAATATTCATTGTAGGTATAGGGTCCAGTAGTTATTTTAAGGATCTTTCGGAAAACAGAACAGTTTAGCGCTTGTTATTGCCTACACTGTTTTCCAAAAGTCCCTCTACTTTTTAACTCTCCCGTCACGACGCGCACATTTTAACGTAAATTTACCAGTCACTGGGTTTTTTTCTGTGCGATTTCACAATACGCAAAACAGAACAAACAAGGCGATAATTTTATTACTCACAAGCCTTGACCTTGGATACAACTCCAAGGTTTATACTGGCGTTATTGTCGATATCCAACCGACGTCAAAATACGGTGATTGGCACTGAGGTAGGATAGCGCTGCGAATCAGTTTTTGTTGTCTGTTTTATTGTGCTCGAATTGGCGGTGACTAGGTATGCAGAGGCAGTTGGAAGCAATTTTTAATGACACATAGCATGTTAGGCAAGGAGAAAATGATGTATCGAATTGGTGAGCTGGCACAGCTGTGTGAGGTCAAAACAGATACGTTACGGTTCTACGAGAAACACGGGTTATTGTCTCCTTCGTCAAGAACAGACACTGGCTACCGGATCTACAGTGACATTGACGTCGAACGATTACGCTTTATTTTACGGGCGAAAGCGGTGGGTTTTACCTTAGCAGAGATATCAGAGTTGTTGTCGATTGAGCTAGATAAATCCAATTGGGCTTGTGCTGATGTAAAAGGGTTAGTGGATGATAAATTGGCTAGTGTAGAAGCTAAAATTGCAGAGCTTAATTATTTCCAGCTTTCATTGCAGCGGCTTTCTCAGGCCTGTTGCGGTGGCCCTGAAAGCGCTGAGCATTGCTCTATTTTAGAGGCGTTGGAATCAAGTACAGACAGCGTTCGGTGCGAAAATCATAATTATACGAATGACGATACGCAGTCAATTACATCTGCTCTCGACCAGAGTACTGCACGTCCTTCACAAGGAAAATAGTAATGTTATTACACAATTTCATTGAACTTTTTTTAGACTCCGCCCCTTGGTTGCTATTGGGGTTGGTGTTGGCCGGTATGTTAAAAATGTTCGTGCCGATGGCGTGGATGCAGAAACAACTTGGCGGACATGGCGTTAAGACTACAGTTAAAGCTGCGGTACTGGGCGCACCACTGCCTTTATGTTCTTGCGGCGTGATCCCTGCCGCGGTGGGGCTGCGTCGTAGCGGTGCCTCTAAAGCAGCGACAACTTCATTTTTAGTCTCGACACCTGAAACCGGAGTCGACTCGGTAACGGTATCTTACGTGTTACTTGGCCCATTTATGGCGATTGTTAGGCCGATTGCTGCGGTTACAAGTGCGATAGTGGCGGGGTTGTTGGTGGGACGAGATGAAGATGAACCCGTTAGCAAATCTGCTCAATCAGAGACAACAACATCAACATGTTGCAGTAGTAAAAAAACGGCTGTTAAGGTGGCCTCTAGTTCGTGTTGTGCCAGCAGCAATACAAGTATAAAAGACAGTGCGGCAGAAAAGGCCGCGCTCAGCATGAAACCGCTGGTTGACACTAGCGTGATGACGATGCCAATTAATGCTGCGCCGCTGAGCCTAAATGGCCAAGCCAGTCCAGCGATGAATGACGATAGTGCGCCTGAGCTTAAATTAGAGTCTAAGTCATCGAGTTGTTGTGGCAGTAAAAAAACAGCGCTTCGCCAAATTGAAACCGCAAAGGCATCGTGTTGTAGCACTAAAAAATCAGATCCTGCAGAAGCTGAAAGCTGTTGTGAATCTACTCAAGATATTGCCACTGAGTTGAAAGGTACATCGGTTGTTAGCCGTATTGGCAAAGGTTTGCATTTTGCCGCCACCGATTTAGTGCGTGACACTACGGTTTGGTTGTTAATCGGCTTGTTTTTTGCTGCATTGGTACAAACCTATGTGCCAAGTGATTTTATGGTGCAATGGGGCGATGGCATTTTAGCAATGTTAGTCATGGTGCTTATTTCAATTCCAATGTATATCTGCGCTACAGCATCAACCCCTATTGCTGCAGGTTTACTGTTAGCAGGCGTGTCACCTGGGGCTGTGCTGGTGTTTATGTTAGCGGGCCCAGCCACTAATATTGCAACTTTAGGTGTGGTGTCTAAAGAGCTTGGTCAGCGAGCCTTATTTGGATACTTGGGTGGGGTGTTAGGTGTGGCGTTGGTTTTTGGTGTGGTAGTCAATTACCTAGTCGATAAGTTTGGATTTGTCGTTATGCCGCAGGTAGGGGAGCAGCACAATTTGTTACCTTCGGTTATTGTTTACAGCTCAGGGGTGGTGCTTGCAATATTGATGGCAAAGGTATTGTTCGAAAAATTGCCTAAAAATATAAGGGCGTAATCACTCTGCTCATAATTAATCAGCATTAGTTAGACGATTTAAAGGCACTCATGGAGTGTCTTTTTTGTGCTAATTTAGTCAGTAATGCATTTTGGAGCATAGATAATGCTGCCAATGTTAATCATTCATTGTAAGGATACATGATGAAAAAACTACTGACGTTGTTATTGTTTACTTTGGCGATTGTAGCTTGTAGCGACAACAAGGCCGTTGTGCCTATGAGTACGGATTACATCGAGGGTGTTAATTACCGCGTGTTGAGTACACCTGTGGAGACCAATAGTGAGCAAGTGCAGGTGATGGCTTTTTTCTGGTATGGCTGCCCACACTGTAAGTCGTTTGAAGTCCCATTACTGCATTGGCAGCAATCGCTACCTGACAATATTGAGGTGCTGCAATCGCCAGCAATATGGAGTCAGGCAATGGCATTGCACGCAAAGGTGTTTTTTATGGTGCAAGATATGCCCAATCATGCTGAAGTACACGCCGCGCTGTTTACTGAAATCATCGCATTACGTGCTGAAGCTGATGTCGAGGTTCAAACCAAAAGGCTTGCTGATTTTTTACAGGAATATGGGCTAAGTCATGCTGATTTTACTGCGCAACTAGTATCACCTGATTTAGATAACAAATTGCAACAAGCTATCGATATCATGCAGCAATCTACAATGGAAGGTACCCCTGCGGTGTTGGTTAATGGGCGCTATTTAGTGTTGAATAAATCTGCTGATTCATTTGAGCAGGTATTGGACATCGCTAATTTTTTAATTGTTAAAGAGCAAAACCGCCTTGCGGCGCAGGCGCATTAACTCCAAGCGGGGGATGCTGCAACGCAGAGCATTATTTTTAATGGCGTTTGTAACTTATGCCATGGCTACTGATGTGATCGATAGCGTGATTTTATTAGCTAGGTGCTATTTTAAAAGTAAGGCTATGATTGAAATCACTACATACCGTTATTACTGGTTTGATACCCGGATGATTTGCTTGTTGCCAACCTAAGAGGCTCAGCAGTGTTTTTCAAAGGTTGATGCAACAATAGTAGGTATAACTTAAATAGACGAGTCAAAATACGCTATAAAAAAGGCACTCAATTGAGTGCCTGTTTTATTCATCTATACCGTATTACGCGTCACTTGGTAGTTCGGCATTGTGGTAGATATTTTGTACGTCATCACAATCTTCTAGTGCAGCGTAGAACTGCTGAAATTGCTCAACTTCTTCAGCATCGGTGATTTTAGTCATCGTCTGAGGGACGAAAGTAATCTCTTCCATCACATAATCAGTATCAGCAGGTAGTTCCGCGTTTAATGCAGTTTTGACTTTGAAGAACTCTGTATGTGGTGCGTAAACACTAATCATACCGTCTTCAAGTTCAACATCTGTCACGTCAACTTCGGCCATCATTAGTATTTCTAGAATGGCATCTTCGTCATCGCCAGCAAATACAAACACAGCTTGGTGATCGAACATGTGGCCAGCAGTACCTGGGCCACCTAGTTTGGCGTGGTTTTTAACGAATGCTTGGCGAACTTGAGTAAATGTGCGCTTACCGTTATCGGTTAGGCAGTCAGCAATGACCATGCAGCCGCCAGGACCAAACCCTTCGTAACGTGCAGATTCATAATCTTCACCGCCACCGCCGCGTGCCTTTTCAATTGCACGTTCAATAACGTGAGCTGGCACTTGGTCTTTTTTAGCCTTAGAAATCATTTGGCGTAACGCTAAGTTGCCTTCAGGATCGAAACCACCATTTTTGGCGCAAACGTAGAGCTCTTTCCCGTATCGAGAATAAAGTCTTGTTTTCTGCCCAGCAGTTTTCGCCATGGATTCTTTTCTGTTTTGGTATGCTCTGCCCATCTTGCTCTTTCTCACTAAGCTTTAAAAATTGCCTGCAATATTAGCAGTTTTATTTCCACAAATCAGTTGTAGACCTTTAAAAATGCCAATTGTGATAAATTATTATGCTTTAGTTTGATTGTAATACAGGCTGAGAGCCCATTTAAACTGGAGGGGAATTAGGCGCAATGTATAGGGGACAGCGAGTTTGTCACTATCCCCGTTAGGCTTACAATCTGCTAAGGCTGTGAAGTTGCTTTGCTTTACTTGATAAGTGTTCTGCGGGAAGGTTGTTTTCTAAAAATAACGAGTCATAAGACTGCCAAAAGAAATCTTTAACTTCATCATCATTGATATTGGCATCAACATCTTTAAGTAATTGATACACAGTGTCAGCAGAGCAAGATTCAAGTTTTAGGCTAACTAAGTGGGTTTGGAAAATAGTAAAAATATTATCAAATGTCAGCGGTTGTAATTTTTGACGTGTTAATGGATTGCTCAGCTGCAAACATAGGCCTCTTTCTAATGCTAGTGTACTAATGTTTAGCAGCGCTATAGAGGAGGAGGCTTGGTTTGAGTCATTTTGAACGGCTTTTTGAGTTAATGGAGTAATCATCAATTTGGCTACGGTGTCTAGCAGGTGACGAGACTGCAGCACTAAGTTGTGACAGCCATTTTCAAAAAAGGTTGGCATTGCGGGTAAAAATTGCACGCCGCTACGGTCAGGACTGGAGAGGGACTTATATATGCCGCAAAGGTAGCAGGCATAGACTTCACACTCGAAAGGAAGGTTACGACTCTGGATCTCGATTTTTGGCAAAATATAGTACCGAATGAGAAATCGATTCCATAACCCTAAAGCGATATCCTCTTTTGTCGGAAAATGGCGGTATATGGTGGCAACAGAGCATCCTGCTTCTTTTGCTATAGCTGGAATGCTAATCGACAACACTCCCTGCTGCGTTGTTAATCGGGCTGCGGTATCTAACACAAGATCGAACGTTTCTTTTTTTTGTTGGTTTCGACTCATCAATGTCACCATAATGTTATAAACGTCTGAAGAGTAAACGTACTATGGTTAAATTAATAGCGGATGCTTCACACAATAAAAAAGGCATCACCGAAGTGATGCCTTTTTTTTCAATGTGCTGTTATTTAGAACATTGGTTTAATGATTTCAGCACGGTAGCCTACAGCGCCCGCTTTGTTGCCTTTAATATCAATTTCTACTTTAACTTCATCATTGCTTGGGTCAATCTCAATAATGCCTGAGTTTAACTTACCTTGGAACATGCCACGTGAACCGTTAAAGATGAACATAGTCTTTTTGTCTGCTTGGTATTCAACTTCAGAAGTAATTGGAGCGTACCATTCGTAACCACGCTCTTTACCGAATTCCCAAACTTGCTCAACAGTCATGTCTTTTTCGTTGACTTTGTATTCAACTGCACGAGAGTACTTCATGGAAGGCAGTGCTGGTTGAGTGTTACCGCGAGCATCACCGTTATCAAACACAGTTAGCGTGCCACGAGCTGATAGCCATGATGTATGCTGTGTCCAAGTCCAATCGAAGTCACCTTCACAAACACCGTTTTCACACTTAATGTCACGGCCTTTGCTGTCAACTGGCTGAAGTACTTTAGCTGCTAGCTCTTTGTTCCAGCCGCGTGGGTCGCCAAGGATCCATTTAACTTTCTTATCACGGCCAATTTTAACAGTGGCTGATTGGTGACGTAGAGACAAGATGATTGAATCATCTTCAGGGCTGTAGCCAACTGAGTTCATGTGAGCCCAGTTACGACCCGCATTCACACCTGAGATATCGCCGTATGGCATGTGAGCCAAGTCTTCTTTAGATACAGTGTGGCCTTGTTTGGTTAAATCAACATTCAAACAAACTGCTGATTGGTCAAGTGCCAAAATAGTGATATCACGGTATGGATCAAGAATTTCAGCAAGCATCCACTCTTCTACTACGCTACCGTTTTGGTCAACTTCAATCACGGTATCACGAACTGTGTCAACAACATCGCCGATGTCATTTTTGTAGTCTTTTTTACCAACACGCATTAATACGTGTCCGTTATCTAGCTCTTCGATTTCATGAGAGAAATCAACATAGCCTTTTGGAATTTCACGATGGTAGATATCGCGACCAATCAGATCCATTTTATGGTAGCCTTGGCCTTGGCCATAAATTAGGCTGCCATCTGCTAACTGGTTAACATCCATAAGGAAACCAGCTTTTTTAGGGTTATCTGAATCATGAACCGCTTTAGGATCTAGTGTCCAACGGATATCACCAGCTGTATCAATAATAAAGATTTGTGGCGAAGCATCCCAATCGTATGCACCTGGACCTTTTTGGTTACGTTTGTGTGGGCTGCTGCCAGGAATTGCTGCGTTTTGCTCAACAAGGTAAAGACGGTTTTCAAAGCCTTTCATTGCTTTTTTAACGACTTTAGTCATTGGAGCTGGAGCAAATTGTAGTGAACCTTGAGATTCAAATGGTAGGCCTTCAGCAAAGATTTTGTAATCAAAGCTGTTGCGCTTGCCATCTTCAGTCCATGACAAAGTCACTTTGTTCATCATGCCAGGGTATAAACCAAATACTGGTACACCACCGTGAGTAAGCATTGAGTTATCTGCTACAGGGTACTTAATGTCGATACCGTTTTTGTCTTTCTTATGAACGACAATTGAAACGTCTTTTATAACGTGACCGTTAGTTTTAATTACCGCTGTTTGAGGTGTTGCACCGTAAGGGTTAACATCAACTAGTGCACCGAAAGGACCGTTTGGAATAGGAAGTAGACCTTTAGCTGCAACGCCAAATGCTGAACCAACAAGTAATGTAGCAATAAGTGTTTTCTTTAACATGGGTTTGTATCTCCTGTTTTGTTGGCATAATTTAACCAGTAAATATCAAACAAAAGTTTGAGAGGCATCATTAGGTAACGATAAAAATTTCTCATTTAAAATTCTTATTGTGATCAGGTGCTTGTTTCAATGTGGTTACTTGTTGCGAGTCACACAGCCTGTTTTTGCGGTAAATATTAAAAATGTGGTTTGCCAGTTAAGCCTTAAAAAGAAATCACTAATTCAACTCTTTATTAACAAGTCGTTAATGGTGTCAGCCCTTCAGTTTTCGACATTATTAGGTTATGGCTTGGTTCTGACTTTTTGACTAAACAACCATAGATTGTCTTGTAGATGCGCTTTACCGCTGTTAAAGCGAGTAAAACTAGCGGCGCTAGGTGCCTGTGTGCATTGAACATCAGTGACTTTAGTCGGCTGTAAAATATAAATATATGCAAATATCTGAGCGTGGTTTGCGATTAGCAAGTTAGCTCTGAAGGATAAGATTTAATTTAGATATGTTTCTAGTCGTTAACATTTACGTGGTTGCAGGCATTCATAGTCTTGAAGATTTGTGCAGGGTTGCTCAACCCAAGCCAACAAAAATTGTACGCTTTAACCATTGCACAGTGGCATTTTGTGACAGTGAGTAATGTTTTGGGTAGCTATTAAACATTTTCAAACAGTAGTAAAATGCCGCCTATTAATCAAGAGCCTAATGATTGGACGACAGTAATGTCTCAACGGAAAATAATGTTAACAGTGCCATTGCTAATACTGGCACTTCTTGCAGGTGGTTATTATTGGTGGAATCATCAGCGCCATTTTGAGTCAACCGACAATGCATATGTCGCCGCCGACATTTCTAATATCAGCGTTAAAGTCCCCGGATATATTACTCAAACTTTTGTGACGGATAATCAGCATGTTGAGCAGGGGCAATTGCTAGCGCAACTCGAAGACAATCAATTTAAAGCAAAAGTGGCACAAAATAGTGCAATGTTGGCTAGTGCAAAAGCTGATTTACAAACATTAGCGGCACAAGCTGACCTGCAACGCGCTCTGATCACCCAAGCTGAGGCCGGCGTTGCCGCTGCAGAGGCTGAGCAATTACGCGCATCGCAACAATTGCTGCGTGCCACTCAATTAAAGGTGAAAAACTATAGCTCACAAGATGCTGTCGATGAAGCGCAGGCGGTATCTCAATCTGCCCAAGCACATTTAGAAGAAGCAGCAGCCGCTTTAGTGGCGAAGCAGCGCGAGCTTGCAGTTTTTAACGCCCAACTGATTGAAGCCGAGTCAAGTGTCGCACAAGCTAAAGCGGGTTTGGTGCTGGCTAAAATTCAACTAGAAGATACCCAAGTAACCGCACCTTTTAGTGGTGTAATTGGTAAACGTGGCGCGTTGCAAGGACAGTATGTGCAACCCGGACAAGCGATTTACAGTTTAGTGCCTGACAATGCGGTGTGGGTTAACGCAAACTTTAAAGAAACACAAATAGCCAAAATGCAACCAGGCCAAGCGGTATCGGTTAAATTTGATGCTTATTCTGGAGAGTTATTTCATGGGGTTATTGACAGCTTAGCACCTGCATCGGGCGCCAAGTTTAGTTTGCTGCCAGCTGAAAATGCAACGGGTAACTTTACTAAAATAGTGCAACGGATCTCGGTAAGAATTCGACTGGAAGGCGCCGAGACAGATTTTCCTATGGGGCGCATTGTGCCGGGGCTAAGTGCATTTGTTGAAGTGGATACCTCCACTAACCGCTTCAACACGGCATTGGCCTCTAAGAAGGTAACTCTTTAGTGTCGGTTGTGAATGTTGCTCAGCCTGTAGATCAGTTTGAAGCCGTTCAACCAGGTAGTCGCCGCGCTTGGATAGCGGTCATTGGTGGGTTAATTGGGTCATTTATGGCCATTTTAGACATCCAAATTACCAATGCGTCAATGAAGGAAATCCAAGGTGGGCTTGGTGCTACGCTTGAAGAGGCGTCTTGGGTTGCAACAGCTTATTTAGTCGCTGAAATGATCGCGATCCCACTGTCTGGCTGGCTTAGTAAAGGGCTCGATATTAGGCGCTACATGTTGTGGAATTGCGCCGTTTTTATTGTGGCATCATTACTGTGTTCTATCGCCTGGAACCTAGAGTCGATGATCGTGTTTAGGGCGATGCAGGGATTTTTTGGTGGGGCGCTAATTCCGATGGCATTTCGATTGGTGCTGGAATATCTGCCTGACGATAAACGCGCCATCGGCATGGCTTTATTTGGGATCACAGCGACCTTTGCACCGTCTATTGGGCCAACACTGGGCGGCTGGCTTACGGCTGAATACAACTGGCATTACTTGTTTTATATTAATGTGCCGCCGGGGTTACTGGTCATGGCGATGCTGTCCTATGGTCTTGTTAAAAAACCGATAAACTGGCCGGTATTAAAGAATGTTGATGCCAGCAGCATTTTAACAATGGCACTGGGTATGGGGTGTCTGGAAGTGGTATTGGAAGAGGGCAGTCGTAAGGAGTGGTTTGGCTCTGATCTCATTCGTAATTTAGCGATTATTGCGGCGGTAAATATTACGCTGTTTGTGTATTTGCAATTTAAAAAAAACAAGCCGTTGGTTAACCTCAGACTGTTGACGCAGCGTGACTTTGCCTTGTCGACTTTAGCTTATTTTTTATTAGGCTTAGTGCTGTATTCATCGCTGTATGTGGTGCCTTTATATCTATCGCACATACAAGATTATAACTCGTTAGAAATCGGTGAGGTGCTGATGTGGATGGGGTTTCCGCAGCTACTCATTTTACCCTTTATTCCTAAACTGATGGCTCGCTTTGACCACCGCTATCTAGCTGGGTTTGGCTTTTTTATGTTTAGCGTTAGTTATTATATGAACTGCCATATGACGGCGGATTTTGCAGGGCCACAACTGATTGCTTCAATGGTGGTCAGAGCGATTGGGCAACCCTTTATTATTGTGCCAATTGGTATTATCGCGACGATGCACCTACGGCAAACTGATAACGACTCGGCCTCTACAGTGCTAAACGTGACACGTAATCTTGGTGGCGCTGTTGGCATAGCCTTAGTGGCAACGCTGACTGATAATTTGAGCCGCAGTCATTTGGCTCATATTAAAGAAAGCGTGCCTGCTGTTAGCTCAATAGCAAATGAATACCTGATTACTACGGCCAATATGCTACAAGCTGCGGGGTCCGATCCGGTCACGGCAAGTTTGCAAGCATCGACATTATTGGCTCAAACTATGGCGCAGCAAGCTTCGATACAAGCTTACAATGACGTATTTTATATTTTGTCGTGTTTGGCGGTGACGGCATTGATTGCGGTATTGTTTATACGTAAATCCGCAGAGCAGGTAGAGAAATAAGCATTCTATTAGTTTATAAAAACATCGGTACCGGTTGATTTATAATGCTAAAGTGCTGATATAACTGTTAGCTGTATGAATGGGAGGCAGGCTTTTGTTGTGGAAATCCTTAGCTTTTTCAGAGCTCACGCTTGATGAGCTGTACGACATATTAAAATTAAGAGTCGACGTGTTTGTGGTCGAGCAAAACTGCCCCTATCCGGAATTAGACAATAAAGACCGACAAAGCCAAACCCAGCATTTACTGGGTATTGATGAACAAGGCACTATTCAAGCTTATGCACGTGTCCTTGCGCCCGGTGTAAGTTATCCTGAGGTTAGTATTGGCCGCGTGATTGTAGCTGAGGCGAGCAGAGGCCAAGGCGTAGCGCATACCTTGATGCAAAAAGCAATTTCAATTGCGGTGCGAAAATGGCCTGAGCAGAATATTCAATTAGGCGGGCAAGCGCATTTAACCGATTTTTATCAACAGTTAGGTTTTAAGCCTGTGTCTGACATCTATTTAGAAGATGGGATCCCGCATCTAGATATGCTGCTGTCGTTAAAGCAGTAGACTGGTTTGGTCGTGACGACTTAACCCGAATAGGCAGGGTAGTTATAGGTGACGTGCTATGGCTTGACCTACACGCCACCTGATAACATTAAGACTGTTGAGTGTGGATCTCTTTCACGGGGCAAGGGATCTCAATATCAGCCATTCTTAACGCTTTAAAGAGGCTGGAGTTAACTTGATACTTAGCTTGGAAGTAACTATCTGTTGCAACCCAATAGCGGATCCCGATTTCAATCCCAATACTATTAAAGTCGTTGATACCGATTTGCGCATGCTCACCATCGCTAACCTGCGGGCTGTCAGCCAGCACTTTTGACAGCATTTTCACTACCGCATCTGGATCGGCTTTATAGCTAATGTTGAACTTTGTTTCGACAAGTTTATTGGCAAATGAGTTATGTAATACTTCGCCAACAATGTGCTTGTTGGGCACATTTATTTGCTCACCTTCTTCATTGGTTAGCACTGTCATCCCGAGGTGAATGTCTTTTACTAACCCGCTCACGCCTTGCACTTCAATGGTATTGCCGACAATGAATGGACGGGTAACAATAATGGTGATCCCAGCTGCGTAGTTGGCTAGCATGCCTTGTAATGCGAGTCCGGCCCCTAAAGATGCTGCACCGATAGCGGCAACCATAGGTGTAACACTGATCCCTAGCTTACCTAAAGCAATGACCCCGACAAGAACTATCACCAAAATGCGAACAAAATTACTGGTGAAATTACTGAGAGTGATATCGATTTCATGTTTTTGGAAGAGGCGACTGACAAGGTTGGATACCTTAGCGGCAACCCACAAACCAATAATAAAAATCAGCACAGCACCTAAAATGCTAAAGCTATATTGCACGAGGAATTCAGTAATCATGGAGTAGGCGTTTTGCAGTTGGGCAATCTCTTGTTCTAAACCTTGTTCGTTCATTTGTCCGGGGTCCTTTAATGCAGCGTTAATCGCTATTATCCTACTTAAATCAATAAGCTTTGTAACTTGCTATTTACGCCGCTGACGTTAATTTTGTGCCTTAAGGCGCTGTAATAAGTGATTCGTGAACAGGGTCAAGCTTTAGCGATACTCCTCTTTCAGATGAGGTGTAATAGGTTATTCTCTAAGCTTATTTCTATTGATGAGGTCAACTATGAAAGCGATTATTCTGCTAATGATAAGCGTGTTCATTACGCCTGTTTGGGCCAACAGCTTGGTTGTTGGTGACTCGCTAGCAGTATTAACCCTGCAAGATCAGTTTGGTGCTGACTACGTAGTTGATGGCAACATTAAACGAATATTGTTTAGTCGCAGTATGGATGGTGGCACAATCATTCAAACGGTGTTGAAAGCTGATCCGCAACTGCCAAAAGATTCAAGTTTAATTTATGTGGCAGATATCAGTGCTATGCCTCCATTAGTGGGCCGGTATATTGCTATCCCTCAATTTAAAAAGTTTACTTTTCGTATGGCACTCGATAGTGGCGGTGACATCACTAAAATGTTACCTGAACAAGCTGATCAAGCTACGTTGATTGACATGAAAGCAAACAAAGTCATCAATATCCGCTTTTTCGATGCCACCGAACCGCTGCTGGCAGCATTGAATGAGTAAAGGAAGGCGCTGATAGCGCCTTTTCTGTGTAGCTAAAACTAAGCTGAATGACCCTTCAAAATATCAAAGAGCTCTTCTTTTAAGTGTAGTTTTTGTAGTTTTAACTCATGTAGTTCTGGAGTGTAATCACTGGCATTGTGTTGCTCTAGGTGTTTTATCTCTTCATCGAGCTGATTATGTTGGTTAAACTTTTTCTGAAAGTGAGTATCTGAAGTCTTTAGTTTGCTGATGAGCTCTCTATATTCTGGAAACATACAGGTGATCCTTTTTCTGCTTTTTTCATTCGATTCAACTTTAAATTAGCGTGTATATTCTGCAAAAAGTGTGAACTAGATCTTGTTTTGTTGTTCGTTTTTTGGTCAAGCGTGGCTCTTGGTGTAAGTCATTGTTTTTGCGTAATATTGTTGGATTATTGTTCATATAAGAGCTGTGCTCATTTTAAATTGGCACTCTAGTGGTTAACTGCTATATTTTTTGTATTTCATCATGATTTTGTAACTAGATTACGACAAATCATTTACGGCTTGGCCAATGAACTGTGAGCTGGTTAACCTTATTGCGGGCATTACTGGGTTACAGTCACTTTATTAAGAATTTTATTATCAATATTGAAAGAGGTTTCCATAATGTCTGATGTGTTTCATTTAGGCTTAACCAAAGAAATGTTAGCCGGCGCAAGTATCGCTATTGTGCCTGGTGATCCTGAGCGAGTTAAACGCATCGCAGAACTAATGGATAATGCGGTTTTTCTTGCTAGCCACCGCGAGTACACAAGCTATTTAGCTTACATTGAAGGTAAGCCAGTTGTTGTGTGCTCGACCGGGATTGGTGGGCCGTCGACTTCTATTGCTGTGGAAGAACTAGCTCAGCTAGGGGTGCGTACTTTCTTACGTGTAGGTACAACTGGTGCGATTCAACCGCAAGTCAATGTTGGTGATGTTATTGTTACCCAAGCATCAGTTCGTTTAGACGGTGCCAGCTTGCACTTTGCTCCGCTTGAATATCCAGCTGTTGCTAACTTTGAGTGTACCACGGCAATGGTTGCCGCAAGTCGTGACGCAGGGCTAGAACCGCATATTGGTATTACGGCTTCATCTGATACCTTCTACCCAGGGCAGGAGCGTTACGATACAGTTTCAGGTCGTGTTACTCGTCAATTCAAAGGCTCAATGCAAGAGTGGCAAGAGCTTGGCGTACTAAACTATGAAATGGAGTCTTCAACACTGTTTACTATGTGTGCCTCGCAAGGTTGGCGCGCAGCCTGTGTTGCTGGAGTGATTGTAAACCGAACTCAGCAAGAGATCCCTAATGAAGAAACCATGAAGAAAACTGAAGTCAGTGCTATTTCAATTGTGGTTGCAGCCGCGAAAAAGTTGTTAGCATAAAAACATATTCGCCTTAAAGTAGGCATTGTAAAGGCGCATTATGCGCCTTTTTTATTGGTAGGTTTAGCTTGAGCTAAAAATGGTACTGCGCGATGACAGAGTATGTGCTTTGGTCAATGCCATCAACACCATACTTGTTTTGCCAGAAATCATATTCAATACCCATAAACAGCTTATTTTTCTTATGCTCGCCAAACACGACTGCGCCTAAGTCATACTTTAATTGCGGGTTAAAGTGAAAGTTTGCTTGGTATGAATCCTCGTCAGTGGCGAAAACCCAATCAATGTAGCCATCCAGTACAATGTTGGAGTTACCCACTGGAAAATCCATTCTGTATACCGGGGTAAGCTGCCAGCCATCACTATTATTTAAGCTTCCGGTAGCATGTCGACGATAGGTGTTGAGCTGAAAATAGCTAAAATAGGGAGCCTTAATGTCCATCCCGACTCCATATAGAAAACTCTCAACCGGCCCTTCACCTTCTTCGAATGTTAACGCGAGAGAAAAATCGGTCAGCGGCCCTGCAGCCACTTTCTTGCCTAAGATTTTGCTGGCACTTAACCGAGTCGATATTTCGCCGTAGGTGGTGTTGTCTTGTCCTGCATTAGCGCCATTGAAGTAAATTACATCCTGAAAAGCAAACCAGTCACCGTATTGCCAGCCACCGGCTGTTTCAAACGTCAACGTTGTTTGAGAATCGGAAGGTGCTAGATCGTAGTTGTCACCGTAAAGTGCTGTGATGCTAGCGTCCCACCAGTGGATGATGTTGTCAGCTAGTGCGGCAGGGCTGACGATTAGCGCGAGGTATAACCAATTTTTGTTCATTTCTCAAACCTTGTGGTAGTGCAGCTTTAGCTGCGTATGTTTATGCAATACTGACATTGGACATTTAGTGTTCGATTGTTTTTTGAGTTCATTAAAGGTAAGTGCTGAAATAAAACACTGAAAATAAGTGTTTTTTATACGGTATATAACATATGGCTAATGTAACTAATGCACAATTATTTTGTTAATAAATGTGGCGTTTGCTGGTGGTTTTAAAATATTAAACAGTGGTTTAATAATGGCTGCCACTCAACACTGTTGAACCATGCCTATATAAATCAATGGTTTACCTCGGTCTTGGTGCTGTCATTTTATCTGCAGTGGCAATTTCCAGCATGATGTATTTTGCAACAAACTTTGACATATTATGTCGCAATAGGAACAAACTGCTGATATAGTCATTATTTGAGCTATTTCATTTCAGGGGGAAGTATGGAGTTTTCTAATCCAATCGTTATTTGGTCTTGTATCGGTATCGTACTGATGTTGGCAGAGATCATCCTACCCGGTGGGATTGTTATTTTGCTTGGGGCTGCTTGCCTCGTGGTTGCCCTTGCCCTTGGGGTTGGAGTTGTTGAAGGGATAGTGCAAAGCTTAACACTGTGGTTTATCGTCTCAATGGTGTTGCTACTGCTGTGCCGACAGTTAACCCAAAAGCTAGTGGGTGGAGATTCGCACGTGGGCAATACTGATGAAGAGTTTGATATTTATAATCAGCTCGCAACCGTAAAACAAGATATTGGCCCCGCCCAACAAACTGGACGAATTGAATTTCAGGGCTCTGAATGGTCAGCGCTTGGTGATGGCAGCGTGATTTTAGCCGGCACCCAAGTTCGGATTATATGTCGCGATAATATTGCGCTCGTTGTAGAACCAATAGAAGAAAGCGTTGAACATGTTAAGAAGTAACTAGCCGTCACAAAATAAATACTAGGGAAGGGAGCTATACATGCTTATATTTACACTGTTTGTATTATTTATTTTTTTCATTTTATATAAATTATTGCTCATTGTACCCATGCGTGAAGTGAATGTGATTGAACGTTTAGGCAAGTTTCGTACAGTGTTGCAGCCGGGTTTTCATTTTTTAATTCCATTTTTTGACCGTGTGGCCTACAAGCATGAAATAAGAGAGCAAGTGCTAGATGTGCCGCCACAAAGCTGTATATCGAAAGACAATACTCAGCTGGAAGTCGACGGGTTAGTCTACCTAAAAGTGATGGACGGCAAGTTGGCAAGTTACGGTATTGAAGACTATCGCCGTGCTGCAGTTAACCTTGCGCAAACTACGATGCGTTCAGAGATCGGTAAGCTAAGTTTAAGCCAGACATTCTCGGAGCGAGATAGCTTAAATGAATCCATTGTGCGAGAGATTGATAAGGCTTCTGATCCGTGGGGAATAAAAGTACTGCGATATGAGATAAAGAACATCACCCCATCGCGAAAAGTTATCCATACGCTTGAAAAGCAGATGGAAGCAGAGCGCCGCAAGCGCGCAGAAATCACCCTTGCCAATGCCGAAAAAGCCGCGATGATTAACCTCTCTCAAGGTGAACGCCAAGAGGCAATAAACCTTTCAGAAGGTGAAAAGCAACGCCGCATCAACGAAGCAAAAGGTATGGCGCAAGAAATTACTATTGTTGCTAAAGCCAAAACCGAAGGTATGGCCTTAGTATCATCGGCATTAGCCAAAGAAGGTGGCCACGCCGCAATGAACATGCAACTCAAAGAGCAGTTTATTAGTCAGGTGGGTAAGATTTTAGATGAAGCTGATGTGTCAATTGTACCGGCGGAACTTGCTAAGTTAGAAGGTTTCTTTGAAGGCATGGAGCAAGTGACTCACGCCGTATCTGCCAATACTGTAAAAGGAGCGCGCTAATGATTGCCGGAATGAATTCAGACCTTATTGTAATGGCTATTTGGGGTGTTTTGTTTGCTATTTTTGTCATTAAATTATTCCAATCAATTCGTTTGGTGCCGACTAAGTCGGCCTATATTGTGGAACGGTTAGGTAAGTATCATTCGACCTTAGATGCTGGTTTTCATGCATTGATCCCGTTCGTCGATAAAGTGGCGTATATTCACGATCTTAAAGAAGAAACTATCGACGTTCCGCCGCAAGAATGCTTTTCGTGCGATGAGGTGAATGTTGAAGTTGATGGGGTTATTTACATCTCTGTGACCGATCCCGTTAAAGCCAGCTATGGCGTTGTAGACTACCGCTATGCCGCGATCCAGTTAGCGCAAACGACAACGCGATCGGTAATTGGTACCCTGGATCTTGACCGTACATTTGAAGAGCGTGACGTCATTAGCGCTAAAGTCGTTGAGGTGTTAGATCAAGCTGGAGCGATGTGGGGAATTAGAGTTCATCGTTATGAAATTAAAAATATTACTCCACCCGAAACCGTTAAAAATGCAATGGAAATGCAGGTGAATGCCGAGCGAGAAAAACGAGCATTACTTGCTAAAAGTGAAGGTGATAAGCAGAGTAAAATTAATCGCTCTGAAGGTGTTAAAACCGAAACCATTAACCATTCCGAAGGTGAAATGCAGCGCCGTATCAATGAAGCCGAAGGTAAAGGTGAAGAGATTTTAACGATTGCAAGAGCAACGGCAGAATCGATAGAGCATATGGCAACCGTAATTGCGGCTCCCGGTGGTAAAAATGTGGTGCGTATGCAACTAGGCGCGCAATATCTGAAACAATTAGATGGACTCAGCTCAAGTCAAAGCAAAGTGGTGTTGCCCGGTAATTTGATGGACTTTGACCACTGGATGAATAGCATTGGTTTAGAAGAGGAATCAATCAAGAAACGTTAAGCGTAATTAAGGTCAGTGGTATTAATAAATGCTAAGACTTGTTAGAGGCTTAGCATTTATTTTGTGGGCTTAACCGAATGCAGTATGAGCGTGGTTTTACTTAGCCACAAGATAATCTGTACCGCAAAATCTGTGACTTTCAACTTGCTGATTGAGTGCATTCAAATTACGACTAATATTGGATGATAAATCGATTGCTTAGGAATATTCAGGTGGGTAATCATGGCGTTTGACGATAAATTTAGATTAAGCAGTCACGCCGTAATTTTACGGCAAGGCGCTACTGAGCAAGAGGTATTACTACTCAAAGCCACCTATGGTTCGTGCAACTGGGGCTTACCCGGTGGAGCATTAGAGCCGGGCGAAACGATTCATGAGGCACTGATCCGAGAATGCCAAGAAGAGTTAGGATTAACGGTAACTGTTAATTACCTTTCAGGCGTTTACTATCACAGCGCTTATAACTCACAAGCGTTTATATTTAGCTGTGATATCAACTCTGATGACAGTATCACTCTTAGTAGCGAGCATTCGCAATACCAATTTGTTGCTATCTCTTCACTGCCTAAGGTGCAAAAAGCGCGGGTGAACGACTGCATTCAATACCATGGCGTAGTGGTTAGCTGTAAGTTTTAACTGGCTTATTGTCGGCCTCTTTTTCTGACTTTATTTTGGCTTGGGCTTCTTGCTTAAAGCGCTCACCAATTTTAAGTAACTCCTCAAAAGGTGCAGGTTTGCTAATTAAAAAACCTTGCGCGTAATCGCACATCATAAAGCTTAATTCATCAAGCTGATCTTGCGTTTCTACACCCTCTGCTATCACTCTAATGCCGAGTGCATGAGCCATTTCTATGGTGGCAATAATCAGCTCTTTACTGGTGTCGTCGGTGTTCATGTCCTTAATGAAACTGCGATCAATTTTCAAAATTTGGAAAGGATAAGTCCGTAAGTAACTGAGCGATGAATAGCCAGTACCAAAGTCATCCATCGAGATACAAAAACCTGCCTTACTCAATGCCATTAACGCGTCCAGAGTATAAGCATGACCGCTTAACAATACCCCTTCGGTGATCTCGAGTTCTAAATCTTCCGGCTTCATACCTCGCTGTTCAACACTTTCGGTTATGAGCTTAACTAGGTTGGGATTTCTAAACTGCCTTGGTGACAGATTTATGGCAACTCTAAAGTTACTATCAAAGGTTTTATGCCAGACTTGAGCTGCGCTAAGAGCTTGATTTAAAATGAACTCACCCATAGATTCGATTACGCCAGTTTGTTCTGCAATCGGAACAAATTCAGCCGGTGAGACATTGCCTAGCACTGCATTGTTCCACCTTAGAAGCGCTTCAGCGCCCATAATGCTGCCATCTCTGATATCGAGCTGGATTTGGTAATGCACCTGTAACTCACCGCGTTCCATTGCACCATGTATTTGTTCTTCAATGGCTAAGCGACGCGAGACTTCTTTATTCATGGCGTGAGTAAAGTAAGAGTAAGTATTACGACCAATACTTTTCGTGTGGTACATGGCTGAGTCAGCGTTTCTCAGCAGTTCTGACGGGTTTTTACCATCATTGGGATAGATGGCGATACCGATACTAGCGGTTAAAATAAGTTGTCGATTATCAATGTAAAATGGCTTTCTAAAGCCGCCAATGAGATTCTCTGCCAAGGGTTGAGCGTCATTAGCGCTGGTAAGTCCATCGAGTAAAATAATGAACTCGTCACCACCAAGGCGGCCTACAGTGTCCTCTTTACGAGTTGCTTTTAATAGTCTTTCTGCCGCAGTGATCAGTAGTTGGTCACCAGCTTCGTGACCTAATGAGTCATTAATTTTCTTAAAGTCATCTAAGTCGAGAAAGATAACCGCCAGCATTTTACCGCTACGTTCAGACGACTCAACTAGCTGCTCTAAACGCCTTAATGCCAAAAAGCGATTGGGAAGATCAGTCAGTGCATCGTAATGGGCTTGATGACGAATTTTGGCTTCAGCTTCGAGGCGTTCGCTATTATCGTGAAACGAGATCACTGCCCCCATTTTGTCTTCGCTTAAAGTCATTGGGTGTGACCAGTATTCCACCGGAAAACTGCTGCCATCTGCGCGCCAAAAATGGTCTTCTTTAAGATGGATGTCACGCTTAATTTGTTGTTCAGATATCGAATTTGCCAGGTCGTTTTCATCTTTATTTTGATGTACCAGCTTACCCATATTGCAAGCAATGAGCTGTTCTTCGGTGCGGTAACCAAGTAGTTTTACACATTGAGGGTTGGCAAATATGCAGCGACCATTTTCATCTACGCCATAAATGGCGGCGGCAGCTGAGTTTAAAATGGCTGACAGCAAGTGGTTCTTACTTAGAATGGTTTTTTGATTGGCCTCTTCTTGAACTGAAATATTTTTAACTCGGCTAAACATATGATTGAGTTCGAGTTCTAACTCACTTAACTCACCGTAACTACCAATTTGATTACGAGTGTTTAAATCGCCATTGGACCAGCGACGGACACACTTCGTAAGGTGTCTAATACGGGGAGTAACGCTCAGCACTTGAAATAGACCAACACTTAATACAGATAAATTCGCCACGCTAAATAGCGTAACGGCAAATAATAGGGTTTGATCTTGTGTTGGCTCGGTAATGAAGATAAACATCGC
The DNA here is from genome assembly GCF_033180165.1 of Shewanella youngdeokensis. GTDB lineage: Bacteria > Pseudomonadota > Gammaproteobacteria > Enterobacterales > Shewanellaceae > Shewanella > Shewanella youngdeokensis. The sequence goes on from NZ_CP136522.1 coordinate 311,391, forward strand.
TAAACAAAGTGATGTAAGGCTGACAACCGTAAGGGCAATCAACCATGGTTTTAGTGTGTGTCTTTTCATTGTTAGCATACAAATTTCCTAACTCAAGTTGTTAAGCACCGCGGTTCTTGATGGCATTCAAGAACTGGGCTAGTGATTTACTGCCGCGGTTTGATGTGAGCCTAAAGATTAAAAAATTAACGAGAATGCCAAATGAGCTTAAAACACCGTAAAAGGTAAGCTTATTGGGAAAGGGGCTTGGATGAGTCTTTACGTTATGGTTACGCATCAACAGTCGCCAAGATTGGCGAGTCAGAATATATATGCGTAAAGTGCTACAGAGGCTCGATATCGAGAACATTTTAATCCTTTAAAAAATATGAAAAATCAATCCATGATTACGGTGCTTGCATTTAAGTATAGGATCTAATTTCTTAAACTGGGAACAAGCCATTCAACAATAAATCATCTGCCTGAATGATAAGTATTATTAAATGGAAAATTGATTGAATTTTGGCAAGTTTGCCAGCCTTAATTGTTAGCTATTTACCCCATAAGCGAGTGTTAAATATGAATATAGAAAGAGTAGAAACCAATAACCGTATGAGCCGTATTGTGAAGCATAACGGTACGGTCTATTTATGTGGGCAAGTAGGTAAAGACGCAACGCAAGGGATCACCGAGCAGACTCAGTCAATGCTCGATAAAGTGGACGCTTTATTACTGCAAGCGGGCAGTGATCGAGAGCATATTCTGTCAGCGACTATCTATGTAAAAGACATGCAGTATTTTGCCGCAATGAATGCGGTATGGGACGCATGGGTGCCAGAAGGCTATGCGCCTGCACGAGCTTGTGTGGCGGCAAAAATGGCGCGTGATGCCTTATTAGTTGAGGTGTCGATTGTGGCTGCTGAAAAAGTATAAATCGACAGCAGTAAAGCTGTATTTAGTCCGTAACGGTTCATTTTTGTTTGGCGGGCTTACTTAAGCAATCGGTCGTGAATAGAATCTAGGTTCTGTTATACTGCTTCATTGATTTTTTTGGAGGCAATAATGGACGTATCTTCTTTACTCGACGGCCTAAATGACAAGCAGCGTGAAGCCGTAAGCGCGCCGCAATCCAGTATGTTAGTTTTAGCTGGCGCGGGCAGCGGTAAAACTCGAGTGTTAACTCACAGAATTGCTTGGCTGATGCAGGTCGAACAGCAAAGTCCTTATGCCATTTTAGCGGTGACTTTTACCAATAAAGCCGCTAAAGAGATGCGTGAGCGTGTTGAAAAAGTGGCTGGTAGTAACATGAGTCGCATGTGGATCGGTACGTTCCACGGTTTAGCTCATCGACTGCTGCGCACACATTATAAAGACGCCAACTTACCGCAAAGCTTTCAAATTTTAGATTCAGATGATCAGCTACGCTTGATTAAACGCATTCTAAAAAGCCTTAATTTGGACGAAAAGCAATACCCGCCAAGACAAGCTCAAGGTTATATTAACGGTAAAAAAGATTTGGGTCTGCGCCCGTCGCATATCGATGCGGGTGGTTTTCCGATTGAGCAAAACTTACTTAAAATTTATCAGGTCTACCAAGACTCTTGCGATCGTGCGGGTTTGGTTGATTTTGCCGAAATCTTATTACGGGCTCATGAATTATGGCTCAATAAACCACACATTTTAGACCACTACCAAGACCGTTTTAAGCATATTTTGGTGGATGAGTTTCAAGACACTAACGCCATTCAATACGCTTGGATCCGTGTGCTTGCAGGCTCAACGGCAAACGTAATGATTGTTGGTGATGATGACCAGTCCATTTATGGTTGGCGTGGCGCCCAGGTTGAAAACCTACATAAATTTTTAGGCGACTTTCCCGCTGCCCAAACGATTCGGCTGGAGCAGAACTATCGTTCGAGCGCCAATATCTTGAACGCCTCTAACGAACTGATTGCTAACAACCCTGATCGTATGGGTAAAAAGCTGTGGACTGACGATAAAGACGGCGAGCCGATAGGCCTCTATTGTGCGTTTAACGAAATGGACGAAGCCCGCTTTATTGTTGGTCGAATTAACGACTGGCAAGATGAAGGCGGTAAGTTAGAAGATTGCGCTATTTTGTACCGCTCAAACGCCCAGTCGCGCGTGCTAGAAGAAGCATTGCTACATAAAGGGATTGCGTATCGTATATATGGTGGCTTACGTTTCTTCGAACGCCAAGAGATTAAAGATGCGATGGGCTATTTACGGCTTATCAGCAATAAAAATGACGATGCCGCATTTGAGCGAGTAGTTAACACGCCGGCACGTGGTATTGGTGGTCGAACGCTAGAGATCATGCGAACAACGGCTCGCCAACAAGAGCTGACGCTATGGGACGCATGTGTTCGTTTGCTTGATGAAAAGGTTCTCAGTGGTCGTGCTGCAAATGCCGTGCGTGGCTTTATGGACTTGATTGTGGCTTTAAGAGTCGACACTGAAGAGCAGTCATTACACCGACGCACCGATCATGTCATTCAGCAGTCTGGCCTTAAGTTAATGTACGAAACTGAAAAGGGTGAAAAGGCCAGAGCAAGAGTTGAGAACTTAGAAGAGCTTGTTACCGCAGCCCGCAGTTTTGTGGTGCCAGAAGATCTTGAAGATATGGGTGAGTTAAATGCCTTTTTGTCTCACGCAGCACTAGAAGCGGGTGAAGGCCAAGCTGACGAATTTACCGATGCAGTGCAGTTAATGACATTGCACTCAGCTAAAGGTCTAGAGTTCCCAATGGTGTTTATGGCCGGTGTTGAAGAAGGGTTGTTCCCGAGTCAAATGGCAATAGAAGAAGGTGACAGGCTCGATGAAGAGCGTCGTCTTTGCTACGTTGGTATGACGCGTGCGATGCAGCGGCTGTACATTACCTATGCTGAATCTCGACGTATATATGGCCGAGAGAGTTTTGCTAGGCCGTCTCGCTTTGTAAAAGAGATCCCAGAGCAGTTTGTACAAGAGATCCGTATGCGCACCGAAGTCAAAGCGCCCGCAGTAAGTACTCGCTTTGGCAAACAAGACAGCGCCTTTAATGAGTCAGGATTTAAGATTGGCCAGCGGGTTAACCACCCTAAATTTGGTGAAGGTACTGTGACCAACTACGAAGGGAGTGGTGCGCAAGCCCGTATTCAGGTTAACTTTTTAGATGTTGGCAGTAAATGGTTAGTGATCGCTTACGCACGCTTAGAAAAGAAGTAGTAACACTATTTACATTAGATTGACCATAGCGGTTGAATACTGGTTCAGCTTAGTCATAATGGAGGTATAAACTAAAGGCCAAAGCCGTTTTAGGAGAGCCTCATAAAATGAATTTAAGCAATAAATTAGATGTTTATATGCGGCTGAGTCGCTTGGACCGACCGATAGGGACTTTACTGTTACTATGGCCCTGCTTAATGGCATTGATGTTTGCGGCTGGCGGTATGCCCGACGTCAAAGTGCTAATGATATTTATGGTTGGCGTGGTGGTCATGCGTGCTTGTGGTTGTGTGATTAATGATTACGCCGACCGCAACCTGGACGCACATGTTGAGCGCACTCAATCTCGACCTCTAGCCAGTGGCGAGGCAAGCAGTAAAGAAGCATTGTTACTGTTTGCCGTCATGGGCTTGTTTGCTTTTTTTCTTGTGTTACAGCTTAACCTGCTGGTGGTTAAACTATCGGTTATTGGCATTATTCTTACCATTATTTATCCTTTTACCAAGCGTTACACCAATATGCCGCAGATGTTTTTGGGTACAGTTTGGAGCTGGTCTATTCCCATGGCCTACGCCGCTCAAACCGGTACTGTACCGGTTGAAGCTTGGTGGTTATTTGCCGCCAATTGGTGTTGGACTGTGGCTTACGACACCATGTATGCCATGGTCGATCGCGATGACGATCTAAAGGTCGGCATTAAATCAACTGCAATTTTATTTGGTCGATTTGATCGGCAAATTATTGCTGCATTTCAGTTTGCGGCGTTGGTGTGTTTTATTGTAGCGGGGATTATTGCCGAGCGAGGCGCGATCTACGGCCTTGGTATTGTGGCATTTATCGGCTTTGTATTTTACCAGCAAAAATTGATTTACAGCCGTGACCGCGCGCCATGCTTTAAAGCTTTTTTAAACAATAATTGGGCGGGGCTATCACTCTTTATAGCACTCGGATTAGATTATTTAGTTTTTTGATTGGAGCACTGTTTGCGCGTGCTTTACGCTAACGTCATCATAATAAACGTCTTCTAGTGAAGACGTTTTTTTATGCCTAAAATTGAGCTTATTTAACCCCAGAGTTCCTCGTCAAACCTGCTGGACACTGAGTAAAACTGTCTATACTTAATGAGTCGTAAATGTACGATGTTGGCTTGATTACTGCGGTACTTCCGCTGTTTTTAGCGCCATTCCATATGAATATATACCGGTCAAAACAAAGTCATTTTGCGAGGCAGTTAAGTATGCTTGGCGCCATTAGCGATGATTAAAGGTTCGAGGTGACCGGTATTTAGCAATATTGAGCAAGCAGGTGGAGCTGTTTGTATGGAGGCTGGGTATGACATATTGGGTAACTTCATTTGATGCGGGCCAATGGGCAAACTACGAACTGGCATTGTTGCTGGTGGCCGTGCTAATTTTTGTTATTTGGGCTGTTGTTTGCTTGTGTAAACCGCAAGGGGTCGCTCGTTGGGTTGTGGCGGTATTTTGCTGCGTTTTGGTCAGTGGCGTATGTTTAACGAGCCGCGTTAATGCGCTACAAATTAGTTCGATATTAACGAAAGGCCAAAACATTGAGGTTCTCGACGGCAGTTATCAATATGGTCGTTATCATTTTCCGTATAACTCAGCTCATGGGGTCGACTTTAGGGAGATCCACATAGGTGAGCGCACCTTAAAGCTATACCATTCTGGCTACTTAAAACACGCTCGTTGCTACCGCAGCTTTTATAACACTAATGAATTTAACGACAACGCTAAACTCCGTTTATACATACAATGGTATGAGCATGAGTTGGTGCATAACAATAGTATTATTAAGATTAAAACCCCCTGTATTTTACGCATTGAGCAACGCGGCGCAGAGCCCATTTAGCTGGCTTGTTGTGTTACGGCCAGAGTCATATCGATAAAACCAAACCGAGTATCGCTTTTGCATTACGGCGGCATTCGGGGAGCTTGGGCGGCGTTGTTGTTCAGGGCTAGGACTTGTGGCGAACTTACAGCTTAAATTTAGCCAATCGCAAACCTATTTTGGTGGTTTTGGGCAGTTACCCGAACCGATAAGTGAGCTTAAACTCGTTGTCAGTGACCCAGAAAAATTAGCGGCCGAGCTTGAACAGCGTCTTACCATAGGGGCTGGTACAACCAAGGTTGAGCTCGCCAAAGCTGGGTGAGTTTGTCAGGGTATGGTGCTAAGCATGCTTTGGCATGCGAGCTGGAGGTTAACCCCTCCAGTCATCTGGTGATGTTGAACTTACAGCTTCCTACCTAAGCGTTTTTCTACCTGTTTCTTTTCCCAATCGGGTCCCAAAAAATTTAATATTTCAAAGGCTCTTAACCCATGACATGCTATACCAACGCCCCAGCCTAGTGCTGGCCACCATGCCCAAATATAGCTAGGGTTAGTGATAAAATTGATGATAAAGAGTAATGTAATGACCAACACATATGAGATTAAGTTGGAATAGAAACCCTTTATTTTTCTTACTTGTTCCAAGGCTGCTTTTTCATCAGCAGTTACTTTAATTGCATCGTTCATTTGTGGCTCCATTTGAAGGTCAGTTACTTGGATTTCAAATACAGCAGCTAAAGATTTCAAAGACTCAAGACCCGCATTTTGGCCGCGCTCAATTCTTTGGATTGTTCTTACGCTTAACCCACTTAGTTGAGATAAATGGTCTTGCGACCAGCCACGTTGCAACCTTAACTTCCTAACTATCATCATTTAATCCCTTCTGCTGTTCGGACAAATACTACCTACCACAAACGATTGCTGTAACGTCATAAGGGCGACAATGACCTGACACTTATTAAATTTCAATAATTTAATAAGGTTTTAAATCTTGTTGGTATTGTTTGAATATAAGACTTTAAACTTTATTTGGTTAGCTTTTTTTAAACGAATGCCAGTAAACAGCTATTATCTTTAGCTGTTTACTATTACTTAAATCATCGGTTGGCAAAGTGAGAGGAGCTGGCAGATAGATATTAAGCCTTCACTAACTTTTCTAAATCTGCAGGACGATAGTAAACCGATTTTAACACTTTGCCTTGGCGTACAATTTTACCATTCATATCAACATCTTTAGCGCACTTAGCAATAATAAAATCACCTTTGCTGCTGCCAACAATTTCAACACCTTGCTCGGCGTAAAATGCGATTGTTTCGGCCAGCTCTTGTTGGTTGCGGCACACTTTACTCATGTTGCTTGAGTGCACTTCATCCCAGCAGCTGACAAAATCGATTTCGCGGTTTTTGGCTACATGTAATAGCAAGTCAATAACATAGCTGATCTCAAGACGATCGCTGATTTTGGTCGCACCAAGGTGCACTAAGCGGCCCATTAATACATAAACCGAATCAACAATTGCGTCAGCTTGCTCAACACGGCTGTCGGCTTCGGCAAGCTCTGTTAGCTCTTCAATTGCAAGAGAGGTATGTAAGGTGTCGGCTATATCATCTAACGATGCCGTATCGGCTATTGGTAGGTCGAACGTTGCACGAAACTCATGAATATCACGATACAGGTGGTCAAAAAGGGCTTGGTCTAAAGCAGATAGTTTCATTGGTAATATCCTTGGTATGAGTCATTGCTGGCCATAGTAATGAAGTGCTCTTTAAATTGAAAGCCACGGATTTGAATTGCTACTCGTGCTCGGTTCAGCTTGGTGAGGGCATTATTGTAAACGATGTATGTTGATTGATTTTAGCGTTTGGTCGTCTCTGGTGATTGTAATCGTGGCGGGTTGTCGACCTGCAGGTGGTCAATAATTTGGAGTTGGATGCTCTGAATAATGGCTTGTACCGAATCTGTACTTACTGCTAACGCTTGCCAGCCATCGGTACTGAGGATATCAAGGCTGGTGACCGAAATTAAGGTTGTAGCATTAGGTGTGTTGTCTGCTATGCCTGCTAGCCTGAAGATCCCTTTTGGGGTGGTTATACGGCTAATGTTAAACACTTCCATTGCTCGAACTCGTTAAGTTTAAAATATGACTGTAACGCAATTGAGTGTAAAAAACAGTCATTGGCTCGTGCTAGCGTGCTAATGGCAGATACTGAAGTTAATATCTGCCTAGCCGTTGCTAATGAATTGGGCTTATCGTTTAGCGTATTTTTTAATGAGCTTTTCTAGGTAAGGTTGCACGTCTTTGTCGCTCCAGTCGAGGTAGCCACGTAAAAATCCGATGAGGTTGCCCGAGCCATCAAATACGTAAGTTGCTGGCACAATATCTGCTGGCATCACGTTGTCGATGTTCTTTTGTGGATCGAGCCAGGTTTTGTAGTAACCCAAATCATGGCGTTCTAAAAAGGCTGCGACTTGGTCGCTGTCTTCATTAATAGAGATTGGCAGCACGACGAGGTCATTGTCTTTATTACGTTGCCTAATGGCTTCAAACATCGGGATCTCTTGTAAGCAAGGGGCGCACCATGTGGCCCATAAACTGACGATCACCACTTTGCCTTTAAACTGTTTTAAGTTAACAGAGCCGCCATCGCTATCTTTAAAACTGACATCGGGTACTTCTCGTGCTGCACTCATCTCGATAAAGCGCGACATAATCATCGGCTTTTCGATGGGGTCTCCGGTGCTGTACACTTTTACGGTGGGAATGGCGGCATGCACAGGGCTAGCCAACGCTAAGCCCAAAGCTGCGATAGATAACAAAGAGGTTAGCGCTTGCTTGGCGAATAAAAATGGGCGAGTTGCCGAATTAGTCATGGGTGATGTCCTGATTAGATTGTTGCGCTTTTAGCGTTGGCCTTATAAAGAAAATGAGTCCAGCAACGGCGAGTAACACCAGTATTAACGGTAGTAGCCATAGCACCAATGTATTGCTGTTAAACGAAGGCAAGTAGCGGATTTTTTCACCGTAACGTTCAACCATAAAGTCGATGATGGCGGCTTTAGATTGGCCTTCATCAAGCATTAAAAAGATCTGGCCTTTTAGTTCGCTGGCTATTTTGCTTTTTGAGTCATAAAGGTTTTGGTTTACTGCCATGGGGCAGCGTAGTTCCCGCGCTATTTCAAAGCCTAAATCGCGCTTTTGCTCGTTGCTGTATTGGATTGGTGCAGGGTTAATGTCAGCGCTTACTGTCATTACCACCAATGACGGTAGCAATATAAGTAACGCCAATAAGCGGCGCAGAACGCCGTGGTTGCTTGCTATGTTGCTTAGCCACTTATGATGCAAATTCATTGCATGGCTCCTGTTGCTGTGGTGCTATTGAGCGCGATTTAACGCGTTTTACTTGGGTGCAAATGACAATGATTAGTCCGCCAAACATCATCAACATTGCGCCGTACCAGATCCAGTTGACCAAGGGCTTATAGCTAATGCGGATCAGGTATTCGTTATTGTTTAAGCCAGGGTTGTCGGTGAGCTGTTGGCCCATTGACACATATAAGTCGCCAAAAAATCCGCTTTGTATACCGGCTGCCGACATTTCCATGGCATTGGTTTTAAACGTTTGTCGTTGCGGGTAAAGGTAGGTGACGAAGTTGTCTTGCTCATCGACCACCATTATTTGAGCTTGAATGGCGGTGTAGCTTTTGGCATCAACGGCTTGGGTTTCTTCAAAAATAAAGCTGTACTGCCCCATGGTTTTACCCTGACCAGGCCCCATACGTAGCAGCTCTTCGGTTTCAAAATTAGACACCATAGTTGCGCCCAGTATCGATACTGCCACCCCAATGTGTGCAATACACATGGCGTAAAAACGGACACTGTGAGTGCTGGCATTATCTGCGCAGGGCTTAGCCGCAATTTTGTGTACTATGGCAAGGCCGGTGGCACAGATTATCCATAAGGCAGAAAATAAGCCCAATAATAGCCATGCATTAAAGCTATCTGCGCAGATATAAGTAGCCAGTAAAGCCATAACAAAGCACACAATCGCTAACACAATTGATGCGTTAATCTTGCTACCTTGTTGCCACGCTTGCAGAGGGGCAAAACCCATCAGTAAAAAAATCAGCCCTGCAATCGGCACAAATATACTATTAAAATAGGGCGCGCCAACTGAAATGGTATAACCGGTGATAACTTCAAAGATCAGTGGGTAACATGTGCCTAGTAGTATCGAAATCGCGGCAATGACCAGCAGCATGTTACCTAATAAAATTAGGCTTTCTTTCGACCGCAAGGTAAAGGTTAGCGGCGCCGCTTTAAGTGGAGTGCGCTGCGCGAATAGGGTTAGCGCAGCACCTGAAAAGACGACAAGCAACATCAGAATTGACAAGCCTCGAGTCGGATCAGAAGCAAATGCATGTACCGACTGCACCACGCCAGAGCGCACTAAAAAACTGCCTAATAAGCATAATGAGAAAGCTAAAATCGCCATAAAGATACTGCAAGAGCCTAAA